>JBKCVH010000273.1:0-4586 GCA_046317675.1 Burkholderiales bacterium
CCCTATGTGCGAATCAGTTCTCGGACATCCCCAACTTGAACGAGGGCTCGCCTCTGATACGTCTTGCAACAAGTTGCAATCCGCACTAGCCTCGGCATCAGGGCCATCAAAAAATCAGCGGAGCAGGCATGGGAATTTGGCTGGACGAGCTTGAACGCGAAAGCATCGAGAAGATTGAAAAGATCGAGAAGCGTGAGGCACTGAATCGGCGCGCCCTGCGGTGGGCGCTGGAAGAGCGCCACCAGGCCGTGCACGAGGGCCGCTCGGAAGATTGCGTGCTGCTGGTGCTGCATGCGCAGACCTCCGCCGACGCCTCCCATGCCCCCGACCTGCTGCGCGCCGAGTTGCAACGCGGCCCCAACCCCGTCTACGCCCTGCGGGATGGCCAATTCGGGGTCCTGCTTTGCGGCCCCTTCGGCCACGACCCTGTGCGCGAAACCGTGGCTCGGCTTCAAAGGCGCTTGGCGCTGCGTACCAAGCAGCCGGTTCGCGTGCTCTTCGGTGCGGCACGGGCCCTTGAGGCACGTCGCCAGTTCTCCGACTGGCTCGCCCTGGCCGATGTGCGCTTGCTGGCCCGCAAGGAACGTCTCGGACTTCGGCCAGTGGTTGGGGCAGCGAACCTTGTGAACGCTGAGCGCCGCAGAACCGGCCTGCGCTAAGGCCCTGGCTTTGCGCCATTGATCGAGGGCAGCAGATTCAGCTGGGCTTGGCCTGTCTTGTTGATCTGGCGCAAGTTGGACCTGACGGCAGCGCACCATAGTTCGGCTTGTTGCCAGTTCAGCGAGCCGATCGCGTGCACTCCACCCCACTCGCACCACCAGCGCTCCCCCCCCAAGTCACCGGCACGGCTGCTGTGCTGGAGCGCTTCCAGAGTGACCCACACGCGCTGGTGCAAATCCTGCGGGAGTTGCAAGCTCAAAACGGTTGGCTGGAGCGCTCCGTACTGGCCCAAGTGGCGGCTGCCCTTGGCCTCACGCTGGCACAGGTTGAAGGCGTCGCCAGCTTCTACCGCTTCTTCCACATCCGGCCTGTTGGCGCTTACCGGGTGCTGTTCAGCGACAACGTCACCGACCGGCTGCTCGGGAGCGAGGCGCTCATGGCCGACTTGTGTCGGCGCCTGGGCGTTGCGCCTGGGCGGCTCAGCAGCGACGGTTTGGTGAGTGTCGACCGGACCTCGTGCACCGGCCTGTGTGACCAAGGCCCCGCCCTGCTGATCAACCACCATCAAGTCATAACCCAGCTGGATGCGGCCCGCGTGGCCCAAATGGCGGAGTTGATTCGGGCTCGCGCCCCGGTCGAGCATTGGCCAGCCGAGTGGTTCGTGGTGCAAGACAACATCCGCCGAGCCGACGTACTCCTGGGCGACCGCCGCGCACCAGGCGAGGCGCTTCATGCGGCGCTGGCGCTGGGCCAGGAGCCGCTGCTGGCTGAAATGAAACGCTCCAATTTGCGCGGCCGTGGGGGTGCGGGTTTCGCCACAGGCCTCAAGTGGGAGCTCTGCCGCAAAGCGCCGGGTACCGAGCATGTGGTGGTTTGCAACGCCGATGAAGGCGAGCCCGGCACCTTCAAAGACCACGTGCTGCTGCGCCGCAGCCCTGACGCCGTGTTTGAAGGCATGACGATTGCTGCTTTGGCCATTGGCGCGCAACGCGGCTTGGTGTACCTCCGGGGCGAGTACCGTTACCTGCTGGAAGCGCTTGAAGCCGTTTTGCAAAGGCGCCGCACCCAGGGCTTGCTCGGCAACAACATCCAAGGCCATGCTGGGTTCAACTTCGACATCCAAATCCACGTCGGAGCCGGCGCCTATGTATGCGGAGAGGAATCGGCCTTGATCGAATCCCTCGAGGGCAAGCGGGGCACACCGCGCATACGCCCCCCGTTCCCGGTCGAGCATGGCTACCTCGGTCACCCGACAATCGTCAACAACGTAGAAACCTTCTGCGCCGCTGGGCACATTGCCGTCATGGGCGGTGCTTGGTGGGCCCGCATTGGCACACCCAAGTCCACCGGCACAAAAATTCACTCCGTCTCGGGCGACTGCGATCGCCCCGGCCTTTACGAGTACCCCTTTGGCACTCGCATCGGCCGCATTCTTGAAGACTGCGGCGCGCGGGATACCCAGGCGGTGCAAGTGGGCGGGCCTTCGGGTGTGTGCCTATCGGCCTTTGAGTTCGGGCGTCGCCTTGCCTTTGAAGACGTGCCCACCGCAGGCGCCTTCATGGTCTTTGACCGCAGCCGCGACATGTTCGAGGTCGCGCGTGGCTTTGCACAGTTCTTCGCCCACGAAAGCTGCGGCTTCTGCACGCCCTGCCGCGTGGGCACCGCCCTCGTGCTCAAGCGCATGAACAAGCTGGCGGACGGCCATGGCTCACGCCACGACATTGACGTGCTGTTTGAGCTCGACAAACTCATGCACACCTCCACCCACTGCGGCTTGGGGGCCACCGCCTGCAACCCCCTGCGCGACACCATTTTGAAGTTCCGTCCGGCCTACGAGCAGCACCTGCAGTCCTTGCACTTCGAGCCCGGATTCGACCTCGACGCCGAGTTGTCGATTGCGCGCCGCATGACCGGTCGCGATGACGCAGACGCCCACCTGGAGAACCGGCCTTGATCGAAGACCCGAGCGCAGCCCAAAGCTTTTCGCTAGACGGTGAAGACCTGCTCTTCCAAGCTGGCGACAGCATCTTGGCCGCAGCCACCCGAGCCGGCCGATACATCCCGCACCTGTGCTGGCACCCTGAGTTTGCGGCTCACGGTTCTTGCCGCGTCTGCAGCGTCAAGGTCAACGGCCGCGCCGGTGCCGCCTGCACCGTGCAAGCCTCACCGGGGCTCGAAGTCGAAAGCAACTCCGACGAGCTGAACGCGCACCGCAAAACTCTGCTGCAGATGCTGTTCGTTGAAGGCAACCACTTTTGCCCGAGCTGCGAAAAGAGCGGCAACTGCCTGCTGCAGGCCACCGCCTACCAAGTGGGCATGGAGGGCCCGCACTTCGAGGAGTTCTACCCCGACCGACCGGTGGATGCCAGCCATCCTGATTTGCTGCTCGACTTCAACCGCTGCATCTTGTGCGAGCTCTGCGTCAGAGCCAGCCGCGAGGTCGACGGCAAGAACGTGTTCGCCATCGGCGGCCACGGCATGGGCACGCACCTCTTGGTCAACAGCGTCAGCGGCAAGCTGGCCGACACCTCCATGGCCCTGACCGATCGCGCCGCCGGAATCTGCCCGGTCGGAGTCATCCTGCCCAAGCGGCGGGGCTTCATCATTCCCATCGGCCAGCGGCGCTATGACGCCCATTCGGTGGCCGACCTAGCGCAGCAGGAGCCGCCATGAACCCAGCCTCCCATGTGCCGCGCAAGCTCAAAGTGGCCACGGTGTCGCTGGCCGGTTGCTTCGGCTGCCACATGTCCTTTCTTGACATTGACGAGCGCTTCTTCGAACTCATCGAGCACATCGAGTTCGATCGCTCGCCCCTGACCGACATCAAAGTGGTGGGCCACTGCGATATCGGGCTCATCGAAGGCGGCTTGTGCAATGCCGAAAACGTGGTGGTGCTGCGCGAGTTCCGCGCCCACTGCAAGACACTGGTGGCGGTCGGTGCCTGCGCCATCAATGGCGGCCTGCCAGCCCAGCGCAACCACCTTGACCTGGGACAAATGTTGACCGATGTGTATCGAACCCGACCCGGTTTGAGCTCAGGCAGCGCCATCCCCAACGACCCCGAACTACCCCTTCCGCTCAACAAAGTGCACCCCATCCATGAGGTGGTGCATGTGGACTACTTCTTGCCCGGCTGCCCACCCCCGGCCGATGCGTTCTGGGCCTTCCTCAATGACCTCATGGCCGGGCGCACGCCGCACCTGGGTCATGGGCTCATTCACTACGACTGAACATGAGCAGCCCCCTAGAAACCGCCAGCGCCAACGCCCTTTCCCAAGGCCTGCGGCGGGTTGCCATTGACCCTGTCTCGCGGGTTGAAGGCCACGGCAAGGTGACCCTCTTGCTCGACGCTCAGAACCGCGTCCAACAAGCACGACTGCACATCGTCGAGTTCCGTGGCTTTGAAAAATTCATTGAGGGCAGGCCCTACTGGGAAGTGCCGGTGATGGTGCAGCGCCTTTGCGGCATCTGTCCGGTTTCGCACCACCTCGCCGCCTCGAAGGCCCTCGACCGCGTGGTGGGTGCCCATCCCGTCACGCCGTCGGCCGACAAGATTCGTCGGCTCATGCACTACGGCCAGGTGATGCAGTCGAACGCACTTCACTTCTTCCACCTCTCCTCACCCGACTTGCTGTTCGGCTTCGATTCGGAAGTGAACCGCCGCAACATCGTGGGCGTCGCGGTCGCTCTCGCGTATAGACACCTGACGCGCCGAGCGTCCCGTAGGACAGCGCCTGTCCACCGGACGGGGCGGTGTAGTAGCCGCTTTCGACGTTCATCACGAACTTGTAGCTGTACGTCCCGAGGCGCACGATGGTCGCTTCGCGCGAGGTCGTAGGTGAGAACCCGCCCGTAATCTTCGTGTAGCCCGTAGCGGGCGCGGTACTGGTCGCCCAGGTCGTCATCCACGGGTTGCTGGTCAGCAG
>JBKCVH010000274.1:0-15727 GCA_046317675.1 Burkholderiales bacterium
GCCCAGTGGCGGCCTCTACGAGCTGGATGGCGAGGACGTGAGCCGGCTCAACGACACGGCGCGCAGCCGCTTGCGCAACGAGAAGATCGGCTTCATCTTCCAGGCCTTCAACCTGATTCCTGACCTCTCGGTGCAAGACAACATCGAGGTGCCGCTGCGCTACCGCGGCTTCAATGCGGCAGAGCGCAAGCGCCGTGCGCTGGGTGCGCTGGAACGTGTGGGCCTGCAGGCCCGCGCCGGGCACCTGCCCAACCAGCTCAGCGGCGGCCAGCAGCAGCGCGTGGCCATTGCCCGGGCACTGGCGGGCGAGCCCAAGATCTTGCTGGCCGACGAACCCACCGGCAACCTCGACACCGCCATGGCGCGTGCCGTGATGGAGCTGCTGGAGGAGCTGCACCGCGAAGGCAGCACGCTGATCATGGTCACCCACGACCCGCAGCTGGCCGCCCGCGCGCAGCGCCATGTGCAGGTGGTGGACGGGCAAGTGATCGATGGCCGCGCGCTGCAACGCGAGGTGCTGGCGTGAAGCTCTTCCTGCTGCTGCTCGGCTGCAGCATGGTGCTGTGCGCGCACGGTGAAGGCGCGGCGCCGCTGGACCTGCAGCAGGTGCACCAGCGTGCCTTGCAGGCGGCCCCCAGCCTTCGTGCCGCCGATGCCGCGCAGGCCGAGCAGGCCGCACGGCAGCAAGCCGCCCGCGCGCAGCTGGGCCCGCAGCTCACTGCGCTCTGGCAACAAGGCGGCGGCAGCGGGGCCAGCAGCGGCAACATCTCCCAAGGCACGCTGCAACTCACCCAGCCCTTGGTGGACTTGCCGCGCTGGCGGCAGCTGGAAGCCGAATCGCTGCGCCTGCGCGCCAACCACCTGCTGCGCTTGAACAGCGAGCAGCAGCTGCGTGCGCGCAGCGCTGCGCTGTACGTGCAACTGCATGCGGCACGCAGCCTGCAGCGGGTGCAGCAGGCACTGCAAGAAGCCTTCGCCCAAGAGGCCCAGCGTATGCAAGTGCGCCACCGCGAGGGCCTGACCGCCGCCGTGGATTGGCGGCAGAGCGAAAGCTTCTTGCTGCTGGCCCAGGCGCAGGCGCGCGGTGGCATGAGCCAAGAGCGCGCGCTGCGGCAAAGCCTGGTGGCCCATGCGCGCCCCGCAAGCTGGGCTCACCGCCCAAGCCGCACCCGGGGCGCCTTGGGCTTGCCGCCCGCGCTGGAAGCCGATGCGGGCGGTACATCAGCCCGCCTGCTGGCCTTGCAAGAGGAGCGCAGCGCCCGCGTAGCCGAGCAGCGCGCCGCCGAGGGCGCCGTGCTGCCGCAACTGGGGCTGCAGGCCCAAAGCCAGCGCTTCGAGCGCGGCCCCAGCCGCAGCGGCAACGACTGGCAGTTACAGCTGCGCATCCCGCTGTGGGACAGCGGCAGCCGCCGCGCCAATGAAGCCGCGGCACGCAGCCGCGTGCAAGCGGTGGCGGCCGAGCTGGAGCTGCTGCAGCGCGAGCTGGGCCGCGAACAAGCGACGCAGCTGGAGCGCCTGGCCGCCGCCCGCGACCAACACGCCAGCAGCCAGCAGGGGCTGGACGGCGCCCTGCAAACCGTGCGCGCCATGCGCATTGGCCAAGAGCAGGGCAGCCGCTCCACCACCGATGTGCTGCAGGCGATTCAAACCCACGGCCAGCTGCAGCAGTTGGCGGTGCAAGCGCAACTGGACGCTTGGCTGGCCTGGATTGACGCACTGACGTCCCAGGGCCGTTTCGATGAACAAGCTTTGCAGCAGCTCAATGCTGCGCTGGAGTAGACCGATGTGGACCGATCACCTGCACAACGCACTGCGCTCGCTCAAGCGTGGCCCCGTGCTGACCCTGCTTATCGTGCTGGCCCTGGGCCTGGGCATTGGCGCCTGCATGACCACGCTGACCGTGTACCGCGTGCTCGCCGCCGACCCCATCCCGGGCAAGAGCCAACGCCTGTTTGACGTGCAGATCGACGCCGGCGACTTGGTGGGCTACCAGCCGGGCGAGGAGCCGCAGCAGCAACTCACCCGCTTTGATGCCGAAACCCTGCTGGGCGAGCGCCGTGCGCTGCGGCAAACGATGAGCAGCGGGGCCTTCCTTGCCGTTCAACTGGCCGGCAGCAGCGAGCGCCCGGAGGTGGAGAGTGCCCGCTACGCCACCAGCGATTTCTTCGCCATGTTCAACGCCCCCCTGGCGTTTGGCAGCGCCTGGAATGCCCAGCAAGACCAAGAGAAGGCGCGTGTGGTGGTGATTGGCGCCACGCTGAACGAGCGGCTGTTCGGGAAGGGCCAGAGTGGCGTGGGCAAAGACTTGATCCTGCGCGGCCAGCAGTTCCGCATCGTTGGGGTGCTCAAGCCTTGGCGACTGGAGCCCTTCTTCATCGACCTTTCCATGGGCGCCTACGGCCGCCAGGACCAAGTCTTTCTGCCCTTCAGCACCGCCATGGACCTGAAGTTTGCCTTCAGCGGCAACATGAACTGCTGGGGCGAACTGGGAAGCCGTGGCCCGCTGGACCGTGGCGTGCCCTGCAGCTGGGTGCAGTACTGGGTGGAGCTTGAAAGGCCCGGCGATGCGCCCGCCTTCAAGCAGTACCTGGAGCGCTACAGCGAGCAGCAGCGCACGGCCGGCCGCTTTGTGCGCGCCACCAATGTGCGGCTGCGCGATGTGGTCAGCCACCTCGAACACCACCAAGTGCTGCCCCAAGAGGTGCGGCTGCAAACCTCGCTGGCCTTCGGCTTTTTGCTGGTGTGCTTGGTCAACATGGCCGGTTTGATGCTGGCCAAGACGCTGCGCCGCTCCAACGAAATTGGGGTGCGCCGGGCGCTGGGTGCCAGCCGCATCACCGTGTTCATGCAGTTCTTGGTGGAGTCGGTGCTGGTGGGGGCCATTGGTGCGGTGCTGGGGCTTTTGCTGTCCCAGCTCGGGCTGTGGCTGGTGCGCCAAAGCCCAACGCA
Organism: Burkholderiales bacterium; assembly: GCA_046317675.1. GTDB lineage: Bacteria > Pseudomonadota > Gammaproteobacteria > Burkholderiales > Burkholderiaceae_C > Inhella. Next base: position 2,950 of record JBKCVH010000274.1, read on the forward strand.
GTACGCGCATTTGGCCGAGATGGACACCCAGATTCTTCTTCTCACTCTCGCGGGTGGCGTGCTCGCCGCCCTGGTCGCCGGCCTGCTCCCCGCCTGGCGGGCCGCAGGTGTCAGCCCCGCTTCGCAAATCAAGGTGCAGTGATGCTCTTCAATCTCTTCCAAGCGCCGCTGCGCCCCATGCTGCGCAGCCTCGCTCACCACCGTGTGGTCGCCGCGCTGATCGTGCTGGAGGTGGCGCTGAGCTTCGCCATCGTCGCCAACGCCATGCACCTGATTCAAAGGCTGTGGATCGACCTGAACCTCAGCACCGGCCTTCCCGAGGCCGAACTGATGGTGGCGAAACCACGCGCCATGAAAACCGTCGAAGAAGCGCTTGCGCTGAGCACCGAGGACATGCGCCGCATCCGGGCGCTGCCCGGCGTGCACAGCGCCGCGGTCGTCAACCAAGTGGTGTTCGGCAACAGCTCCAACAACAGCGGTGTCAACACGGCGCCCAACAGCGGCGGAAAGCGCGTGATCGCTGCGCGCTACGAGGGCGACGAGCACTTCATCCCCACACTGGGCCTCCGGCTCGTCGACGGCCGCAACTTCAAGCCCGATGAAGTCAAGACCGGGGAAGAGGTGCGCACTCAAAGCTCGAACGCCGCCCCGCCAGTGATCATCAACCGCGCGCTGGCGGAGGCCTTGTTTCCAGGCAAGAGCGCCGTGGGTCGAGCGGTCTACTGGGGTAGCAGCCCACCCATCACCGTGGTGGGTGTGGTCGATGTCCTGACGCACACCAACCCGAAGCAAAGCGACAGCCCCTACGCCATGATCGTCCCGGTCAAGCTGAGTTACCGCGACGGCACCTACATGCTGCGCGTCGAGCCCGCGAAGCAAGGCGCGGTGGCCAAGGCCCTCACGCAACTCATTCCGGAGGTGGACTCCCGGCGCTGGCTGGTTCGGACGCAGCTGCTCTCGGACATGCGCAAAGACTACTTCGCCCAGGACCGCGCCATGGTCGGTTTGCTGGCCGGCGTGAGCGTGGCCCTGTTGCTGGTGACCGCATTCGGCATCGTCGGCCTGGCCAGCTTTTGGGTGGAGCAGCGCCGCCGCATGATTGGCGTGCGGCGCGCGCTGGGCGCCACCCAGGCGCAGATCCGGCAGTACTTCCAGGCCGAGAACGCTTTGCTCACCGGCATGGGCGTGGTGGTGGGTGCGGTGGTGGCGATGGCGCTGTCGCAATGGATGGCGGTGGACAAGATGCCGCTGCTGCCGTGGCCCTACCTGCTGGGCGGCGCGCTTTTACTGCTCGCCTTGGGCCAACTGGCGGTGCTGGCGCCGGCCCGCCGCGCCGCGACCCTGGCACCGGCCTCGGTGATGCGGTCCTGAGCGGCTGCGACTGAACTTGTTGGCACACTGAGTCCATGCCCACCGTCCTCGTCATCGACGACAACCCCGATGTGGGCGATGCCCTGCAGTTGCTCCTGAGCCTGCAAGGCATCGCCACACACATTGCACTCAGCCCTGAAGAAGGGCTCAAGGCGCTGGCTCAGGCCGACCTGGTGATCCAGGACATGAACTTCAGCGCCGACACCCCCAGCGGCGACGAGGGCGTGGCCCTGTTCCAGCGCATTCGCCTGGCCAGGCCCGATCTGCCGGTGATCCTGCTCACCGCCTGGACGCAACTGGAGCGCGCCGTGCAGCTCGTCAAGCTGGGGGCCGCCGACTACCTGGGCAAGCCCTGGGACGACCAGAAGCTGCTGGCCACGGTGCAGAACCTGCTGGAGCTGTCGGAAGCCCAGCAGCAATTGCAGCAACAACACCAGCAGCAGCGCACGCGCTGGCGGCGCTTGCGCGAGCGCCTGGACCTGGGCGAACTGGTGGCCGAAAGCGCCGCCATGCTCAGCCTCTTGGAGCTGGCCGCGCCGGTGGCGCGCTCGCAGTTGCCGGTGCTCATCACCGGCCCGGCCGGCAGTGGCAAGGAGCGCATTGCCGAGCTGCTGCACCGCAACTCGGGCCGCGCCCGCCAGCCCTTCGTGGCCCTGAACTGCGGCGCATTGCCCGCCGAGCTGATCGAGGCCGAGCTCTTCGGTGCCGAGGCCGGCGCCTACACGGGGGCGCAACGAGCGCGGGTTGGTCACATCGAAGCGGCGCAGGGCGGCACGCTCTTCCTGGACGAGATCGGCAACCTGCCGCCCGCCGGTCAGGCCAAGCTGCTGCGCGTGCTGGAAACCGGCCGCTACCAACGCCTGGGCAGTTCGCGCGAGCTGCAGGCGGATGTGCGCGTGCTCTCGGCCACGAATGCCGACTTGCCGGCGCTGATGAAAGCGGGCCAGTTCCGGGAAGACCTGTACTACCGGCTCAACGGCATTGAGTTGCGCTTACCGGCCTTGCGGGAGCGGCCCGAGGACTTGGGGCCGCTGGTGGAGCGGTTTTTGGCGGGGCGTGCGCGGTTGTCGGAGGCGGCTTGGGCGCGGGTTCGCGGACATGCTTGGCCGGGGGAGGTGCGGGAGCTGCGGCATTGCATGGAGAGGGCCGTGTTGCTGGCGGATGGTGCTGCTGAGATTGGCGCTGAGCATTTGGGGCTGTCAGCCGCCATCCTCGCCGTCGAACCGCGCAACCTCGACGAACCTTCGCGCGAGCAGCTCGTTGAAAGCTTGGCCAAGCATGCGGGGAATGTCAGTCGCGTGGCGTCGGAGTTTGGGTTGTCGCGGCAGGCGGTGTATCGGCGGATGGCGCACCATGGGGTTTGATGCGCTGGGGTCTTTGGCTTGTTTTCCGAGACCCCGCCGGGTCTCGCCCCGGCAGGCGAGTTCCTTTTGGCTTGATCCAAAAGGAACCAAAAGATCAAGCCCGCACTGCGCTCGCCCCTCGCCTTCGGCAAGGGGTTCCCGGGTTTGCGGCAAAGGCAGGGGTCGGGCAGAAACTCCCTGCGTTCGCGTTGCTCACTTCGGTCAAACAGTCTGCCCGGGCCAGTTCACGTGGCGCGCTAACGCGCGCACCCCTGCCTCTGCCACAAACCCGGCGGCGCAGAGGGGCAGGCTCCAACAGCCAAACCCAGCTATCGGCCCGCTGCCTGCAGTCAGCTGCTTGAGGTTCCGTACTCGGCTGCTGGGTTTGGCTGCTCGGGGTTCGCCCCTCTGCGCCGCCGAGCAGCACAGCAAGCCGGCCCGCGTGCCGAAGGCACGCCACCCATCTAGCTCGGCCAGCTTGTTTGAGCGGAGTGAGCCGCAGGCGAACGGAAGCGAGTTCTGGCCGGGGCCGGTTTGCGAGCAGCACAGGGAACCCCGTAGCCGCAGGCGTAGGGGCGAGCGCAGTGCGGGCTTGACCTTTTGCCCACTTTTGGGTCAAGCCAAAAGTGGGTCGCCTGCCCGGGCGAAATCCGGGCGGGCTGCAACGCAAACCCAATGACCTCCCTCAAAGCCAGAACCATCATGGCCACGCTGGCCACAGCGGCAATAGCTCTTGCCATCTACGAATCCGCCCAGCACTGGCATCTCAGCAAACCCATCGCCGCCGCGGCAGCACTAACAGCCGCAACACTCCTCACCCTCTGGTTCAGCCACCTCCTCCTCCAACCCCTCCACCGGCTAACAACCGCCCTCGACACCCTCCTCCTGTGCTGGCGCGACGGCGACTACGCCACCCACCTGAGCAGCGAAGCCGATGTCAGCGAGTTGCACCAACTGGCCAAGGCCCACCAGCAACTGGCCCAAGCCATTCGCGCCGAACGCCAGCAACTCGCCCAGCGCGAATGGCTGCTCGATACCGTCGTCCAGCACACCCCCGTGGCGCTGCTGCTGCTGGACGCCAAAGACGAAGTGCTGGTGGCCAACTTGGCGGCACGGCAGTTGTTGGGCGATGGCAAGCGCCTGCAGGGCATGAGCCTGCAAGCGCTGCTGCAACTGGCGCCACCGCAGTTGGCCCACGTGCTGGCGCAGCGGCAAGAAGGCATCGTCACGCTCAAGGCCGATGACGAGCAGCAATGGCTGGTCAGCCAGCGCGTGCTGAACCTTCAGGGCCAGCCGCTGCGCTTGCTGCTGCTGCGACCGCTCACCAAAGAGCTGGCGCGGCAGGAAGTGGCCGCGTGGAAGCGGGTGCTGCGCGTGCTGAGCCATGAGCTGAACAACTCGCTGGCGCCCATGCAATCCATGGCGCACAGCGGCGCCGAGCTGAGCCGGCGCGCCGAGCAGCCCGACTTGGCACAGATCTTTGAACGCATTGGTGCGCGCAGCCGGTACCTGCACGCCTTCTTGGCCGGCTATGCGGAGTTCGCCAAGCTGCCCGCGCCCAAGCGGGAGCCGGTGGAATGGGCCGAGTGGATCGAGCAGCTTCGCGCCGCGCAAAGCTTTGAGCTGGACGGCAGCTTGCCAGCACAGAGCGGCTGCTTCGACGCCGGCCAAATGGCGCAGGCGGTGCTGAACCTTTTGAAGAACGCGGCGGAGAGCGGCAGCGCCCCGGCCGATGTGAGCTTGCGACTGCGGGTGCAGGGCGGTGAGGTCCAAATCAGCGTTGCCGACCGCGGCCCAGGCGCCAGCGATGCCGTTCTGGCGCAAGCCTTGCTGCCCTTCTATTCCACCAAGCGCGGCGGCACTGGGTTGGGCTTGGCCCTGGCGCGCGAAATCGCCGAGGCGCATGGCGGGCGCCTGGAGCTGCGCCGGCGCGCCGAGGGTGGCCTGCGGGCCACCTTGGCTTGGCCCGTACTAGAGGCGCGCTGAGTCAGCGGCCATTCAACGTTCCCTGCGGAGCGCAGGCCAAGACGGGGACGGGGACGGGGACAGAGACAGGGCAGGCTGGCGCAGCAACCCTTCGCCGCGTGAAGATGAAGAGCAGGGCCCAACCCAGTAGCGCACACAACCAAGCGCTCCAAAGGCTATGGCTCACAAAGTGCGCACCACGCGCCCATTGGCCGGCGCTGGCCGCCAAGCTGCCGAGGCCAATGCCTAGGCACAGGCCCGCCCACAGCAGGGGGCGCTGACTGCGCCAAGGCGCCCAAAGCCACAACAAGACGGTGAAGCCCAGAAAGCTGCCCACGGCATGTCCCGAGGGGAAGCAGCCGCCCGGGCCGCCATCGGGCACGCCCCAGCGCCAATGTGGCACCCACTGCGCCACGCCGCCGAACTCGGCCAGGCTCCAGGGGCAACTGGTGAGGCTCAGGCGCTTGAGGGCGGGCACGAGCAGCAGCACCAGCACCAGCGCAAGCAAAGCCCAGCGCCGCTGCGCTCGGCTCGGTCCTGGCCTTGCCGGCTCACCGGGCCAAAAAGCATTCACGGCCACGGCCAGCAGCAAGGCGCCGCTCACCCAGCGACCGCCTTCATGCAGAACGAGCTCGGCCCAAACGCTGTGGCGCGCCGCAAAGCCATCGGCGTCGCCCAACCAGCGCGCCACGGTGAGGTCCCAGCCGCTGAAGTCCCAGAGCAGCACCGGAACCAGCAAGAAGGCCAGAAGCTTCAGCGCTTGCAGGGGGCGAGCAGGTCCCATTCGGGCTCCTGGAGCGTGGTGTGCACGTCGAGCAAGTTCAGCACGGTGTGGAACAGGTGGTCGTGCTCGGGCTTGGGGTGCTTGGCCACTTGCGCCAAACAGGCCTCATTCCAACCACGGGCTTTCGCCCAGTTCGGGGCGATGCCCAGCACCACCGGCACTTCCGTTTGCTCGCGTGGGGCAAAGGCATAGGGAACGCCATGGAGGAAGAGGCCCTTTTCGCCGAGTGATTCGCCGTGGTCCGGCGTGAACAAAAGCGCGGTGTCCACTTGGCCTTGCGCCGCCTGCAACTGCTGCCACAACTCGGCCAAGAGCTTGTCGCTGTGGCGCAGCGCGTTGTCAAAGGCATTGACGATTTCCTCGCGGCTGCAGCGGCCCAGGTCGTCGCTCTGGCACACCGGCGAGTAAGGCGCAAAGCCTTCGGGCACGCGGCGGAAGTAAGCCGGGCCGTGGTTGCCCAGCATGTGCAGCACCAAAAGCTGCGTGCCCTTGGCGTTCTTGAGGCGCTCGGCCACTTTGGCAAACAAGGCGTCGTCCAGGCAGCGGCCGCCATTGCATTCCAGTTGAGTCGTCTCCAGCCCCTCGCACACGCCTTTGCAGCCGCTTTGGTTGTCGATCCAACTCACGTTCACGCCGGCTCGTGCCAGGACCTGCAAGAGCGACTGCTGGCCACGAATGCGGGCCTCGTCGTAGTCGCGCCGGCCCACAGGCGCAAACATGCATGGCAGCGAGGTTTCGGTGTCGGTGCCGCAGGTGTGCATGACGGGCAAGTGCACCAAGCCGGTCTGCGCCCTCAGCTGCGGCGTGGTGTCGCGCTGGCTGCCGTCGGGCATCTGGCGCTGGCCCCAGTTGGCGGCGCGCACGGTTTCGCCCACCACCCAAACCAGCAGGCGCGGGCGCTCGGCGCTGGCCCAGCTTGGGCCGGCCTTGGCATCCAGCCCAATGGCTTCGCGCGGCTTCATGGCGGCCTTGGAAACATCCACCATGCTGCGCGGCAAGGACCACAGCGGCGCCGCCGGCAGCACCTGGTAGCGCAAGCTCTTGTGGTTGCGCATCAAGGACGAAAGCTGCTGGTAGTTCAGGGCCATCAAGCCCAACACGGCGAGCAGGGCCAGCACCCACCGCAGAGCCGCTGCGGCGAATCGGCGAAGCACTTGGCTTTGTTGCGTCAGCTCAACCTGGGCAATCAACCACCACGCGGGCAAGACACCCACCGCCACGTGCAGCATCAAACCCGAGGTCATCAGCTCGCGGGCCTCCGGCAGGTCGGTGTGCAGTGCATTGCGCAGCATGGCGGGGTCCAGCACGGCGCCGAGCTGCTGGGTGAAGTAGCTGCTCACCGAGGCCACCAGCGCCAGCGCTGCCAAAAGCGGCTTCGCCCAGGGGCGCCAAACCAGGGGGGCCAGCAGCAGGAAATGCAGCAAGCTGAGCAACAGCAGGAACATCAACAGCTGCAGCCCGCTGAAATCGAGCGCGGCCCGCACGCCACTCAAGAAGGCGCGGTTGGCCGTGAGCGCCCAATAGGCACACAGCAGGGCCAGCAAGGTGTCGGTCCCCATGGGCAGCCCTGGGCTGCTCAAGGGATGGCGCAAACGCGAGGTCAGGGAGCGGGTCATCGGCGCCGATTGCAGCCGCCTTGGCTGAAGCGGCGCTGAAGCACCACCGTGCTACGGTGGCGGCATGTTGATGACCCCTGTCGATCGTTCGCGTGCGCGCAGCGCCGAACGTTCGCACCCCTGAGGTGAGACTCTTGCTGCTAGAGGACGACCCCATCTTGGGCGAAGGCCTGCGCGACTTCCTGCGCGCCGAAGGCCATGTGGTGGATTGGTGCCGCAACCTGGCCAGCGCGCGCGCTGCGCTGAAGGACGAGCCTTTTGACGCCTGGCTCTTGGACTGGCAACTGCCCGACGGCTCCGGCCGGCTGTGGCTGACCGAGCTGCGCCGTTCGGGCCAGCGCACGCCGGCCCTTTTGCTGACCGCGCGCGATGCCCTGGCGGACCGCATTGAGGGGCTCGACGGCGGTGCCGACGACTACCTCGTCAAGCCCTTTGCCCCTGAGGAGCTGGCGGCCCGCCTGCGGGCGCTGCTACGCCGCCAGCAGGATCAGGCGCAGTCGCTGCAGTTGCAACATGGCCTGTCGGTGGACTTGGCCGCACGCCGCGTCTGGGCCGAAGGAACCGAGGCCGAGCTCACCGCGCGCGAATGGGCGGTGCTGGAAGCCCTGTGCCTGCGGGCCGATCGCTGGGTCAACAAGACCGAACTGGAGCGCCTGGTTCACGGCTTCGATGGCGAGACTGCCTTGAGCAATGCCTTGGAGGTCCATGTGGCCAAACTCCGGCGCAAGCTCGGGCGCGACAGCATTGAGACGCTGCGCGGCATGGGCTACCGGGTGAAGGCGGACCGCCATGACTGAACACGACATGGATCCCACCACGCAGCGCAGCATGGCCCGCCGCCTGCTTTGGGCCAGTGGCCTCGGCAGCCTGCTGATTGCATTGGCCGTGGCGCTGGCGGCCGCCTTGGCGGTTCATGAAGAAGTCGATGAGCTCCTGGACGATGCGCTGCAAGCCAGCGCACACCAAATGGCTCCTTTGATGGCAGACAACGCGCCTGCCATGGCACCTGCAGCGCCAGCATCAGGGGCCAGCGGCGAGGTGCGCTTTGCGTGGGCCTGGTTCGACAGCGCGGGGCGGCGCGTGCGCGGCTCTTCCGAGAGCAGTGCACGCTGGGTCACGCAAGTGCAGGCGGGTGCTTTTGCTGACAGTGCCGATTGGCGCCTCTATGCCCAGGCCCTGCCCAACCAAGGCCTCTTGGTGGTGGCCCAGACCCGCGACGAGCGGCGCGAAGTCACGCAAGAGCTGACCGAGTACGCACTGCTGGGGGGCCTGGGTGTGGTGCTGCTGTCGCTACCGCTTTTGGCTTGGCGCGTTTACACCGAGCTACGCCCCCTGGACGACTTGGCACAGCGCTTGGCCGGCTTTGATGCCCTGCACGACGACCCACGCGCCCTCGCCCACACGCTGGGCCCGGCAAGCCGGCGGGAGCTGGCGCCGATCCACCACGCGCTGACCACGATCAGCGAGCGCTTGAGCGAGCGGCTGGCATTCGAGCGCGAGTTCAGCGCCCAAGCCGCCCACCTGCTGCGCACGCCCCTGGCGGGCATGGATGCACAGCTGGCGGTGGCGCTCAAAGAGAGTCCGGGCCAGCCCCGTTTGCAGCGGGTTCGTGAAGCGGCACAGCGCCTGCAGCACATGGTGCTGGCGCTGCTGCGCCTTTACCGCACCCATGCGCCGCTGGAGCGCCGCGACCTCGACGCTCACGCCCTGTTGGCCAGCCTGCCTATGGGCGACTTGGTGCTGCAAGCCGGCCCCGCCTGCCCCCTGCACGCCGACTCGCAACTGCTGGCCGCGGCGCTCATCAACCTCATCGACAACGCCCAGCGCCACGGCGCCACGCAGCTCTGGCTGACACAGCCTCAGCCGCAGTGCTTGCTGCTGAGCGACGACGGCACCGGCCTCCAGGACACCGACCGGCAAGCCCTCCTCGACCGCCTTTTGGGCCAGGCCAGCCCCGACCACGGGCTGGGCCTGCGCCTCGCCCTCCAAGTGGCCCGTGCCCACGGCGGCACGCTAGACCTACCCGGCAGCCCACGGGGCTTTGCCATTCGCCTCAGCTTCGAGCCATGAACGAACACCCCATGAAAAGCAAGGGCGGCCCCGGCCGCATCTTGAACGCCGCCCGCTACTCGGCCCAAGGCCTTCGCGCCGCCCTCAAATACGAAGCCGCTTTCCGCCAAGAGCTCATCATTTCGCTGCCCCTGCTCTGCCTGCTGCCCTGGGTGGCGCAGAGCCGCATGCACGGCCTGCTGCTGCTGGGCGTGTGGGTGCTGGTGTGGGTGGTGGAACTGCTGAACTCCGCCGTGGAGGCGCTGGCCGACGCGCTCTCCATGGACCAAGTGCCCCTGCTGGGCCGGGCCAAAGACCTTGGCAGCGCCGCCGTCTTCTTGACGCTGAACTTTGCGCTATTGACCTGGGGGCTGGCGCTCTGGGACGCCTTCAGTGGTGCTTTCCGCGCCTGAGCACGTCGGCATCGGCTTTCTCCATCTCAGCCGCTGTCAGCACCGCCTCGCGCCACAAGCGCGCTGGAATGAAGCTGCGCAACTGATGCAGCGCGCGTTCAATCAGGCGCGGGTGCAGCTCGTGGCCAATGCCGGGCAGCACATCGGCCGTCACATCGGCCTCCAGGTCCACCCAGGCGCGGGCGGCGTCCACCACATGGCGAGAGGGCACTTCTTCGTCGAGCAAGCCATGCAGCAAATGCAGGCTGACCGCCTCGGGCGCCATGACCGGACGGGCCAAGGGCGTGGCGCCAAAGCTGAGCACACGCCCGGCGAGTTGCTCCTGCGCTTGCACGGCCTCCAGCGCCATCAGCCCACCTTGCGAGAAGCCCGCCAGGGCCACGCGGGGCCAGGGCAGCTCGAAGTAGTCCATCCAGGCGCGCACGGTGGCAATGAACTCCGGCAGGGCTGCCGCCACGCCGGCCACGGGGTCGGCTTCATCGAACCACTGGTAGCCGCGCACCGCCTCACTGGGCAGCGGCGTGGGCGCGTCGAGCGACACCACGGCGGCCTGCGGGTAGGCGGCGGCCAGGGCCTCGGCCAAGGGTTGCATTTGGCTGCAGTCGGCGCCAGCGCCGTGGAACAGCAAAAAGAGCAGCTCGACCTTGCCGGCATCGGGCAACAGCGGTTGGGCGTGGGGGTGGGGGTAGGCCTTGCTCATGTCAGGCTGTCTCGGGTGGCCAGCGCGACGGCACGCGCGCGCTCGGCGAAGTCGGCCAGCGTTTTGCCGGCATAAAGAATGGCGCGGCTGCTGCTGACCAGCATGGGGCCATTGCCGTTGGCGCGCACCGTGGCGGCGGCGTCGCCGCCCTGGGCGCCAATGCCGGGCACCAGCAGCGGCACACTCGGGGCAATGGCGCGCACGCGGGCCAGCTCCTCCGGGTAAGTGGCGCCCACCACGAGGCCCAGCTGGCCGGGCAAGCGCTTCCATTCGTTCTCGGCGCGGCGCGCCAGTTCCTCAAACAAACGCGGCTGGCCGGGCAAGTCCATCAGGCGTTGCATTTGAAAGTCGTCGCCGCCCGGGTTGCTGGTGCGGCAGAGCACGAACACGCCACGGTCTTGCCAAGAGAGGAAGGGCTCGATGGTGTCGAAGCCCATGTAGGGCGACAGGGTCACGGCGTCGGCCTCGAAGCGCTCGAAAGCCTCGCGGGCGTACAGGGTGGCGGTGGCGCCGATGTCGCCGCGCTTGGCGTCCAGCACCACGGGCACCTGTGGCGCCTTGGCGCGGATGTGACGGATGACGCGCAGCAGTTGGTCTTCGGCGCCGGCGGCGGCGAAGTAGGCGATCTGCGGCTTGAAGGCCGCGGCCAGATCGGCCGTGGCGTCGACGATGGCGCAGCAAAAGTCGGCGATGCGCCGCGCGTCGCCCTGCCAGTCGCCAGGGAACTTGCTCGGGTCGGGGTCCAAGCCCACACAGAGCAGGGAGTCGCGGGTGGCGGCGTTCAGGCGGTCGGCAAAGCGCATCGGGAGCAGCAAGGACTGGGAGTGGCGCATTGTCGCCATCGCGGCCCGGCTATGGTTCGGCCATGGACGTGCTGCTCACCCCCCGCCTGCGCCTGCGTTGGTTCCGTCCTGACGATGCCGAGTTCGTCCTCGGCCTGATCAACGAACCCGCGTGGATCTCTGGCATCCGCGACAGCGGCGTGCGCGACGTCGACGCCGCCCGCGCCTGGGCGCAAGCGCGCCTCATCGACCCCTATTGGCAGGTGGGCCACGGCTTTTGGCTGGTGGAGCGGCGCTCTGACGCCGAGCCCCTGGGCCTGTGCGGCCTCTTCAAGCGCGACAGCCTGCCCCTGCCCGACCTGGGCTACGGCCTGGCCACGCGCCACGCCGGCCAGGGCTACGCCCGCGAAGCCGCCCGCGCCTGCCTGGCCTACGCCCAGCGCGTGCTGGGCCGCGACGAGTTGCTGGCCATCACCTCGCCCACCAACGGGCCCAGCATGGCCTTGCTGGAAGACCTGGGCTTTGTGCGCGAGGGCGAGCGCGTGGGCGACGACGGCCCCACGGTGGACTGGCGCTGGCGCGCCGATCCACCGCGACCGCAAGACGACGCCGCGCTGGCGGCCGACTTGGTGCGACGCTTTTGGGCCTGCCAGGTGCCCGATGCCGACGGAGTGCACGCGTTGGCGGCCTTGCCGGCTTTGTGCACGGCCGAGGCGCAGTTGCCGGGCCCCGGTGGGACGGTGCTGAGCGTGCGCGAATTCGTCGAGGCCAGCGGCGTGATTCCTGGGGCTTGGGTCGCCGAGTTGCCTTGCGTCCGCTTGGTCGATGACCATGACAGCGCGGTCGTTACCTTGGGCCCCTGGCGACATGAGTTGCGAATCGACTGCGAGAGGCGATGGCGGATGACGCGGCTTTTGCCGTGTTGACGGCCTCCAAGCCCTCGTGGGCTGGGCTTGTTGCAGAGGCCAGGGCGCTGGCGCTCGACCCAGGGCGATGACCCCGTGATGGCCCGGTGCAGGCCGTGCCCACCCAGGCGTTCGCGCCAGCTGGAAACGTTTCAAGCCTTGACCCCTTCGGAAACCTAGGGTTTTCCTGACCCCAAAGCTTGGGGCTCGAAGCGCGAGCCCGGCCAAACCCCACAAGTGCACCGGCAGAATGCGCGCCACAAAAAACAGGGGGATCCTTTGTATGTCGACCCATGCCGACCCGCGTTACGCACCGCCTACTGCGCAGGTGGCCGATGTACCGGCCACCGAGAGTGCGCTAGCCGGGCGGGGCATCCGCCTGGTGGCCGCCATCGTGGACGGCATCGTGCTGTTCGCGGTCTATTGGGCCGTGACGCAGATCCCGGCGATAGGCACTTGGGTTGAAGCCGAAACGGCGGCGAGCAGCACGAGCGTGCTTGGCTTTGCACCGCTGTCAACGCTTTTCAGTTTCGCCCTTTTCCTGATCGTGCAGGGCTGGCTTTTGGTGGCACGCGGTCAGACGGTGGGCAAGATGTGTTTCAAGCTGCGCATCGAGCGCAGCGACGGCAGCAAGCCCGATGCCTGGCGTTTGCTCGGACTGCGCTATGGCATTGGCTACTTGGCCGCCGTGAATTGGGTTGCTGTCATCGTCTACAGCCTGGTCGACTCGCTGCTGATCTTTCGCGACTCGCGCAAGTGTCTTCATGACTCGATCGCCGACACGCGGGTGATCCAGCTCTGAGCGCGAACTCCAGCCGCCAGGTCGACACCCTGGCCCGGGTCGAGGCGC
>JBKCVH010000275.1:0-6281 GCA_046317675.1 Burkholderiales bacterium
TCCCTATGTCTTGCAGTTGTGGCAGCAGGGTAGCCGCCGGTGTGGGATGCGCGGGACGACCTGCCAAGCCCTGCCCAAAACGCGGTGGGCGGAGATCGAACCCAACAACTTGCTGGCGTGGTTGCCGGACTTCCGAGACGCCGGAGGACTCACCGATGCGCAATGGCAAGGCGTTGCGGCAGCAGGCTACGTACGCGACTATCAACACGAGTTCAGAGCGCGGCTCCTGGCCCTGTTAGCGAAGACGCCGCCTGGGCTTGAGCTGGAGATGGGCCTCGAACTTGTAACTTCCAGCTATCTCTTTGGTTCCGGTCCTTCGGCGCTCACTATGCACAGAGAGTGCAACAAGCCCGACACTGCCGGCCGATTCCGTAACGCCTGCCTTCATGCAGCCAACTTGTTCTGGAATGCTCCGCAGACGTCAGTGGCGGACCGCGCGATGGCGCTGAGCGTGAGTGAAAAGCGGAAAGCCCTGGGCGACGTGGAGTGGGCCCAGCGCTTCGCTGAACTCAAGGCGCTCAGTCCTGAGATGCAAATGGCGCTCAGGCAAGCCGAGTACGAACCCGAAGAGTGGCGAAAAGCGGGTTGCGACAAGCTTCAAGTGCGCCGCCAACGGCTGTTGGACATTGCCGAAGGCGGCACTTGGAAGGCCGCGCAAACGCTGCTTGCGAAAGGCGCAGCTCGCTGATTCGCCAAAGCCGTCCCGCGCCAAACAAGGCCCGCTAGGGCATCAACCGAACAACGCCTCCGCCTTCACCTTCTTCAACCACTTCCGCGTCCCTTCGCGGCTGTTCACCGCCTCGTAGTCGCGGCCCGCATGGAAGACTTCGGCGCGCCAGTCGGCGACCGCATGGGCCAGGACGGGGCCGAGTTTGGCGGGGTTCAGGCTGGTGCTGCGGGGTTTGATTTCAAAGTCGGCGCAGAAGCTGCGCTCGCGCATTTGCACTTCGGCTTTGAGCTCTTCGAGCTGCTCCTGCAGCACGGCGTTGAAGTGCTTGAGCTGTGCGTCGGTGGCGCCGCGCAGGTGGGCGGCGTCGATTTGTTCGATCTCTAGCTGCAGGCTCAGGAGCGCCAGCAGGTCTTCTTTGGCATAGGCGGCGTTGGCGCGCTGCATGAGGGCGGTGCGGCGCACGCTGTCTTCGTCGTCGGTGGCGCGGTCGGGGTGCAGGCTGCTGGCGAGTTTGCGGAAGACTTCGCGCAGGGTTTGCTTGGCCTGCGCCTGCACGGCTTCGCGTTCGTCCTGGCGCTTTTGCTGGGCAGCGCTCAGGCGCTTGGGCTTGGGCGCGGGGGGCGGGGCTTCTTCGCGGTCTTTCAGGAGCTTTTCGCGCACGTGGCGCAGCAGGGCGTCTTCGTCCTCGAAGTCTTCGTCGCTGAGGTCCAGGCCGGTTTGCTTCTCGAACATGCGCTTGAGCACCTCCACGCCATGGGCGTTTTCGGCGTCGAAGCTGATGGGGGAGTAGCGGTCGTGCAGCGCCTTCCAGCGGCCTTGCTCGATGGGGTCGAGGCCGTGCTCCTCAATGACTTCGCGGGCCAGCTCGCACACCAGGTGCTCCAGCATCTCGCGCTCGCCGCGCGCCCAGCCCTTTTCGCCCAGCCAGCCGTCAATGCGCAAGGCCGTGTCGCGGCGCAGTTGAGCGGCTTCGCGGCGCAACGGGACGACTTGCTTGGCAAAGGCTTCGGAGAAGGCGGGCAGGGCCTCGTCCCAGGTCAACAAGGCTTTGCGGGTCTTGTCGATTTGGGCTTGCAGTTGGTTGAACTTGCGCTGGGCCGGGCCAAGGGCCTCATTGGCTTGCTGCGGGATGGTGAGAAGACGGGCCATGCCGGATTGTCGAGGGCTTAGAAGGCGGTGCTGAGCGAGAGGCTGGCTTGCCGCCCTGGCCGCTCCGCGTAGGCGCCGCTGCCGCGCAGCTCAAAACCCCGTTGGTTGAAGAGGTTGCTGACGGCAAAGCGGGCGCTCACCGGCTGCTCACCCCAGCGCAGCGGCCAGCGCAGGCCGGCGTCCATCACCGTGATGCCGGGGATGTTGACCCGGTTGTCTCGCGTGGCCGGCAGTTCGCTGGTGTGGCTGGCGCCGAAGTCCAGGCTGGCGCCGCCCCAGTCGCGCGGCTGCCAGCTCAGGTTGAGGCGCAGATTGCGCTCCGGCTGGCCCACGGGGCGCGGCCCAACACGGCCGAGCCGCACCGCTTCGCCTTCCACGCGGGGCTGCATCAGCACGGCGCCGGCCACGAGGTGCAACTGCGGTGTGAGGGCGCCGCTGAGCGAGAGCTCGGCGCCGCGGTGCCGCACTTCGCCGAGCTGCGTGAAGGTGTTGCTGGCGTCCAGGTTCAGGTAGGGCTTGCGCACTTCAAACAGGCCGGCCACCAGCTTGAGCTGCGGCTGGAGCTGCCAGCGCAAGCCGGCATCGACTTGGCGCGTGCGAATGGCGGGCAAGGCTTGGCGGCGGTTGCTGGCGTTGTCGGGCGCGGTGCCGCTTTCTTCGAGGCCCCGGGTGCTGCCCGCGTACAGGGCGATGGCCTCGTTGAAGTACCAAGCGCCGCTGAGGTTGAAGAGCAAGGGCGCGTCTTGCGTGCTCACGCGTGCGGTGCTGGGGCGCTCAACGGCTTTGCGGTAATGGGTTTGCTGCAGGCCGAGCAGCACTTCGGCTTGGCGGCGCCAGCGCAGTTGGTAGGAGCTGCCCGCCGTCCATTGGCGCACGGCATCCTGGGTTTGCGGCCCAAAGGCCCAGTTGGGCTCCAGGGGCTCGAAGTCGTGCCCGATGCGGGCGGCGCCGAAGTCGCGGCTGTCGGAGCCGCCGTTGCGCCGGTCGCGGGCGCGGCCGTTCACGCTGAGCTGCAGTTGGTGCTGCAGCGCCGCACCCGCCCAGTTGCCCACGGCGCGGATCTCGCCGCTGGTGGCTGCCACGAGCGAGGGCGGGTCGGCCACGATCAAACGGCGGCCGCTGCCATCGGCTTGCACGTCCAGCAAGAGGTGGGAGTAGCTGCTTTGGCCGCGCTCCTCGGAGCGGAACAGGCCGGCGCGCAGCGCCCAGCTGGGGCTGAGCCGCTGCCGCAGCAACACGCCCCGGTTGATGCCCACGCCCTCGTAGTCGGCCCAGCTGGGGCCGCTGAACTGGAAGGGGCGGGAGCGAGGCGGCAGCTGCGGGCCAACGGGAATCAGCACGGGGCTGAACTCGTCGTCATAGGCCCGCGCGCGGGAGGCAAACACGCCCAGCTCGGTGCTCGCAGAAGGCCGCCACCAGAGGCCGAGGCCGCCGGTCCAGCCCTTGCCCTTGGTGCCGTTGAAGTAGCCCGTGCGGCTCACCGAGAGCCCGGCCGTGGCGGCCAGCTCTTTGCTCAAGGGCGTGGAGGCGTCGACGTCCAAGTAGGAGGAGCCGAAGTCATCAACACCGGCCGAGAGCGCCACCGACGGGCTGGCCGTTGGCCGCCGCAGCGCGTAGTCCACGATGCCGGTGGGCGCCGGGAAGGCGAAGCCTTGCGCGCTAAGCCCCACGCGAATGGTGGTTGCCGTGCGCACCCGGCCGCTCAACCCCCAGACTTGGTCGAAGTAAAGGCCGTCAATGCGCAAGTTGCCCGCCGCCGAAGGCGAGAAGCCGCGCACGCTGCCGCTGTTGTAAAGCCCAATGGTTTCGCGGCCCACGCTCAAGCCGAAGGCGTCGTCAGCGCTCATGACGGGGTTGGCGTCGGGCGCTTGCGCAAGGGCTGGGCTGAGGGCCTGGGCCAGCAGGAGGCTCAGCAGGAGCGGGGAGAAGCAGGGTCGTGACATGGGCAAGGCTGAAAAGCGGGACGCGACAAAACGCGAAAGGGCGCGACTGTGCCTGAGCTGCTGGGCTTTGGACATAAGTCAAAAGGGGTATCACGCAACCGTCATCGAGCCGCTTCACCATCTCGATCCATGAACCCCGTGATCGAGCTCATCTACTTCAACGCAGGCGGCGGGCACCGTGCGGCGGCCCTGGCCTTGCAAGCGGCCATCGCCCAAGAGAAGCGGCCCTGGACCGTTCGATTGGTGAACCTGACCGAGGTGCTGGACCGGCGCGGCCAGTTCCGGCGCTTGATGGGCTTTGACCCGGAAGACTTCTACAACAAGCGCCTGCAAAAGGGCTGGACCTTGGGCCTGGCGCAGGAGCTCAAGCTGCTGCAGGGCATGATCCGCTGGGCGCACACACCCATGCTGCGCTTGCTGCAAAAGCATTGGTCACGCAGCGAGCCCGACCTCGTGGTCTCCTTGGTGCCCAACTTCAACCGCGTGCTGTACGAGTCTTTGGTCAGCACCCTGCCGGGCACGCCCTACGTCACGGTCATCACCGACTTGGCCGACCACCCCCCGAGCTTTTGGATCGAGCCGGGCCAGCAGCAGTTTTTGGTGTGCGGCTCGCAAAGGGCGCTGCAGCAAGCGCGCGCCGCCGGCTACGCCGACGAGCAACTGGCCTTGACCTCGGGCATGGTGCTGCGCCCCAGCTTTTACGGCCGACCCACCGAGAGCCAAGAGGCCCGCGCCGAGCGCCAGCGCGCCCTCGGCCTCGACCCCTCTCGACCCACCGGCGTGGTGATGTTCGGCGGCCAAGGCTCGCGGCAAATGCTGAGCATTGCCAAGGCGCTGAAAGACGTTCAGTTGGTGTTGATCTGCGGCCGCAACGAGGCTTTGGCTGCGCGCCTTCGGCTGATGCTGCGCGACGCCCCGCATGCAGTGTTTGGCTTCACCGATGACGTGCCGGCCGTGATGGGCTTGGGCGACTTCTTCATTGGCAAGCCCGGGCCGGCCAGCTTGAGCGAGGCCCTGCACCTGGGCCTGCCGGTGGTGACCTTCCGCAATGCCTGGACCATGCCGCAAGAGCGCTACAACACCGACTGGGTGCAGGAGCAAGGCTTGGGCATGGTGGTGCGCTCCGTGCGTGAACTGCCCGCCGTGCTCGACAGCTTGCTGCCCCGCTTGGCGCAATTCCGCCAAGCCGCTCAAGGCCTCAACAACCGAGCGGTGTTCGAGCTGGTACAGATCCTGGAAGAGCGCTTGGCCTTCGGAGCGGCGGCCTTGCAGGCCGGTCAGCCCCTGCAGTTTCAAAGGCCGGTGCGAAGAGCCAACCGCCATGCCGGGGGTGTGCAGGCCTAGGAGCGTGAGCGAGCCAGTCCTGGCCCTGGCTCAAGCCAAGCGCGCGCTGCCCATCAAGCTGCCTTCTGCCATCAACCAGGCGCGCACCGCCTCGGGTTGCGCCATTTGGGGCGTGAAGCCCAGCAGGGGATAGGTCTTGGCATTGGGCACAAAGCCCTGTTTGCCCACCACCGCGCCTTTGAAGTAGCCGGCGGCGCAGAGGCGCTCGCCGTCCATGAACTCAAAGCGCATGTAGTTCCAGGTTTCGTCGCTGGCTTCAACGCAGAAGCGCAAGGTGTAGGTCTGGAAGGGCTTGAGGCCACGCCGGTAGGTGATGAAAGCGCCGCCCGACATGGGGCGCCAGCCGTGCTTGAGTGCCAGCGCAAAGAAGCCCATGCGGATGAAGTACTCGATGAGCATCAAGTCCACCACCGTCATGTAGCGGCCATTGTTCATGTGGCCATTGACGTCGATGTCATTGGGCAGCACGCGCAGCGTGCGCTCGATGGTGTCGCCCGGTCGGATGCTGGGTTGGCGTTGCGCCCGAAACAGCGCCCAAAGCAATCGAAGATAGAGGTTCATGCTGGTCAAAATTGGTTCCGATCGGAACAGTATAGTTCCGATCGGAACCATGCAAAGGATTTGTGATGCCTCGCTCCACCGTCAGCCCGCAGGCCATCAGCCTGCCGCCCGCCCATCGCGCCTGGCTCGCCACCGTGCGCGCCTACAACCTTTGCGATGCCGTGTTGGCGGAGCGGCTGGCCGAGCTGGGCCTCAAAACGGGCGAGCATGAAGTGCTGGTGAGCCTGCTGCTCTACCCCGGTGCCACGCAGCAAAACCTGGCGGCACACAGCCTGACCGCCAAGAGCGTGATGAGCAGCTTGGTGAGCAAGCTGGAGCAAGCCGGGTGGCTGGAGCGCCGTGCCGATGCCAGCGATGCACGGGTCTGGCGCCTGCACCTCAGCACCGAAGGCGAAGCGCTGGCTCGGCGCGCGCTGGCCATTCAGAACGCGGTGGTGCAGGGCATGACCGAAGGCAACGACGCCGCCGCGCTGGCCACCCTCGAAGCCGTCGCGCTCAGAGCCTGCGCGGCGCTGGAAGCGATGCGCTCAGCCTGAACCCGCGCCCAAGCCTGAAGACAATCCGCCTCACCCGCACCCGCACCCGCACCCGCACCCGCACCCGCACCCTGCGCC
>JBKCVH010000276.1:0-6686 GCA_046317675.1 Burkholderiales bacterium
TTACGAGTTTTCCCGATGACAGGAGCTTTGGCTAGTTTACTGTGCCAACGGTAGCCAACTTGCCACTGGCTGGCGTAGCGCGAGCAACTCACTGGAAATATGGTGGCTCGCTATGGCGGGCATTAAGTTTTCAGTTTCTATTGATTTATATGCATAGGCTGAACCGAGATATTGTGTTGGGGCTTCTGATGGCGCTCTGCGTTGGCTCAGCGTATGCGTACGGTGGGATTGCTAATGCTGCGCTCGAAGCTCTTGTGTTTCTTTTGATTGGAAGTCCAGTTGTTACTTGGGCTTTGGTTATGGTTGTCCGTGGCTTGAGGCCGAGGTATATTCGACGGATGATTTGGGTAGTTGTTGTGATATCTTCAATGGTTTCCTTTGGTTCATGGTCGAACACGGGGGGAGGGCTTCTAGGTGGTTTCGTTGTATTTTTCATTACTGCTTTAATTATTTCGCCAGTCACTGCCGTCGTGGCTCTTCTTATTGCGATCTTGCGCGGGAAAGATCTCAGGGCAGAATATGAAGCAGGAGATGAGAGTCAGCAGTTGACGTGGCACGCATCGGAGCACCGATGTGGGTCCACAGAGGTCGAGCCCCCACGTAACCCAAAAGCTGCAGGGTCAGGGCGCCCAGGAGCAAGTCTCGATTTGTGAGTCGTTCGGCTTTGCGTCTGCAGAAAGATGTGTCTTGCCTTCCCCCTCGCCATGCCGGCATGCCGACCTAGTGCTTGCTCCGCTGACCGCGGTAATGGCTGCTTCGGCGCGGCGCCGCAAGACGCCTTCTCCGTTCCCGCATCTAGAAACCTGATCGCCCAGCTTGAGCCCGACCAATCCGAAGCCCGCCTTCGGGAAATGCACATTCACCCGCCCGACTGCGTCCACCTCTCGGGCCAAGATCCACTCGGTGGGCGTGGCGCCCACCGGCAAACCAGTGCTCTCGTCCTGCGCATAGTCGCTCGGTTGAATGCCGACGTGGCGGCCGATCACGGGATAGGTGCGGTGGCGGGCGGCGATGTTGCCCGGGGTGGCCGCTGCAGCGATTTGTAGCGCTTCTTCGCCCTCGATCTCGCTGTGCGGGCCATCCCAGCCAAGAGTCGGTCCATCCAGGCATTGACGCTGGCGAAGCCCTCGGCGAGCGCTGACTCGCCGAGATCGCGTAGGAACCTCAGGCCATGGAACGTCGAAATGTCGGCGTGCTTGGGCTCCGCGCCGAACAGAAACGGCTGACCTTGCAGTTGCTCTTCGAGCCGCTGAAGGTGGGGCAGGACAACGCTACGTGGGTTGCGCAGCAAGGCGATTGAAACCATGGGCACCAACAACGAGCTGATCGAAGCGCAGTTGCAGCGGTCCGAGGGTTACATCGATCGCGTGGGTCAACAGCAAGCGAGCGAAGCGCTGGCGGTGGTGGATGCGGGGCCGGTGAAGCATTGAAGGGAGTCCTGCGGCCCGAGTCGAGCTTGCCGTTGATAGTGCCGGCGCTATCATTCTGCCGATGACGTTTGCCGTGGTTGTGGACACCAATGTGCTGGTCGCCGCACTCCTTCGTGGAGGCCATGCGGCGCGTGCCGTGCTTCGCGCATGTTTGCAGGGGCACTATCTGCCCCTGGTCGGTGCAGCGCTCAGTGCCGAATACGAGGATGTCATGTCGCGAGCTGCGCTGTTCGCAACGTCCGGCCTTAGCGCAGCTGAGCGCGACGAGGTGCTAGATGCTTTTCTGAGCCGAGCCAAATGGGTAGAGGTGTTTTATGCATGGCGACCGAACTTGCCCGATGAGGGCGACAACCACTTGATTGAATTGGCGGTGGCTGGACGAGCTCAAGTCATCATCACCCGCAATTTGCGCGACCTCTCGAAGGGAGAGTTGCGATTCCCTGGGCTGCAAGTCTTGGCGCCCGAGCACTGCTTGGAGGTCTTTCCATGTCCACCTTGACTATTCGACTGCCGGACGACAAGCATGGTCGTCTGCGCGAGCTCGCCAAGGCCCGTTCAGTCAGCATGAACAAACTCATCGATGAGTTGGCCACAGTTGCGCTGGCCAACCATGACGCCCGGACCCGGTTCGAAGTGCGCGCAGCTCGCGGTGAGCCCACCAAGGGCTTGGCCTTGTTGGAGCGCCTGGATCAGGAAGAAGCGGGTGGCGTGGAACCTGGGGCTCAGATGAAGTGAGTGCTGCGAGGTAAGAGTTACCCCGTAGTCCGATGAAGAAGCACCGAGAAGCTGCTGAAGATCAGCAGTGCCTGAAGGTTTGTTTGCGAATTCGTTTAAGGAAATGATGGAAAAGCTTCTTTCAAGCGTTGGTTCGCTGCTCTACGGCATGCGTTTCACAATGCTGTTCTTTTACGTGGGCTTGGTTGCCATTATTTTTGGCATTTTGGGAAAGTTTCTACTGGAAACTTACAAGCTCATCAACACTTTGCTATTTGGCAGTCTGGAAAAGATTGACCTCATCATCAAGGTGCTGGAACTGGTCGATATGACCATGGTCGCCCAGTTGGTTTGGGTGGTGGCCTTGGCGGGTGTGTCGCTCTTTGTGACCACAGGGCACTTCGACAAAACGGAGATCAAGAAGCCCGATTGTCTCGACCACGTCAATACCTACAACCTGAAACTGAAACTGGCATTCGCCATCATTTCCATTTCCGGGGTTCATGCGCTCAAAACGTATTTGAGTGGTGATCTGAGTTTGGAGAGTATCCAAATCGTGACGATGGTGGCCATCATTCACTTCACGTTTGTGCTGTCGGCGATTGGTATTTCTTTTGCTGAGAGGTTGACGAGGGAGAAGGCGTAGGTGAGGTCGGGCAACATGGTGTCTTCTGGGCAAGATGATCCGGAAGGCCCTTTGCCGGGCCCGCCAGATTGCCCCGCCGACCAGTAGCGACGGCAGTAGCCACGAGTAGCCACGGGGTCAGGTCTCGCCTTTCTCCTGCTGAACAGGCACGAGGCAAAAGGCAAGGCCCGGCCCTTGTCCGGCCGCTTGTCCGACTTCTTGCCCGGTTTCTGCCCAGCCTTGCAGCTGGGGCATCACAGCACCCGAAGCCTCATGAACGCATTCGGGATGACAACACCCCGCAGTTCGGGTTGGCGCTCCTCAGCCACCGTGAAGCCAAACCTTTCAAAGAGCGGCTGGGCCGTGCGGCTGACGTCGGACGTCAGCTCCGTCAGTGACGCGGCCCGCGCTTCTTGGAGGAGATGGCTCATAAGCGCCGTACCGATGCCATGCCGACCATGTTGACCGGAAACAAAGAAGTGATCGATGTACCCATTGGCCTGGAGGTCGGCGTACCCCACCAACTCCCCTGCCAACTCGGCCACGAAAGGATGGATTCCCCGTATGCGTGTCGCCCAGAGCCCCTGATCGAGGTCTCGCGGCGCCCAAGCTTGAATTTGCTCAGGGGAGTAGTCGCGGCTGGCGAGCAAATGGATGGCGGAGTAGTAAATCTCGAAGAGCGCCGCTTCTTCACCTGGCCTGTACCTACGAATAAGAGCTGTGCCAATCATGACGCTCCAAACAGAAACGAATGCCCCACCGGCCTTGCCTCCATCCTGACTCCGTCGTTAATTCTCGACGTGAGGCGAATGAACGAGGCAATGAATATCAAGTGAGCAGAAAGTCGAGACCCCGACATATTGCGATGCCCTCATGTGCCTCGTCGCCCTCGCCCTTCAGCAACACTCGCGTTATCCGCTCGTCTTGGCCTCCAACCGCGACGAGTTCTTTGCCCGCCCAGCGCAGCCATTGGCCTGGTGGCAGGGCGGCTCCTTGCTGGGCGGCCGAGACCTGCAGGCCGGCGGCAGTTGGCTGCTGCTGCACCGAAGTGGGCAGCTGGCCTTGGTGACCAATGTGCGAGAGCCCGGGCGTGAGCAGCCGGGCTTGGCTTCGCGTGGCGAATTGGTCGCCGCGGCCCTGCAAGATGAAGCTGCAGAAGCCGCTGCCTTGGCCACGCCACGCAATGGCTTCAACTTGCTCCGACTGGATGCCGTGCAGGGCACAGGGCGTTGGCACACCAACCGCCCCCACGCGCAATCTCAGCCCTTGGCGCCGGGCGTGCATGGGCTGTCGAATGCAGCGCTCAATACGCCGTGGCCCAAAGTAGTTCTGCTGCGCCAAGGCTTGGAAGCGGCCGTGAAGGGCCAGGCCGACCCCGAAGACCTTGAGCTGCAGCTGTTCGCCGCGCTGGCCAACACCCAGCCCGCGGCCGATGCGGAGCT
This sequence comes from Burkholderiales bacterium, assembly GCA_046317675.1. Classification (GTDB taxonomy): domain Bacteria; phylum Pseudomonadota; class Gammaproteobacteria; order Burkholderiales; family Burkholderiaceae_C; genus Inhella. Next base: position 4,212 of record JBKCVH010000276.1, read on the forward strand.
ACCCAACACGGGCATTGGCTTGCTGCGGGAAAGGCAGCTCTCCAGCGCGCACATCCGCATTGAAGATGCAGAGGGCCAAGCCGTTTACGGCACCCGCTGCGCCACCGTGGTCGTAGCCGAAGCGCGACCCGAAGGTTTGCAGATTCGCGTGCGAGAACGCAGCTTCGATGCTTGGGGCGCCCTCACGGGCGACACCCTTGAGGTCTTCAGCCCGCAACCTTGAATTCCGCCGTTCGCCGCGTGACTTTGATGTGGCGCTCCGCTTGAATACGCGCCCGCGAGGGGCCACAGCCGCCTTCCACATCTTGGCCGGCTGAATCCCTGAGCTGGGTCAGCACCCCTCGCTTCGTGAGCCGGGCTGCCAAGTCTCGGGCGGCCTCCCAGTTCGGCCGCTCGAAGGACAGGCCCGACACGGTGTTGAACGGGATCAGGTTCACGGCACAGGGGGCTATGACCACAGCCAGGCCGGAAGGCCCGCGAACACTCCGACCGTCGCTAAAGTGGCGCGCTCACCATGAATTCGTTTGAACCGATGAGCGATTTCCGTTACCCACCGAGCCTGTTCATGAAGGCATCGACCGGTGCGATGGCCCTGCAGTGGGGTCGCCAGGCCGGGTGCGTCATAGCGCTGCTGCTTACGGTGATTGCACCCGTTGCGCAGGCTTCGTTCCCCTTCCCCTGCAATGGCCCAGGGCCTGGACGGCGCATGATCGGCATGACGCCGGCAGGGCCGAACCAGCCGTCAATCCCGCTGTGTGTGGCGGATGCTGGAGCAGAGGCGCCTGCAGCGCCAACCCGGCAGCAGCCCAGGTACAGCCCAACCTATTTCGCCAGCGTCGCGCTGCACCACGACTACGACACGCCTTGGATGACCGGGGGCGAGTTGGAAGGCTTTGACGCCGCTGCGGCAAAGGCCTTGGTTCAATGCCGCCTGGATACCCGGGATATGAGCGGCGACGGTCGGCCCGGCTCGGGCTGCTGGACAGAACTCAGTTTTCGCTCAGGCATTGCAGTGGTCGTCCGCGCCAACGATGGCTCGCTGTACGGCGGCTCAGGTGCGAATCACGCTCAGGCCTTGGAAGACGCACGGGCAAGCTGCACCAAGAACCGCCGCCAATTGCTGCCTTGCGAAGAAGTGAACATGCTGCCATCAGACCATCGCCGAATGATTGCGCCGCGCAACTTGCCTCGGAGCCGCAAGGCCTATTTGGGCGCTGCGTGGGTGATTGGCGAGGAGCTCACTGACAGCCTGTGGGTGGCCTCCGGCCGCGCCAACCAGCAGCAAGCGCTCGATGACGCGCTCGCGGCCTGCCAAAAGGCGCGCTCAGGCGCCAACTGCCAAGTGGCGGTCTGGGGCGGCAATGTGGCCATGGTGCCTGTGGTGATGACCGACGCCAAACAGCGCATCACCTATAGCGTGGTAACCGAAACGACCCCAGAGCGCGCCGCCCAAGCCGCGCGGCTGCACTGCACAAAAACCCAAACCGAATGCACCCTGCAAGCGACCTTCAACGCGCGCGACCGCTGGGCCTTCGAACACAACTTCAAAGACAACTCGACCCGCCAGATCGAGTGATGTCCGTCGAGACCCGAGCAGCCCCAGAGAGCCGGGGGCTCGGGAGGCTGGAGCTTCGGGCTCAGGTCTCGCCCTTCTCCTGGTGAACAGGCGCGAGGCAAAAGGCAAGGCCCGGTCCTTGTCGGGCTTCTTGCCCAGCTTCTGCCCAACCCGACGGCTGGGACATCACAGCACCCGAAGCCTCATGAGCGCATTCGGGATGACTACACCCCGCAGTTCGGGCCGGCGCTCCTCAACCACCGTGAAGCCAAAGCTTTCATAGAACGGCTGGGCCGTGCGGCTGACGTCGGACGTCAGCTCCGTGAGTGACGCGGCCCGCGCTTGATCGAGGAGATGGTTCATGAGCGCCGTTCCGATGCCACGCCGACCGTGGTGACCGGAAACAAAGAAGTGGTCGATGTACCCATTGGCCTGGAGGTCGGCGTACCCCACCAACTCCCCTGCCAACTCGGCCACGAAAGGATGGATTCCCCGTATGCGTGTCGCCCAAAGGCCCTGATCGAGGTCTCGCGGCGCCCAGGCTTGGATTTGCTCAGGGGCGTAATCGCGGCTGGCGAGCAAATGAATGGCGGAGTGGTAAATCTCGAAGAGCGCCGCTTCTTCACCTGGCCTGCACCTGCGAATAAAAGCGGTGCGAATCATGACGCTCCAAATAGAAACCAATGCCCCATTGGCCTCGCCTCTATTCTGATCCCGTCGTTAATTCTCGACTGGAGGCGAATGTTCGAGGCAATGAATTAAAAGCGTGTAGAAAGTCAAGACCTGAAGAATCATCTAGCCCAGTTGCCGGCCTCCGTTCACGGGCCTACCGTTTGGTTTCCACATCAAGCGGATACGCCCAAGAAGGAGACCGACATGAGACTGTATGCAGCGATTGACTTGCACAGCAACAACAGCGT
>JBKCVH010000277.1:0-11512 GCA_046317675.1 Burkholderiales bacterium
CACGCGGGCTGGGGCGCTGTGCAGCAGCCAGTCGTTCATGGGGCCTGTCGGCGCCAAGCGCTGAAGAGACCAAAGCAAGCCAAGGCCAAGGCCACGCAAGCTCCGCTCGGAGCGTCCAGCCCCCAGGAGGCGCCCAAGCCCAGCCCCATGGCCAGCAGCCCGCCCGCCAGCACGGGCACCCAGCCGGCACCTGCTTGGCGCCACAGCGCCGGCGCAATGAGGGTGGCGAACACCAAGAACAGGCCCAGCACCGGCACGGTGATGCTGGCCACCAGTGCAAAGAGGGGGAAGAAAAGGGCGTCGCGCGCCAGCCAGCGGCTGGCCACGGCCACACCCAGGGCGCAGGCACCCAGCAGGGCCACTTGTGGCCAGCTGGCCCACAGCACGTCGGCGGCCAGCAGCTCGGCCATGCGCTCGCGCCCATGCGGGTCGGTGCGGGCGGCCAGCAGGGCGGCGCAGGCGCAGGCCACGTAGACGAGGCCGATCAGCGCCTCGCGCTGCGCCGGCCAGCGCCGCGCCAGACCGGCCACCACGGCGGCTGCGGTCAGGGCGCCTGCGGCGCTGCTGGCTTGGGTGACCCACCAGCTGGGGTGATCCACAAAGGCCGCAATGCCCAGCGCCGCAGCCGCCGCCGCTTGGGCCACGGCCAGGTCAATGAAAACCACACCGCGCCGCAGCACCTGCGCGCCCAGGGGCGCCAGGGCGAACAGGCTCAGCGCCAAGGCCAGGGCGGGAGCGGCAAACCAGAGCTCGCTCATTCAGCGCAACTTCAACAAGCCATCGACGAGGCTGTCCATCCAGCGCACCAGACCGTCTTGGGCAGCGTCCTCCGGCACGGTGGCCGGCAGCACGAGCAAAGGCACGTTGAGCTGACCCTGCAGCCAGCGGCCCGAACGCGGGTCTTGGTAGCTGGTGAGCACGATGCCGGCCGGCGCTTGCTGGCGAAGCCCTTCAAGCAGGCGTTGCAAATGCCCCGGGGTGGGGGCCATGCCGGGCTTGGGTTCGAGGTCGGCCAATTGGCTCAGCCCCAGCCAGCGCCACAGGTAGCCGAAGCTGCTGTGCTGCGCCACCACGCGTTTGCCCTTGAGCGGCGCCGCACGGCGCTCCCACTCCTTGATGCGAGCCCGCCAGACGCCCTCGAACGCGGCCAAGCGCTCGGCAATGGCGGCCTTCTCCGCCGGTTGCAGGCTTTGCAGTTCCTGGGCCAAGGCTTGGGCCACTTCCAGCAGCTTGTGCGGGTTCGTGTGCAGGTGAGGGTTGCCCTCGGCGTGCACATCGCCCGCCCATGGGCTGCCGATGGCGCCGGGTTGTGGGTCGATCAGCTCCACATGGTCGGCGGCTTCAAACAGCCGACGGCCGCCCCCCGAGCGCTGCTGCAGCATGGGCAGCCAGCCAGCTTCTAGGCTGGCGCCGGTGCACACGGCCAAGTCGCTGCTGCGCAGTTGGGCGATGAGGCTGGGGCGGGCTTCGATGTGGTGAGGGTCTTGCCCCGCGTGCGTGGCCACGTGCACCGTGGCTTTGGGGCTGAGTACGCGGGTGAGCGCCGCCCACTCTGGCTCGCAGGCGAACACGGTGAAGGCCTGGGCTTGGGCGCTCAAGCCTAAGCCCAGCGCGAGCAGCCATTTAGAAACTGTGCGCACCGTGGGCTCCGAAGGCCATCACGTACTGCAACTGAATCGTGCGCTTGCTGGGGCTTTCGAACTCCACAGCGTCGCGTTGACGGCTGTACTGCAAGCGCAGGCTCTGCATGTGCGTCGGCTTCCAGGCCAGCATCAGCGACTGTTCGCGCAGCAGGCCGCTGTGAAAGTGTTCGCCATGCGGGGTGCGCACGCGCAGCCAGTCGCTGCGGGCGCCGACTTCCCAGCTCGGGCTGAAGCGGTAGACGACCGACAGTGCATTGGCCTCTTGCTTGTCGCTCGCACGGGCGAACCGATTCAGGCCCCTGATCTGTGCCGCTTCGAAGCTGACGCGCACCTGCTGGTCGCGGTTGTTGCCACCGGGGGCCCACTTCCAGGTGGCGTCGATCATGTAGGTGTTGCGGCCGCTGAACTGGGCGCCATGGGCATGGCCCGCGTGGTCATGGCCGTCCTCATGGCCCTCTTCTTCGTGATCGTGCTCCTCCTCGACCATCGCTTCGCGGCGGCTCTTGATGTAGGAGAAGCCGAGCTGCCAACTGTGCGAGCGGTTGATGTCGTTACCGATCTTGGTGACCAGCGTGGCCACGCCAGGGTTCTTGACCCGATCAAAGGTTTCCTCGACGAGCTTCTTGCCGCGCATCGCCTCGGCACCGACCATCCAGTAGAACGAGGTCGGCAGCGTCACGTTCAGGCGCACACCGTCGTCGTTCCAATGGCCCCCGAAGAAGGCCCGGTACAAGAGTGGACGCTCGGTGAAGTCGTCAGCATGCATGTGCTGTTGGTTCAGGTAGCCGATCTGCGAGGCAAAGCGGCCCGCACGGGCTTGTAGGCCGTAGGGCAAGCTGGTGCTTTCGATGTAGACCTCTTCAATGCCCTTCTCCAACTTGCCATCGTGCGTTTCGAACACGGCGCCAACATGGCCGCGCAGGTGGCGCCCGAGCGGACCGGAAGCGGTCAGGTCGCTATGTCCGAGTTGTAGGCCTTGGTCGCGCATACCGCTGGCCAGCGGTCTTGTGGTGTGGGTGATGTCGAGCACGCCCCCGAATTCCCAAGCTTTGTTGGTTTGGGCAAAGCCGGCAGTGCTGAGCAACAGCGCAGCGGCGCAAAGAAGGTTCGTTTTCATCGTGTGATGCCCAGCCAGACGGCATTGGAAGGAATGAAGCCCAGCTCACGGCGAGCCTGGATGGCGCCCGTGGTGGTGTTGACAACGACGAGCTGGCGAGCTTCGGGGTCGGTGAGGTAGATCTCGTCCTTGGCCCCGTTGGCCGTGAGCACCGGCCACGGTGCGGCGGCCGGCATGCGCGGAATGGCGCCGGTGACGCGGGTCAAGTTCGCCCAGCCACCGTTCTGACGCTGAGCGACGGTCAAAGTGCCTTGGTCGTCCAGGATGAAGAGGCGTTGACCGCTGCGGTCAAAGGCATGGGCGCGGCGAACGCGGCCGGTGCCCCAGCCTTGGGGCACGAAGTCGCTCACCGTGCCGGTTTCGCCGTTCAGTGCATAAAAGCGCGTGGTGACGGGCGCTGGCGCCGCCCCTTCACTGGCGATGCCGATGTACTGGTTGGGCAGGCGCACGTGCCCGGCCAGCGTGCCCACGCGCAGCGGCGTGCTGATGAATTGCCCGTCGCTGACCGCCGTGCTGCTGGTGTGGCGCACCAGCAGCATGCCCCCCAGGCAGCCGACCACGCTGGTGTTGCCCGAGCTGGCGCTGCCGTGCATGCCGTTGCAGCGCGTGGGCACTTGGCGATCCATGCGGTAGCTGGCGCCTTCGCGCTGGTACAGCACCAAGTGCGTGGGCAAGGTGTCGGGTGCATCGGCCGCGCGGCTTACGGCCAGTAGCTTGTTGTCGATCGGCTCGGCCAAACCATGCAGTGGCGCACTGAGGTCCAAGGCGGCAACGGTGCCGCCGCTGGCAATGGAGGCTTCGGTGATGAGGCGCACGCCAGCGTTCTGCACAGGGGTGGCCGCGCTGTTGCCGTCCATGAAGAATGCGGCCTGCTTGCCGGGCTGCACGTCGTAGTGGGTGGGGCGTGCGCCGGTCAGCTTCCAGCCCATGGCTTTGCTGCCTTGCTTGTAGTCGTGCAGGTGGTCGACGTGGTCTTCTTGCCAGACGCCACCATCAATGAACTGGACTTGGTCTTGGGTGCGCTGGACGGCCACCGCATACCGGCCCTGTGGACTGGCGTAGAGCGCGGCCGGCACGTGGTCCAGCGTGTAACTGCCTTCGACGGCGCCGTTGTTGTCCAGGTCGTGCACGCGGAGCGTGCGTGCATCCTTTTCTGTCGTGACGATTCGGCCGGCGGTGTTGATGAAAACGGTCTCGCTGCCGTGGCTCTTTTCGTCTTCTTTGACACCGCCGCCGCAGCCGGCGAGTAGGCCGGCAACGGCCAAGCTGATGAGAGCGGTGCGTCGCTTGGATTGAAGGTGATGCTTCATAGGGTTAGATGCTGCTGAGAAGGAAAGGGGCATGCGGTTCAACGGCTGCCTTGGGCCTGCTCGAACCAATGGATGACGTTCTGTAGGTGTTCTTTGCCGTAAAGCTTGGCGAAGCGCTGCGTCTCTTCGTGCTCGGTTTGGCGCCAGACCCTCAATCGCTCGGCGATGTAATCCGGCTCCAGGGCAATACCGCAATCGACCTCGATGCAGTGCCGCCACTGCGCATAGGTCTGCAGAATCAAAGCCTTGTTGCCGCTCATGCCAGCGCCTCTGCGGGCTTGGCTTCCCATTGCGGGAAGGGGTCGGGCAAGGAGGCCCAATGCGCGCGGCCCTTGCGGGACTCGGTGAAGTTCAGGTGCGCGGCCTTGAAGGCTTGCTCGATCAAGTCGCGGTCAAAGCCTTGCGAGGGGCGCCCGATGAAGACGATCTCGTTGAGGCGGTCGCCGTAGGGCTCTTTCCAGTTGCGCTCAATGCCCGCACGCTCTGGCGTGCCCTTGGCCGGCCAGCGTTCTTTGGGCGCCGCGGCCCACCAGCGGCCCATGGCCTCGTGGGTGGCCACGTTGCCGGCGCGGCTGTAGGCCACCACCCAGTCGGGTCGGCTGGCCAACCACACATAGCCTTTGGCGCGCAGCAGGCCGGGCTGCAACTGCTCCATGAAGTCAGAAAAGCGTTGTGGGTGCAGCGGCTCGCGGCTGCTCAGCACGAAGCTCTCAATGCCGTAAGCCTCGGTCTCGGGCAAGTGGTCGCCCTCCAGGGCGCGGGCCCAGCCGGCTTGCTCGCCGGCTTCTTCCAAGTTGAAGAGGCCGGTGCCCAGAATGCGATCCAGCGGCACTTGGCCGCGCGTGGTTTCAACGATGTCGGCCTTCGGGTTCAGGGCCTTGAGCAAGCCGAGCACCTCTTCACGCTGTGCGGGGGAGATGAGGTCGAGCTTGTTCAGCACGATGACGTTGGCGAACTCGATTTGCTCGGTGAGCAAGGTGGCCAGGGAGCGGTTGTCGTCCTCAGCGGCCACTTGGCCACGCTGCGCGAGCAAGTCTTGGCTTTTGAAGTCGGCCAGCAGGTTGTGGCCATCGACCACCGTGACCAGCGTGTCGATGAGCGCGACATCGTTCAGGGAGTCGCCGTGCTCGTCCGTGAAGTCAAAGGTGGCCGCCACCGGCATGGGCTCGCCGATGCCCGTGCTTTCGATCAGCAAGTGGTCAAAGCGCCCCTCGGCCGCCAGCTTGCGCACCTCCAGCAGCAAGTCTTCGCGCAGGGTGCAGCAGATGCAGCCGTTGCTCATCTCGACCATGCGCTCTTCGGTTCGCGACAGCGCCGCGCCGGCTTTGTCGGCACTGCGCTCGACCAGCGAGGCGTCGATGTTCACCTCGCTCATGTCGTTGACGATGACCGCCACGCGCAGGCCCTGGCGGTTGGCCAGCACATGGTTCAGCAAGGTGGTCTTGCCGGCACCCAGAAAGCCTGAGAGGACGGTGACAGGGAGAAGCGGGCGTTGGGGCATGAGGCAGCTCTATTGCAAATGACAATGCATTCGCAATAGAGTTTAGATGAGAATTCATTCCCACCAAGTTGCCGCTGCTTTCAGGATCCCGCAGGACTAACAATCGCGCCATGGAACGATCGACCCGCCAACGCAGCGCCATCCGCACCGCCGTGGACAACGCCGGCCGCCCGCTGCTGGCCCAAGAGGTGCTGGAGCAAGCGCAGCAAGAAGTGCCCGGCATTGGCTTGGCCACCATTTACCGGAACCTCAAGAGCCTCGTGGAAGCCGAGGAGTTGAAGGTGGTGCAGCTGCCCGGCGAGAACCCGCGATACGAGAGGGTTGGCCACAGCCACCACCACCACTTCCAGTGCCGGCAATGCAACCGTGTGTTTGATGTGCACGCCTGCCCCGGCAACCTCGCCAAACTGGCCCCCGAGGGCTTCAGCGTGGAAGACCATGAGCTCACGCTCTATGGGCGCTGCGCCGACTGCAGGACGAAAGCTCCAGCCTGAGAGGGTGAAAGGACTTGACGCACCGCAAAGCGCTGCGTCCGGCGGAGGTTCATCATCTTCGGCTTGTTAGCCGCCCGAGGACCCGATGCCCGCTTCTTCATCTCGCCCAGCCCCGGCGCGCGTGCGCGCCAAACCCGCTGCCAAGGCTTCGGCCGCCCCGAGCGCCAAAGCTTCTGCCAAGCCACCCCGCAAAGCGGCCTCTCCCGTAGCCTTGGCGCCAGAAACGCCCCCGCAGCGCGAGCGCGTTTCGCGCGCCGTCACCCGCACCCATGTCCAGCAGAACCTCGCAGCCGGCGATGTTTTGGTGCAGGTGCTGCAAGGCAAGACCGCCGAGGAAGCCTTGGACGCGCTGCGCGCCTTGATCGACGGCTCTTCGCCCGACGAGGCCAAGGCCCTGCGCCGCGCGCTGTTTCACCGCGAGGCCCAGCAGGCGGCGGGCACCGACCCCGACACGACCCTGTCGCCCAAATGGCGCGAGGGCCACTACCCCTACGCCAAGCTCTTGTCCCGCAGGCGCTACGAGCGCGAGAAGTACCGCCTGCAGGTGGAGTTGCTCAAGCTGCAAGCCTGGGTGAAAGAAACCGGCCAGCGCGTGGTGATCTTGTTCGAAGGCCGCGACGCCGCAGGCAAGGGCGGCACCATCAAACGCATGATGGAGCACCTCAACCCACGCGGCGCGCGCGTGGTGGCCCTGGAAAAACCCAGCGAGGTGGAGCGCGGCCAGTGGTACTTCCAGCGCTACATCGAGCACCTGCCCACGGCCGGTGAGATCGTCCTCTTCGACCGGAGTTGGTACAACCGCGCCGGGGTGGAGCGGGTCATGGGCTTTTGCAGCGAAGCCGAGTACAGCGAGTTCATGCGCCAAGCGCCCGAGTTCGAGCGCCACCTGGTGCGCAGCGGCGTGCACCTCATCAAGTTCTGGTTCTCGGTGAGCCGCGAGGAGCAAAAGCGGCGCTTCAAGGAGCGCAAGTTCCACCCGCTCAAGCAGTGGAAGCTCAGCCCCGTCGACCTCGCCTCGCTCGATAAATGGGACGCCTACACGCGCGCCAAAGAGGCCATGTTCTTGAACTGCGACACGCCCGATGCGCCCTGGACCGTGATCAAGTCGGACTGCAAAAAGCGCGCGCGCCTGAACGCCATGCGCTACGTGCTGCACCGCCTCAACTACGGCCGCCGCGATTGGGACGCCGTGGGCGTGGTGGACCCCCTGATCGTCGGCCGACCCTCCCTGGTGCCCCATGCAGGCGAAGACCAGTTGGCGGGTGCTTCGTCTTCATGAGCCACCCCCCAGCAGAACCGCCGGGCCTGGAGCGACAACTGGCGCGGGTGCTGCCCCGCATCGCATTGGCCGGAGTCGTGCTGCCGGCCTTGGTGGTTCTCGTTCGCCGCTGGGCCAGCACAGCCGGCTTTGCCCCCGCCCCCGAGGCGGATCTCCTGATGTGGGACTTCGCCGCCTGGGGCCTCGTGGCCACCCACCTCTCCTTGTGCGTGGCCGTGGCGGTGGGCTGCTGGGTGGTTCGCGTGATGAAAGGCCCCACCCGCGTGGCCGACAGCTACCCGCCTGATGGGCGAGACGACCCGCTGCGGCCCAAGAAGAAGTAACCCCTGCGTCGGGCGCTGGGCAAGCGGCTTTGGGAGAAAGACCCAGCAAGGGATCAGGGAGCACTGCGCCACGGATTGAATGCACGCTGTGATGATCATTCACAAGCGCCAAGTAATCAGGCGAGCCAGAACATCAACCGTCGAGGAGCGCATGAAAAAACTCTAAAGCGATCCAGTTCACTGGACTGCCTCGGCCGTCGGAACCAAGGCACGATTCACCCTGGTGTTCGACTTGCTAGCGGGGCTGACGGGATTGGCCGTGTTGAAGGCCTCGGACAGCGGTGTGCAGGCAGTTCTTGGTCTTGTGCTGTTCATTGCCTGGACGCAGTTCATGCTGCTCTACGCAATGCGAGCCATGTACTTACGCCTAGGGTGGTGTCAAGCAGGGTCCGGTTTAACTGGTGGCCTGACTCGACCCGTGACGGACAGTCGCCGCTCGCCGCTCGCAGCTCGCAGCTCAGTAACGCGAGGCGCTGAGCCGGTCCAGCATGCCCACGATGGCCTTCATTTGTGGGGCATCGCGCTTCAGGTAGCCAGCGCCCGTGTAGCCCCACCAATCCCAGCAGCCGTTCACCGCGCTTTTGCCGGTTTGCGGGTAGAGCACCAGCAGGCGGTTGCCGGCGGCCCAGGCGTTGAGGCCAGAGTGGCGTGCAAACGCGTCGCCCACGGCAGCGGCGTTCATTTGGCAGCCGTGCAAGGCCACATGAACGCGGCAGCCGCCTGCCTCACAGGCGGCGGGTATGAACAAGAAGCCGGCCTCGGCCAAGTCGTCGCCTTGACGGAACGGGGTCTGGTCAAAGCTCAGCAGCCGACCTGAGGCATCGCCTTCGACGCGGGGTAACAGTGGCCCCAGAAGGTGATTCAGCAAGGCGCCGGCCAAGTCAAAGCCGCAGCGCAGCAGGTGCGGCGCGGCCATGCGTTCGCAGGCACCGCCCTCGCGCTCGGTCACCCAGCCGTGAGCAGCCGGCACGTCGCGCTGCAGTTGCACCTTGGCTCGGGGCAGTAGCGCTTGGTAATAGCTCTGCAAGGCCAGCGTGGTGCTCACATCGACGACCTTGTCGAGCTTGCCGCTGAACAGGTAAACACGGGTCTCTTCAAGTGCCGACAAGGGACCGATATCGCCCTGCTGTGCCGCGTCTTGCGTGTTCTGCACCAACAGCGGAACTTCAATGGCACTGCGCCCTAGGCACGGCCCTATGGCCTTGAGCATCGAGCCCTCAGCGCAGCCAAACGGGCCACCGGCCACAGCAGCCACACCTTGAGCAAAACGCGCGCCCTGGCTCATGTGCAACTGCACCGCCATGTAGGCACCCGAGGACACGCCGGACACGGAGCTGCTGGCGGTGTCGGCCTGCAGCGCGGGCAGCGGGTCGGCGGCGTGGGAGAGCGTGCAGAGCAAAGCGGCGCAGGCAAGCAGCAATTTCATAAACGTTCTCCAAGTCGTTGCAACCATGGCATCGCGCGCCGCATGCAAACTGTCCTCAGGCTGCTGAAGTGGTACGGCCTTTGGCTGGTCCTCTTCAATGTGCTGGCGCTTCGGCGTGGCCTTGGGTCGGATCTTTCACACCGCCGTGAACGGGCTGCTGGAAGCCTTTGTTGCTGAGGGCCGCCGGGGCTTGCTGCTGCTCAGTCTCTTGGCCTTGCACTTGGCCTTGCACTTGGCGGTGAAAGCGGTGCAGCGCCACCGCTTGCCCCAACGAAGCCAGCGCCTCAGTCCCTTCCTTCGCTCAGCACCGCCGCCATGGCGGTGGCCACGCGCTCCACATTGCGGGTGTTCAAGCCGGCCACGCACATGCGGCCGCTGCGCAAGATGTAAACGCCGTGCTGCTCCTTGAGCGCATCCGCCTGCTCCGCCGTCAAGCCGGTGTAGCTGAACATGCCGCGTTGGGTCAGGAAGTACGAAAAGTCGCGGCCCGGCAGCTTGGCAGAGAGCACATCGTGCAGGGACTTGCGCATGGCCTGGATGCGCGTGCGCATGGCATCCACCTCAGCTTCCCACTGCGCGCGCAGCAATGGGTCGCTCAAGAGCGTGGCCACGATCTGGCCGCCGTGCGTGGGCGGGTTGCTGTAGTTGCGGCGAATGGTGAATTTGAGCTGCCCCAGCACCTGCTGCGCTTCTTGCGCGGTGCTGCACACCACGCTCAGCGCGCCGCAGCGTTCGCCGTACACGCTCATGTTCTTGCTGAAGCTGTTGGCCAACAAGAAGGGCAGACCGGCATCCAGCAGGGCGCGCACGGCGAACAAGTCGGCATCCAAGCCGTCGCCATAGCCTTGGTAGGCGAGGTCGAGGAAGGCGAGCAAGTCGCGCTCCTTGAGCAGCTGCGCCAAGCGCGCCCACTGCGCGGCGCTCAAGTCCACGCCGGTCGGGGTGTGGCAGCAGGCGTGCAGCACGACGACCGACTTGGCCGGCGCCGTTTGCAGCGTGGTCAGCATGCCGTCGAAGTCCAGGCCGCCGGTCTTGGCGTCGTAGTAGGGGTAGGTGGTGGTGGGCAGGCCAGCGCCTTCGAACACCGCGCGGTGGTTGTCCCAGGTGGGGTCGCTCAGGTAGACCTTGATGCCGGGGAAGTGCTGCTGCAAAAAGTCGGCGCCCACTTTGAGGCCGCCCGAACTGCCCACGCCCTGGATGGTGGCAATGCGGCCAGCGCGCAGCGCGGGGTGATCGGCACCGAACAGCAGGTTCTGCACGGCGGTGCGGAAGTTGGCGGCGCCTTCCATCGGCAAGTAGGGGCGGGCGCCGGCGTTCTGCACCACGCGCAGCTCTGCGGCGCGCACCGAGGCCTGCGCCGGGATCTTGCCGTCTTCGTCGAAGTAGATGCCGATCGACAGGTTCACCTTGTCGGTGCGCGGGTCCTTCTGGAAGGCCTCGTTCAGGCTGAGGATCGGGTCACCGGCGTAAGGGGGGATATGGGCAAACATGGCTTGGGCGGAGGGAGTGAGACCGCGATTATCCGAAGCCTTCCGCAGCGCGCGACCGGCCGGTTTAGGCGCGCTGCGCATGGGCTCTGCGGTGTGCTGGAATTCGGCGCATGTCCATCGTCATCGAAGCCCTGCAACCCAGCCGCGCCGAAGCCTTCCGCGACTGCCTGGATGCCGTCGCCCGCGAGAGCCTGATGCTCGGCCAAAGCAGCGCGCCGCCCTTGGAGCGGGTGCTGGCCTTTGTGCAAGAAACGCAGGACGCCGGCCACCCGCAGTACGTGGCCTGGGACGGACAGCAGGTGCTGGGCTGGGCCGACGCCATTCCCATGTGGGCCGACGGCCTGCGCCACCGCGCGCAATTCGGCATCGGCCTGCGCCGCGAATGGCGCGGCCAGGGCTTGGGGCAGCGCCTCGGCGAGGCCGTGATTCGCGCCGCGCGCCGCCAGGGCCGCATTGCCCGCATCGACCTCGAAGTGCGCGCAGACAACCTGCCGGCGCTGCGGCTCTACGAACGCCTCGGCTTTGTGCTGGAGGGCCGTCGAGCGATGGGGCTGTGCCATCGCGGTGTGTTTTTCGAGACGGTGGAGATGGGTTTGATCCTGTAAGCCCAGGCTCCGCGCCTCGCGCACCCTGGCCCTTCAGGGCCGCCGTTCAGTAGCCCGCTCGGCCAATCAAGCCACTCGCCGCTTCGCCGCGCAGCAAGGCGCGCAGCTTCGACACCACTTGGGCAATGGCCTCCGCGCGCAGCGTGCTGGCCGCAATGTGCGGCGTGAGCTGAACCTTAGGGTGCCGCCAAAACGGGTGCTCGGGCCCTGCTGGCTCGGTGGCGCAAACATCCAGGGCGGCGCCGGCCAGCGCGCCGCTGTCGAGCGCCTGCAGCAACGCAACTTCATCCACCAAGCCGCCTCGCGCCACATTGATCAAGTAAG
>JBKCVH010000278.1:0-4032 GCA_046317675.1 Burkholderiales bacterium
ACAAGTCATCAACGGCTTGGTGCTGGGCGGCGGTGTGGTCGGCACGCATGCGGCGCGCATGGCCATGGGCCTGGGCGCTGAGGTGCTGGTGCTGGACCGCAGCTTGCCGCGCCTGCGCCAACTCGATGAGCTCTTTGGGGGGCGCCTGCACACCGGCTTTGCCAGCTTGGATGCCACCGAGAAGGCGGTTTTGGATGCTGACCTCGTGGTGGGCGCGGTGCTGGTGCCCGGTGCTTCAGCCCCGAAGCTGATCCGCCGCGAGCAACTCGCGCGCATGAAGCCCGGCAGCGTCATCGTGGACGTTGCCATCGACCAAGGCGGCTGCTTTGAAACCAGCCATGCCACCACCCACGCTGACCCCACCTATGTGGTGGACGGCGTGGTGCACTACTGCGTGGCCAACATGCCCGGCGCCGTGCCGCGCACCAGCACCTACGCCCTGACCAATGCCACGCTGCCCTTTGTGCTGGCTTTGGCTGACAAAGGCTGGCGTGACGCCTGCAAGAGCGACCCCCATTTGGCGGCAGGCCTCACCGTGCACGAGGGCGCCATCACCCATGAGGCCGTGGCCCGCGAGCTCGGGAAGCCTCATCAGCCAGCCCAAGCGCTTTGGCAGTGAGCACGGGGTAATCCCACACCGGGAGCGCCGTGATTCGCTTCACATAATCCGGCGTTCCCCGCCATTGCGCGGGGCTGCGGAGGAATGGTATGGAAATCTTCTTTCAACAAGTCATCAACGGCTTGGTGCTGGGCAGCATGTACGCCCTTGTGGCCCTGGGCTACACGATGGTGTACGGCATCATCAACCTCATCAATTTCGCCCACGGCGAGATCTTGATGGTGGGTGCGCTCACCAGTTGGACCATGGTCACTTGGCTGGCTGCCTCGGGCATGCCGGGTTGGGCCCTGATGGCCGTGGCCTTGGTATGCGCCGCTGTGGTGTGTGCCGCCTTGAACTTCTCCATTGAGAAGGTGGCCTACCGGCCGCTGCGCAATGCGCCGCGCTTGGCCCCTTTGATCACCGCCATGGGCATGAGCTTGCTGCTGCAGACCCTGGCCATGATGATTTGGAAGCCGAACCCCAAGCCATTCCCAGCCCTGCTGCCGCAAGACCCGATCAGCCTCGGCGGGCCGGTGATCTCGGTGACGCAAGTCGTCATCCTCATCACCACCGGTGTGTTACTGGCTGGCCTGATGTACTTGGTCAACTCCACCAAACTCGGCCGGGCCATGCGCGCCACGGCTGAGAACCCCAAAGTGGCCTCGCTGATGGGCGTCAAGCCCGATCGCGTGATCAGCGCCACCTTCGTGATTGGCGCCGTGCTGGCTGCCGTGGCGGGCCTGATGTGGGCGGCCAACTACGGGGTTGCGCAGCACAGCATGGGCTTCATGCCGGGCTTGAAGGCCTTTGTGGCTGCTGTGCTCGGCGGTATTGGCAACTTGGCTGGCGCGGTGGTGGGCGGCATCTTGCTGGGCCTCATTGAGGCGATTGGTGCCGGCTACCTGGGCGAGCTGACGGGCGGCGTGCTGGGCAGCCATTACGCCGACATCTTTGCGTTCATCGCGCTCATTCTGGTGTTGACCCTGCGCCCCTCGGGCTTGCTGGGTGAGCGCGTGGCCGACCGCGCTTGAAGGAGTTGCTGATGCTTTCTCGAATGACGCAAACCCAGAAGCTCATTGCCTTCGCCATCTGTGCGGTGCTGGCCTTGAGCCTGCCCCTGTGGCTTCAGCAGTTTGGCAACGGCCCGGTGCGCATCTTGGCCATCGCCTTGCTCTACGTGCTGCTTGCCTTGGGCCTCAACATCGTGGTGGGCTATGCCGGTCTTCTTGACTTGGGCTATGTGGCTTTTTATGCCCTCGGTGCGTACATGTTTGCCTTGCTGGCCAGCCCGCACCTGACGATGAATTTCGAGGGCTTTGCCGCCATGTTTCCGGAAGGGCTCCACACGCCGCTCTGGATCGTGATACCCGCAGCCGCAGCCCTGGCGGCGATATTTGGGGTCTTGCTGGGGGCGCCAACTCTCAAACTGCGCGGTGACTACTTGGCCATCGTGACGCTGGGGTTTGGCGAAATCATCCGCGTGTTCCTGCTCAACCTGGAACACCCCGTCAACATCACCAACGGGCCCCGGGGCATCAGCGCCATCGACCCCATCACCGTGTTCGGCATGCCGCTGTCGCAAACCAAGGAAATTTTTGGCATGCAGGTGCCGGGCGTGACCCAGTACTACTGGCTGTTCTTGATTTTGGTGGTGGTCAGCGTGGTGATTTGCTGGCGCCTTGAGAACTCGCGCATTGGCCGGGCTTGGATGGCCATTCGGGAAGACGAAATCGCCGCCAAGGCCATGGGCATCAACACCCGCAATCTCAAGTTGCTCGCCTTCGGCATGGGTGCCACGTTCGGCGGTGTGGCTGGGGCGATGTTTGCCGGCTTCCAAGGCTTCGTCAGCCCGGAATCGTTCAGCTTGCAAGAGAGCGTGATGATCGTGGCCATGGTGGTGCTGGGCGGCATGGGCCACTTGCCCGGTGTGGTGCTGGGCGCCTTGCTGCTGGCTGCTTTGCCCGAGGTGCTGCGCTACGTGGCCGGCGACCTGCAAAGCATGACCGACGGCCGGATTGACGCTTCCATCTTGCGCCAGTTGTTGATTGCGCTGGCCATGATCACCATCATGCTCGTCAGGCCAAGAGGCTTGTGGCCGAGCCCGGAGCACGGCAAGGCTGCTCCTGTCAAGGCTGGGGAGTCCGCATGACCGCCGTTTTGAAAGTTCAAGGCGTCTCCAAGCGCTTCGGTGGTTTGCAGGCGCTGAGTGATGTGGGCATCACCATCGAGCCCGGCACCATTTACGGCCTGATCGGCCCCAATGGCGCCGGCAAGACGACCTTCTTCAACGTCATCACGGGGCTTTACACCCCCGATGGCGGCAGCTTCGAGCTTGGCGGGCAGGCCTACAAGCCGCAGTCGGTGCACCTGGTGGCCAAGGCGGGCATTGCGCGCACCTTCCAGAACATTCGCTTGTTCCCGGAGATGACGGCTTGCGAAAACGTCATGGTCGGGCGCCATGTGCGCACTCACAGCGGCTTGGTGGGCGCCATCTTCCGCACGCCAAGCTTTAAGGCAGAGGAAAAGGCGATTGAGGCCAGGGCCCGTGAACTGCTGGACTACGTGGGCATTGGCAAACACGCCGACTTCCGCGCCCGCACCCTGAGCTATGGCGATCAACGCCGCCTGGAAATCGCACGCGCGCTGGCCACCGATCCCAAGCTGATCGCGCTGGACGAACCGGCCGCCGGCATGAACCAGACCGAGAAAGTCACCTTGCGGGAGCTGATTGACCGCATTCGCAAGGACGGGCGCACGATCTTGCTCATCGAACACGATGTGAAGCTGGTGATGGGCCTGTGCGACCGCGTCACGGTGCTGGACTACGGCAAGCAAATCGCCGAAGGCACGCCGGCCGAGGTGCAGAGAAACGAAAAGGTGATCGAGGCTTACCTCGGCGCCGGGCACGCAGCACACTGAGATGGCCATGGCAAACGCAGAAATTCTTCTTGAAGTGGCGGGGCTGAAGGTCGCTTACGGTGGCATTCAGGCGGTCAAGGGTGTGAGCTTTGAGGTTCGCGAAGGTGAGTTGGTGAGTTTGATTGGGGCCAATGGCGCCGGCAAAACCACCACCCTGAAGGCCGTTACTGGGCTGCAGACCGTCAAAGAGGGTGAAGTCCGCTACCTGGGCAAGTCCATCAAAGGGCAGGGCGCCTGGAACCTGGCCAAGCAGGGCTTGGTCATGGTGCCCGAGGGGCGGGGCACCTTCACGCGCATGACCATCACTGAAAACCTGCTGATGGGCGCTTACGTGCGCGACGACAAGCCCGGCATCCAGGCTGACTTGGAGAAGGTTTTTGAGACCTTCCCGCGCCTCAACGAGCGCAAAGACCAGCTCGCCGGCACCATGAGCGGGGGCGCGCAGCAAAGGCTCGCCATGGGCCGTGCCCTCAGGGCGCGACCCAAGGTGCTGCTGCTGGACGAACCCAGCA
>JBKCVH010000279.1:0-19987 GCA_046317675.1 Burkholderiales bacterium
GCCCACGATGGTGCGCACGATTTCTTGCGCATCGCGGCCCTGGTGCAAGCGCATGACGAAGCTGCGGTCGATCTTGAGCGTGTCGAAGGGGAACTGGTGCAGGTAGGCCAGCGAGCTGTAGCCGGTGCCGAAGTCGTCAATGCTGATCTTGAAGCCCATGGCGTGCAGGCCCTGCAGCATGCGCGCGGTTTCGTGCGGGTTGGCCATGGCCATGCTCTCGGTGACTTCGAGCTTGATCCGATGGGTGTCTATGCCTTCGCCCAAACGCGCCCGCGCAGCGCGGGCATCGCCTTCGAGGTCGCCTTCCACGAACTGTCGGCTGGAGAGGTTGACAGCGATTTCGCCCTCAAAGCCCTTTGCATGCCAGCGCGTGAGTTGATCGGCCACTTCCATGAGCGTCCAGCGCCCCATGGCCACAATCTGCCCGCTCTCTTCGGCAAAGGGAATGAAGTCGCCCGGCATGATGAAGCCGCGCTCCGGGTGGTGCCAGCGAATCAGCGCCTCAAAGCCCAGCAGCTTGCGGTCGGACAGGCGGAACAAGGGCTGGTAGTGCATCTCGAACTGGCCATCGCGCAGTGCGATATCGATGTTCTCCTTGAGCCAGCGGCGGGAGTTTTGCAGCAGTTGATCGGCCGGGTCGTAGACGCGCACGCCGCCGCGCTGGGGACCGCCTTTGGCCAGGGCCAGCGCCATTTCGGCGGCGGCCAACAACTCGGCGGTGTCGGTCAGACCTTGGCCGCGGTGGGACCAGCCGACGGTCGCGCTCAGGCTCAATTCGCGCTGGGCCACGGTAAAGGGCTCCATCAGCAGCGACCGAATCAAGTCGGGTGTTTTGGCCTCGTCTTGACCGACGAGTGCCAGTGGCGCCACAAAGGCCAGGCCGAACAAATCCGGCCCGAGCCGCGCCACGGTGGGGCGCAGCACGGTGGATGCGTTGGCGCGCAGGCTCAGGCGCCGTGCCACCTCGCGCAGAACGGAATCGCCCACGCTGGTGCCTTCGGCTTCGTTGAACTGCCGAAAACCATCCAATGCCACCAAGACCACGCCCAGGGGCTCGGTCGGGAGTTGGTCGAGGTGCTCGATGAAGAGGGCGCGGTTGGCCAGGCCGGTGAGCCGGTCGTGCAGGGCGTCGTGCACCAGTTGGCGCTGCAGGCTCAGGGTCTCCGACAAATCGGTCAGGGAACCGGCCAAGCGCTTCGGTGCGCCCAAAGCATCGCGCGAGGCCATGCCACGCACCAAGAGGGCCCGCTCTTGTTCGCCCTGCCGAAACTGCAGGGTGTGGTGCAACTGCTGGCTGCGACCGTCAATGTGCTCTTGCAGCGCGGTTTCAAAGGCAATGCGCCCATTGGTGTCGAGCGGCGCTGTGAAGGCTTGCATCTGGGCGCCCGCCTGGGGCTCCAGGCCCATCAGGGCCCACCAGCGCTCGCTGAAATACACGCGCTGGGCCTCAATGTCCCAGTCCCACAGGCCATCTGAAGCGCCTTTGGCGGCCAGCGCATAGCGCTCTTCGCTGACGCGCAGTTGTTGCACGGCCTCTTCCTTGCGCAGGCGTTCGCGGTGGCTGCGCAGCAAGGCGGCACCCAGCACGGCGCTGAGCAAGGCCAGCAGCGGGTAGGCCAGCGAGTAGAAAACGTAAGCGAACTGGAAGCGGGCCTGGACCACCAACAAACCGCTCAGCACCAACAACAAGAGCGCCAGCGCCGCGCGGCGGGCGCTCAGGTTCACCAGCAGCCACACGCCGGCAATGGGCAGCAGCAACATGGCGGCCAATTCGGGCAGGGGCGAACCGCGCTGCAACACCCGGTTGGAGAGCAGGTTGTCGGTCACCGTGGCCAGCCGCTCCATGCCGGGCAAGCCACTGTCGAACGGGGTTGGAAAGGAATCGCCCGTGCCCCAGGCTTGGTCACCCACGATGACGATGCGCCCTTTGAGCTGAGCCGCCGGCACCTTGCCTTCCATCACGTCAATGAAGCTAAACGTCGGAAAGCTGCCTGCAGGGCCGTAGTAGTTCACCCATTGGCGCGAGCCGACGTCCAGGGGCACTTGCAGGCGGCCCCAGTTGATGGCCTCGCCCACTCGCACTTCAGCTTGCGCCCAGTCCAGGCCAAGCGCTTGCCCAGCAAGGCGCAGGGCCATGGTGGGAAACCATTCGTCGTGCCAAGGCAGCACGGGCAGGTCGTAGCGCAGGGCATCGCCAATGGCGCGGTCGGCAGTGACATGCCCTATCAGCGGGGCCGATTCCGCCAGCAAAGGCAGCGGCGCCACGATGCCCTTGGGGTGCATGGGCAGCGCCGCCTTGAGCTCAGGGGTGAGCAGCACAACCTTGCTAGCTGCATGGCGCAGCAAGGCGATGGAAGCCGGCGCGGTGGACACACCGGGCGCGGCCTCGCTGGGCAGTGCAAAAGGCAGGCCCACCGGCAAGGCGGGGTCGCGCAGCCGTGCGGCCAAGAGTTCGTCTTGCTCCGGCTGGCCGCGCGACGGCTCCACCATCAACACGTCCAGTGCCACTGCGCGAGCACCGGCCCGTTTGAGTTGTTCCAGGACCGTGGCATGGTGCGCCCGGTGCGGGCTGGCGCCCCCTAGGGCCTGCAGGCTGCGGTCGTCAATGGCCACCAAGGCGATGGGCATCTCGGTGCCAGGCTTGAGCGGGCCACGGGCTTGGGTTTGCAAGTCCAGGGTGGCACGGTCAATGCGCTCCAGCACCGGCACTTCAAAACGAAGCTTCCAACCCGCCAGGGCCAGCAGAGCAGCCAGCAGCGCAACCAGCCAGTCGGCGCGCTTCAAGTCAAACCCCAGACAGCTTGTCCAGCGTTTCCTTCACGCGCTTCGCACCCCAAGGTGCCGCCACGCTGCATTGGCCGTCCTTGCAATCGGTGCCGAGCGCACCGGCCAGGGCCACCAGGGGCAATACGCCCGCCAAAGACCGTGACTGCGGCCCGGCTGGGCGCACATCCACCTGGCCGCTTTGCATCAACACGGCCGTGCTTTGCTCGGTGGCTTCCACCGTGAACTCGGTGCCCCGCACCGCCGTCACGGCGCTCGGCGTGCGCACGTTCCAGCCGCCGCCGGTTGACACCTTTTGGCCGATCAAGCCCAGAACGAGGTTGAACCGGGCCTCCATGCGCTTGCCCTCTTTGATCTCAAAGGCCTCGATGCGCAAGGTGCTGCCCGCAGCCATGACCAGAGAGGAGCCATCGCGGCATTTCAGGCGCATGCGGGAGTCGGCGGCCGTTTGGACTTCATCGCCAGCCGAGAGGCCACTTCCAACTTTGAGCGACTGCCCATTGCGCTGGGCGCTACCGATGAGCGCTGCCACCTCACACACCGGGGTTTGAGCCAAGCAAGGCAACGAAAGGCCAGCGGCCAATGCAAGCACAAAGACGGAACGCGTTTTCATCAGAGACCTCCAAAGTGCGCAGCAATCGTAACCAGGGATTACGACAAACCCTGGACAAACCGGCGCACTGGCCCCTGCAGCCAGGGTGTCCAATGGCTCACCACCCTCTAGGACGCCCCATGACCATTTGCCCCATCGCCATCGCCGTCGGATGCAAGAAGTGCCCCGCCTTCAAGATTTGCCCGCTCACGAGCACCTTGGGCGACCAGAAAAAGCCTGAAGCAGCGGCGCCCACTGCCTCCAAGAAGCCGAAAAGGTAAGCGCCTGCTTGGCTGCAGAAGGCGGCCGCTTTGAGCTCAGAACAGCTGCGCAACGCCTTCAGCACCCAGCCACCACAGCGCAAAGCCGAAGGCGGCCGCATAGGCGCTGGCCAGCACAGCCGCCACGATGGACAGCAAAACGGCTAAGCCATCACGAAACGCCAGTGCAAGGCCCAGCAACACCACCGACATGGCGGGCAGCACATTCCCAAGCGGAATGGGCAGGATGATGAGCACGGCCATCAGGGCCAGCTTGGGGGCCAGCCAGCGGGCACGCTGCGGCTCCAGCCAAGCCGTGAGGCGCTCGCGCGACCAAACACTGGCCAAGCCATAGAAGCGCGCCAGCACGCGCAGCACCCGCTGGGCAAAGCGCCTGGGCAGGGTCATGGAAGCCACTTTGGCGGGCAATTGCACCTGCTCATGCCCGCGCCATAGCGCCACGGCCAAGGCCAAGATGCCCCAGCCAAGGGCCGTTCCCACGCCGGGAATGGGCAACACGCAGGGCACGGCCAGTAACACCAGCAAGGTGCCAATGGCTGCATTGCCATGGGCCTCGGCCAAGTGTTGAAGCGGAATGTCCTGGGCCGATGTTTCGGCATGAAGCGCCTCGGCGGCGCGGTGCAGGCGGTGGTGTACGGCTTCAAGCATGAGCAACATTGTCCGGGGCCAATGTGAAGCCTTGAGGTCTCAGGGCTTGTTGCCCCGCGTGGCTTGGGTGGCCGGCCAGCACAGGGCGGCCAGCACGGCCATCAACCAAAGCGGGGCGCCAGGCCCGGCGAACGAAGCGGCAACGCCAAAGCCCAAGGGCATGAGCACGCCCGCGCTGTTGGTGGCAAACATGCGCAGGCCCAGGGCTTGGCCATGACGCTCACGCGGTGTGGCGTCGGTCAAGGCCGCCAGCAAGGTGGGCTGCACCGAGCCCAACGCAAGCCCCAGCAGGAAGGAGCCCATGGCCATGCTCAGCACCCCCGGCAACCAGGGGTACACAAACAGAACGGCGACGCACAGGGCCAGTGCCGCGCGCATGGCACTGCGGTCGCTGTACTGCCCGGCAAAACGAACGATGAAGAGCCGCACCACCATCACGGCCAGTGAAAAACTGCCCAGCAGCACACCGATGGTGGAGGCGCTGAATTCACGCGCATGCCCCAATACAGGCACCACAAAGCTGTGGGCGTCCCAGCTCACCGCAAACGCCACGTTGAGCAAAAGCAGCATGCGCAAGGGCCGCTGGCGCAGCAAATCAAACGCCGGCAACAGGCTGGGCGTGGTCTTCAAAGAGGGCCAAGCCACATGGCGCCGCTTGTGCAACAAGAGGATGCCCACCGGCGCCAGCAACACAGCCAAGAAAAAGCCGGCGCGAAAGCCGGCGTGGTCGATCAGCAAGCCCGCCAGCACGGGCGACGCGGTGTTGGAAACCGCAGGCCCCAAGGAGGCCCAGCTGTAGAGCGCCTGCTTGTGCGTACCCTCTTCCAGGGGCAGCAAGGCGATTTCCCGCTGAATCGCGACCGCCGCCAAGGCCAGAGCTGCCCCGGTTCCCAGAGCGGCCAATGCCAGGGTGGTGGTGCTCGGATAAACCCAGACCGACACCACTCCCACCAGCGCCGCGCAACTGCCCCAGAGCAAGGGGCGCCAAAGCCCGTAGCGGTCGGCCCAAGCGCCGGCGGGCGCGCCCAGCACAGCGGGCGTGACGGCCACCAAAGCCAGCATGAGGCCCACCCAAGCGGCGCTGTGCCCGGTCTTCAAGAGCCACAAGGTGCCGGTGACTCTGGCCACCGCCATGGTGGCGTGCAGGCTGCACAGCGCCGCCATCAGGCGGACAAAGCCCGGGGGCAACAAACTCAAACGGCGTCCTCGCTCTCGTCAGCACCAATCTGCAGCAGCTCCTGGGCTGGGCCTTCGGGCAAGGCTTCTACGCCTTTGAGCTTGCGCGCCATGGCGCGGGTGCGCGTTTCGGCATCGCTGAGGTTATTGCTGGCTTCCTCCAGCTTCTTTTTGGTCTTGGCCAGCACATCGCCAAACTTGCCGAACTCGGTTTTGACGGCGCCAAGCACCGCCCAGACCTCGCTGCTGCGCTTCTCCAGCGCCAGCGTTCGAAAACCCATTTGCAGGCTGCCCAAGGTGGCCAGCAAAGTGGTGGGGCCGGTCAGCATGACCTTGTGCTCGCGCTGCAAAGCTTCAAAGAGCCCGGGCCGACGCAAGGCTTCGGCATACAGCCCTTCGGTGGGCACAAAGAGCAAGGCGAAGTCGGTGGTGTGGGGCGGGGCAAGGTACTTGCTGGAGATGCTCTTGGCCTCCAAGCGCAGGCGGTTTTCTAGCGCTTTGCCGGCGGCCTCAGCGGCGGGTGCATCGGCACGCTCTTGCGCATCCAGCAGGCGCTCGTAGTCCTCGCGGGGGAATTTGGCGTCGATGGGCAGCCACAGGGGTTGGCCGTCGGCTTGGCCCTGGCCAGGGAGCTTGATGGCGAACTCCACGCGCTCTTTGCTGCCGGGCACGGTCGCCACGTTCACGGCGTACTGTTCGAGCGTGAAGACTTGCTCCAGCAAGCCCGCCAACTGCACCTCGCCGAACACGCCCCGAGTTTTCACGCCGGTGAGCACGCGGCTCAGGGAGCCCACGTCACGGGCCAGGTTCTGCATGTCGCCAAGGCCCCGGTGCACCTGCTCCAAGCGCTCGGCCACTTGCTTGAAGCTCTCGCCCAGGCGCTGCTCCAGCGTGGCGTGCAACTTCTCGTCCACGGTGAGGCGCATCTGTTCGAGCTTGGCGGCGTTGTCTTGCTGGATGCCGGTCAGGCGCTGCTCCACGCTGTGCCGCAGCTCGTTCAGGCGCAGGTCCAGCAATTGGCCCTGGCGGGCCAGTGCGCCGTCCAGGGCCTCGCGCGCTGCTGCCTGGCCTTGTTGCAAGCTTTGCTGCAGGCCAGCCAGTTGCACGCGGAAGGAATCGATCTGTTCGTTCTGCGTGCGCGCCACGTCGCCGCCCTGGTTCAGCAAACTTTGCTGGAACTGCGCCAATTGGCCGAGCAACTCCTGGCGCGTGGACTGCGCGCCCTGCTGAGCGTCTTGGCGCAGATTGCGCTCGGCGCCTTGCAAGGCCTGCAGCAGCGGCTGCAACTCAGGTGGCGGGCTCGGGCGGCGCCAGAGCAAGACGATCAAAACGACTTGGAGCAATCCAAGCATCAACAGCAGCAGTTCATACCAAGGCATTTGCGGATTGTCGCGGCGCGCTGGGCCTCGGGCGCCGGGCTGCGCACAATCCAAGGGTTGCTCCAAAACGCGCCCGACCGCGCGCCGAACCATGATCCGCACGCTCCTCCTCACCACCGCCCTGCTCACCGCCCTGCCCCTGCAGGCCAACCCCTTGCAAGAGCTGCGCGAAACCCTGACCCGCTTGGCGGGGAGTGCGCCGCTCAAGGCCACCGTCCAGATCAAGAGTGAAGGGCGAAGCCAAGACGGTGACGAGACCGAAACCAACACCGGCCTGGCCAGCGTGCAGCTGGAAGACGGCCCCCAAGGCCTCCGGCTCAGCTACGCGCAAGCCGCGCTGAGCAAGGCGGCGCAAGAGGAAGCCGTCCGAGCGACCAACCCCAAAGCGCCCACGCCCACAGCATCCGGCCTGAGGAGCCTGGGTTACAGCGACATGCGCGACCTTGCCCGCGCCGCCGACAACCTGCGCCGCGACCTGGCGACGGCTCAATTGAAGAGTGAGCGCAGCGAACCCTGGCAGGGCCAGCCGGCCCGCGTTTTGGTGTTCGATGTGCCCCAGCCCAAAAAGGACAAGTACATCAAGAAGTTCGACTCCACGCTAGAGGTCTGGCTCGCTGCCGATGGCACGCCCTTGGCCAGCAAGGCGCGCCAGAAGATGGAAGGCAGCGCCTTCGTGGTGATCAGCTTCGAAATACAGAACTCGGAGGAGCAAGTCTTCAGCGTCATCGGCGACCGCCTCGTGGCCACGCGCCGCACCACCACCAACAGCGGATCAGGTGCGGGTCAAAAAGGCTCCGACAAGCGCGAGTACCTGCTCCAGCCCATCAGCTGATTGGCGTCTTGCCGGGGCCACCGGCCTGCCAGTCCAGCAGGTTGTCCACGGCCAACTGCACCATGGCTCGCCGGGTGGGCAAGGTGCTGGAGGCAATGTGCGGCGTGAGCACCGCGTTCTGGCACGCGAGCAGCGCCGGGTTCAGCGCCGGCTCACCCTCAAAAACATCCAAGCCCGCCGCCGCAAGGCGCCCGCCTTGCAGTGCGGCAGCCAGCGCGGCGTCATCCACTACGCCACCGCGGGCGATGTTCACCAGCACGCTGCTGGGCTTCATCAGGGCCAGTTCTGCAGCGCCGATCAGGTGATGGGTTTCGCTGCTGTAGGGCACCACGATCATCAGGTGATCGCTCTGAGCGAGTAGCTCCTGCAGCGGCAAGCGCTCGGCCTGCAGGGCCTCGGCTTCAGGCGAAGGGCTGCGGTTGCAATAGGCAATGCGCAGCCCAAAACCGTGGTGCGCACGGCGGGCAATGGCGGCCCCAATGCGGCCCATACCCACCACGCCCAGCAAGCGTCCGCGCAGTTCAGCACCGGCGAATTGGTCAATGGACCAACCGTTCCACTGCCCCGCCCGCACATAGCGCTCGCCCTCTCCCACCCGGCGTGCTGCAGCCAAGAGCAGGGCCATGCCGAAGTCGGCCGTGGCCTCGGTGAGCACGCCCGGCGCGTTGGACAAGAGCAGGCCGCGCGCAAGGCAAGCGGGGAGGTCGAGGTTGTTGAAGCCGACCGTCATCAGGGCCACGGCGCGCAGCTCGGGGCAAGCGCTCAACAAGCTGGCATCCACTCGCTCGGTACCGGAACCGAGCATGCCCCAACAACCCTGCAAACGTGCCGCCAGTTCAGCCGGCGGCAGCGGGGTGTCGCTGTCGTGCACGTCCAGGTCGAACACTTCGCGCAATGGCGCAATGACGTCGGCGAACAGGCGCCGGGCCACCAGGAGTTTGGGTTTGGATTTCATTGGGGCCACGGAATTCGGTGAGTCGGCCATCAGCTGCGATGGAAGCTGGTGAAGGCGCTGACAGGGTCTCGCTCGGTCACGAGGCTGTTCTCAATCGCAGCCGGGTCGGCGTAGCCGAGCGCCATGCCGCAGACCAACATCTCCTCGGGCGCGAACTGCAAGGTCTCGGCCACCACACGGTAAAAAGGCGTCCAGGCGGCCTGCGGGCAGGTGTGCAAGCCCCGCGCCCTGGCGGCCAGCATGATGGACTGCAGGAACATGCCGTAGTCCAGCCAGGAGCCCTGGTTGAGGATGCGGTCGATGGTGAAGACAAGGCCCACCGGCGCGTCAAAAAAGCTGTAGTTGCGGCCGTGCTGGGCTTGCATGCGCGCCTTGTCGGCTTTGCCGATGCCGAGCAGTCCGTACAAGTCCCAGCCCACCTTGCGGCGGCGGTCGATGAAGGGCGACTTCCACTCGCGCGGGTAGTAGGCGTATTCCTCGGACTGCTCGTAGCCAGGGTCCAAGTGCGCGGCGCTCACCGCGCCAACAAGGCGCTCCAGGGCGGCGCCGCTCAGCACCCTCACCCGCCAGGGCTGCGTGTTGGTGCCCGAGGGGGCGCGCGAGGCGGCGCTCAAGATGGCTTCAATCTCCGCCTCCGCTACCGGGGTGGGCAAGAAGGCGCGGATGGAGCGGCGGGTGGCCAGGGCCTCGTCAACCGAGAGGGCTGGGCCGGTGTGGGGGGGCGTGTTCATGGGGCTGCATCTTCGCCCGCTGCCAAGCTTGGTGGGCGCTGCGCACGCTGCTGGTTTGCACGGAGAGCATGGCCTCAAGATCGGTCGGGTAGCCGCCCGCCATCAGCATCACCGTGGGCACACCCGCGAGCGCCGCAAAAGCCATCGCATCGCGTTCGGCCATGGCGGCGGTGCTCAAGCGCAGGCGGCCCAAGCGGTCGCCCGCGTGCGGGTCGGCGCCGGCCAGGTAGAAGGCCAAGTCTGGGGCTGGGAAGCGCTCGGCGGTAGCCTGCAGGGCGTGCTGGAGCGCTTGGAGGTAGGCGCTGTCGCCGCAGTCATCGGGAAGGTCCACATCCAGGTGGCTCGCCACTTTGCGAAATGGGAAGTTTTTCTCGCCGTGCAGGCTGAGCGTGAACACATCACTTCGACCGGCAAAGATGGCGGCTGTGCCATTGCCTTGGTGCACATCGAGGTCCAGCACAAGCACCCGGCGTGCGCGCCCTTCATCCAGCGCCTTCTGGGCCGCACAGGCCACGTCGTTGAACACGCAATACCCACCGCCCGCGTCGCGGCTGGCGTGGTGGGTACCGCCGCCCAGGTTGATGGCCACGCCCTCGTTCAGCGCGGCCTCTGTGGCGGCCAGGGTGGCGCCAACGGAGTGGCAGGCTCGCACGGGCATGCCTGGGTTCCAGGGGAATCCGATCTCGCGCTGCTCGGCGGCGCTGAGACTGCCGTCCATCACGCGCTGCACATAGCGGGCGTCGTGCACGCGAAGCAAGTCGTCAAGGCTCGCGGCCGGGGCTTCACAGAGCGAAAGCTCAGGCATATCCAGCGCCAAGCGTTCGCGCAAAGCGGCGTACTTGTGGTGCGGAAAGCGATGCCCTGCAGGCAGGTGAAGCGGCTGGCGGTCGAAGTGAAAAGCTTGCATCGGCAAAGAGCATAGACAGCCGCCAAATGAGCCACCAAATGAAACTTTTGTTGCAGTGCACAAAAAGTGCTTGCAATCTGGCGCGAGGCGCCTAAACTGCGATCCATGCTGCGGTGCAACAAAACACTGCAGGCCGGCTTAACCCCTTGTTTTTCTTCACCTTTAGGAACCTCATCATGCTGACCCCTGAGCAACTGTTCGCCGCCCACAAGCACAACGTCGCTGCCATCTTCGGCATGGGCGCAAAGGCCTTTGAAGGCGCTGAGAAGCTGACCGAGTTGCACCTGCAACTGGCCAAGACCACGCTGACCGAAGCCGCTGAAACCACCAACGCGCTGATGTCCGTCAAGGACGTGCAAGAGTTCTTCGCTCTGCAAACCAGCCTGCTGCAACCCACCGGCGAGAAGGCTGCCGCCTACGCCCGCCACGTGGCCGACATCAGCCTGGCCACCGGCGCTGACCTGGGCAAGATCGTGGAAGGCCAAATGGTCGAGTCCAAGGTCAAGTTCGACGGCTTGGTTGAGAACCTGGCCAAGAACGCCCCTGCCGGCACCGAGAACGTCGTCGCTTTGGCCAAGTCCAGCCTGGCTTCGGTGAACAACGCTTTCGAGTCGGTCCAAAAGGCCGCCAAGCAAGCGGCTGAAGTCGCCGAGTCGAACTTCAACACGATGACCGCCACGGCTGCCAAAGCCAGCCGCACCAAGAAGGCCGCTTAAGCCTTCTCGGTTACCAGTCGTCTCCTCGGGCCTCTCAAGGGCTCGATTTAGCCCGCCGGGAAACCAGCGGGCTTTTTTACGTCTGGGCGCAAGGCGGGCACGGCCGCTTCAATCTTGCCGAGCAAGAAAGGCCACAGCGCCTTTTCACCACCGCGCCGGAAAGCGCCAAAGTGTCCCAGTGCCTTGAAGCCATGGTCTTGGGGGTGGAGTCGAAGTGTTTGGGCTTGGCCGGGCGCATCGGTAAAGGCCTGCTCCAAGGCTTTGACTGCGGGTTCAGGGCCGAAGACCCAGTCGTCGCTCACGCACCAGAGCTGTGCCACGCCCTGAAAGCGATGGGCGCGCCAATGCGGGCGAAGGGCCGCGTCGCTCGCGAAGTAGTTGTCCATCTGGCCCCAGCGAGACCAATCCAAAGCGGCTGGGCCGGGAATGGGCAAGCCGCCACCGAGTGCCCAGCCCGGCAAATGCCCGGCAAGCCGCACCCACAGCGGAAGCCACCACTTGAAGAAGGTCGCCGCGCCCCAGCGCGCATGACCGGCCGGCCAGCGGTGCAGTGAGGGCAGCTGCGAGCCAATGCACACCACGGCATCCAGCGCCTCAATCCCATCCAGCACAGCCAACGCGTGGCCCCCGAGCGAGTGGCCAACCCAGAGCAATGGCAGCCGCCGCGTGCCCACTTGCGGTGAGGCCCGGTGCTTGGCAGCGCGCAGCACCGCCGGTAGATCCTCCAGCATCCAATCGCGCATGCTGGGCGGCTGAGCACCTGCCGGCGAGGCGCCCATGCCCCGGTAGTCAAAGGTGATGACCGCGTAGCCTTGCAGCGCCAGCCAGCGCGCAAAGGGCGCGTAGTAGCGCTGCGGCACGCCCGTGGCTGGCGCCAGCATCGCCACGGCGCGGGCTTGGACTTGCGGTTCAAACAAGGTGGCCTGCAGCTCCAGGCCGTCGGAAGTGGGCAGCACAACCCGCTGCTCGGCGTTGCTTTCAGAGTCATCCAGGTGCAGCGCAGCGTGCAGTTGCGCCAGATTGGGTGAGCCCTGCAACAAGGACGGGGGCGCAACCGGGAGGCTGATGGAGTTCGACATGGTTCAAGTGCGGGTTGAAACGATGGGCCCATGCTAAAAAGTCAACTAAACATTGACTAGATAGACATCAATGCACACACTGGTTCTATGAAAGAACCAATAGCACCCACAGCTCCGAGCTTTCGGCCGGCCACCAGCCTCGACGCCAATGCACTGGAGCTATTCGCCCGCGTCATTCAAGCCGGAAGCTTTGCGCAGGCCGCCCGCAAGCTGGGCCAGACGCGGGCCGCTGTGAGCCGGCGCATTGCGGCCATCGAAGCGCTAGTCGGTCAGCCGCTGCTGGCACGCACCACGCGCTCATTGGGACTGACCGAGGCCGGGAGGCGCCTGGCGCACCGCGCAAAGGCGGTGCTGGAGGCCGCCGAAGCCGCGCGCGGCACCTTGCGCGCCACACAGGCTGGCCTTGCTGGGCGCTTGCGCATCACGGCCGTGCCCAGCTTTGGACGCGCCGTGCTTGTACCGCTGCTGGCCGAGTTCCAGCAATTGCACCCCGGCTTGCGCTACGAGTTGCTGTTCACCGACCGGCGGGTGGACTTGCTGCGGGAGGGCGTGGACATCGCCTTTCGCATCACCCGCAAACCGCCCGAGGACTGGGTGGCCCAGCCGGTGCTGCCTTTCCGCATCAGTGCGTACGGCTCGCCACGCCACTTCAAAGCCCTGAGCGACCCCACTGCGCTCAGCGCCTTGCCCTTGCTCTTGTTTGGCGGCGCCCGGGACGACGCCACCCGCCTGCAATGGCACGGCCCTGGCGAAGCGGTGCCGGTCGATGTGCAGGGTCTCGCCTTTAGCGAAGACATGGAAAGCTTGGTGGCGCTGGCCGTGGCCGGGAGCGGCGTGGTGCTCACCATGGACTACTGCGCAGCCCCTTTGCTGGCCAGTGGTCAGCTCATTGACCTGCTGCCCGGCTGGCAACTGCCAGTGGCCGAAGGGGAGTTGGTCCAGGCCCTGACGCTGCCGCCCTTGGTCGCGGGCGAAAGCGCCCGCGCCTTGGTGAAGTTTGTGGCCCAGCGCCTGAGTCGGCCCTAAGCACCGCAGCCCCTATCCAGGGGATACCCGTAAGTTCGGCCAATTGCAACAATTTGTTCATGCAATCGCTTCGCTCATGGATCAACGGCTCCAAGCCCAATGCCAAACCCTCACATCGCAGTGCTGCGGGTCAGTCGGCTTGGCTGGAGCAGCGCGCCAGCCTTGAGGGGCTGGAAGTGCGCGACTCCACCTGGGACGAATGGGTGGCCTGCTCCGAAGCGCGAAGCGCCCCGCCAAGCGGGCAGCTGGCGCCGCGCGCCTCAGCTCAGTAGCAACTCCACGTCTTGTGCCGGGTCGCCCAATGCGACCAAACGGCCACGCAAGTCTTCCAGGTCAAGGTGCAAGTGCTCCACCAGCTCCGGCACGGCTTGTTGCAATGCGGCCACCGGATCTTCCTGCTGCATGGCGGCATCGGCCAGCACTTCAGCGAGGTGCAGTACCGCAGCCATCAGGCTGAAGGGGCGAACGGCCAATGGGTCGTTGGCATCGGTGAACGCTCGGATCATTTCCGAGGGGAAGTGCCAGTGCGCCGCAAGGCTGGCCGTGACATCTGCGTGGGTGCAGCCAAACCGGTGTTGCTCCAGCGAATAGCGGCTACCCGGCTCCTTGGCATGGGCCTCGACATCCGCCACCTGCTTTGCCTCGCTCATGGCCATCAGGATTTGCCCAGTGCGCAGCATCATGCCGGCCAAGAAGACTTCATCAGCATCCAAAAGCACGAGCTTGGCGAGCAGGCGCGCATAGGCCGCCGTAGAAGCCGCATGACGCCACAGCAAAGAACGGTCAAGCCCAGGGCAGTTGGGGAAGCTGCCGCTGATGGCCGCCGCCATCGTCAGATTGCGCAGTGTCTCCATGCCCAGGGCATTGGCCGCGTCCTTGAGCGTGCCGATGTTGTGGGACGGGCTGTATCGGGCGCTATTGGCCAAACGCAGCACCCGGGCACTCAGGTTGGGATCCTTACCGATCAAGTCGGCCACTGCCAATAGGCTGATGCTGGGATCCTCAAAGCTCTTAAGCAAGCGAGCGGCCACCTCGGGCATGGTGGGAAGCTTGCCGGCGTTGGCAAAGAAGCGCTCGGCGGCAGGCGGAATGGGGTGGGCTTTCTTGGGTGTCATGCGGGCGGCTCCTGGCAATGAGCCACAACGCTAACCCAACTCAAGGCCGCGGCTGGCGCAGTTGTGCTCGCAATTGCTCAAGGCTAACCCGGGTCTCTGGCTCCATGCGCAGCCGGGGCGCCGGCTTGATGGCATGCCCGCACACAAACTCCAGGGTCAAGCGCAAGCGACCGTCGGGGCCGCGCAAGGCGTCCAGTGCGGCCATCCAACGGGCCTTCCAGCGGTGCGTACGCAGCCCACCAAAGCGTTCGGCGTGCAAGTTGCCGCCAATCTGCGCCAAATCGCGCCAGAGGGCATCGGCATCGGGCCAGGTCAGGGTCAGGCGCTCTTGGTCCATGACCGGCTCGGCAAAGCCAGCCTCCACCAGCAGGTCACCGATGTCGTGCAGGTCCACCCACTTGGGTGCAAGCGGGCCAAAACCAGCGGCTTGGTACACCCGCCGCAGCTCGATGAAGCTGTCGGGCCCGAGCGTGCTGAACATGAGGAACCCATCCACCGCCAGCAAGCGGTGCCATTGCGCGAACAGGCTGCGAAGGTGGGTCGCGGCCAGCAGCGACTGGTTCGCCCACAGCAGCTGCGCCTGCCCCTCCTGCAAGGCCTCGGGCGCCAGCCAGTCGGGCTTCTGCCACCAGCGCTTGCGGGCTTGCAGGAGCGGCTGCGCCACGTCTTCCACCGATCGCAATTCGGCACGCGGGTAGCGCTTGCGCAGTGCCGCCAAACCGCCGCCGTGCAAGCCTTGCCATAGCAAGCCATGCTGCACCTCGGCCTTGATCCACTCCAAGCGCTCCGCCATGCGTTCGGCCAGCAGCGCATTGAGCCAGGGCGTCTCGCCATGCCGCAGCAGGCGGCGCTGCTGGCGCAACAGGGCCAAGGGGTCGAGTCGCGTGGCGGAGAGCAATTCAGCATCGTGCATGGGGCGCGCAGTATCGTGGCGCTGTGCTGCGCTTGTTGAACCCCACCCATTGGCCCCTGCCCGGCGGCTGCTGGATCTGCCGCGACTGGAGCCGCGATCGCCTTTGCACCGCCTGCCGCGAGCGCTTTGCGCCGCCCGTGCCGCGCTGCCCAGCTTGCGCGCTTGCGCTGCAGGGGCCGCACTGCGCGCCCTGCCTGCGCGAGCCCATGCCCTTGAGCCACATTCACGCCGCAATCGACTACGCGGCACCGTGGAGCACCCTGCTCCACGCCTTCAAGTACCAAAACGCTCTCGGCTTGGCGCCAGCCTTTGCACAGCTCTTGTGCCGCAGCGCCCAAGTGACGACGGATGCTCTTTTGCTGCCCGTGCCTTTGCACACACAGCGACTTGGAGAGCGCGGCTACAACCAAGCCGCTGTGCTGGCCGAGCATTTGGCGTCCATGTTGAAGCTGCCACTGGCCCCGGACGGGCTGCGCCGCCTGATCGACACGCCCACGCAAACCCAACTCAACCGCAAGGAGCGGCTCAAAAACCTCAGCCAGGCCTTCGCTTTGGCGCCGGGCTTCTCAGTTCAAGGGCGGCATTGCCTGTTGGTGGACGATGTGATGACCACAGGCGCCACCTTGGCGACACTGGCGACCTTGTTGCTGCGCCATGGTGCCACCCGGGTTGATGCCTGGGTGGTGGCGCGCACCCCCGCCCCAGGCTGAAGCATGTTCAATATCGTCCTCGTTCATCCCGAAATTCCGCCCAACACGGGCAATGTCATCCGGCTTGCGGCCAACACCGGTTGCAGCCTTCACCTCGTCGAGCCCCTGGGCTTTCGGCTGGAAGACAAGCTGCTCCAGCGCGCCGGACTGGACTATCACGAGTACGCCTCGCTCAGCGTGCATACCAGCTGGGAAGCCTTCTTGGCGAGCGCCCAGCCTCAGCGCGAACGCCTGTTCGCCTTCACCACCCGAGGCACCCGAAGCTATGGCGCCGTGGCTTGGCAAGCCGGTGACTGGCTGGTGTTTGGCAGTGAAGGCGCCGGCCTGCCGCCTGCTGTGCGGGAACAGTTGGATCCGGCGCAATGGCTGCGCTTGCCCATGCGGCCCGAACAGCGCAGTTTGAACCTGAGCAATGCCGTGGCCATCGCTGTATTCGAAGCCTGGCGCCAGAACGGCTTCGATGGGGCTCGCCTGTGACGCTAGAGCTGCCGCAGAACGCCCTTTGGCTGTTGGCGCGCTGCACGCTCCACCGTGCCGCACCGCAAGCCAGCCTGCCGCGCGACCCCGTGCGCTGGCGCGCGCCGGCGCTCGTGCCCGGCCACTTGGCGCATTACCGCAAGCAGCTTGGCTTTGAGGCTGCGGCCCTGCCGCTTTGCTACCACTACCTGGCCTTGCAGCGCGCGCAGCTGGACTGGATGCTGCGCCCCGGCTTCCCCTACCGCTTGCTGGGCATGGTGCATTTGGCCCAAACCCTCGTTCGCACCGCAGACTGGGACTTGGGGGCTGGGTTTGACATCGAGCTTCAAGCCGAACCCGAGGGCAAGCGCAACCTTTTGCTGCGCGCCGAATTGCGCCAAGCGGGTCAAGTCAAGCTGCGCTCGAGCAGCCTGTACCGGCCACCCACAGAGGAAGCGCGGCGGCCTCTGCGTGCGCGCAGCCCCGAGCCCACACCACCGGGTGAACCGCTGGCCGAATGGACCCTGCCGGCTTCTGCCGGCCGCAGCTATGCAAGGCTATCGGGGGATGCCAACCCCATCCACCTCTGGCCGGCCACGGCGCGATGGCTTGGTCTTGCGGACCCCATCATTCACGGCATGCACACCATGGCGCGGTGCGAGGCTGCGCTCACGCACGCGATGGGCTGTGCCCCTCAGGCCTTGAGCATGCAGTTCCTTCGCCCCGTCACCCTGCCCGGCTGGGCTCAACTGCGGCAAGCGGCCACGGGTTACGAGGTTTGGGGGCCGGCGGGGCGCTCGGCTAGTTTGCAACTCACAGCGGCTTGATCAAAGCTCAGCGCGCGGCCCGCGCCCCATGAGCTGGGCCAGCGCCTGTTCGGGCAGCAATTGGCCCTCCAGCAAAGCCACCACCACCTGGGTGATGGGCAAGTCCAAGCCCAAGGCTTGGCCTCGCTCCAGCACCGTGCGTGCGCTGTAAACCCCTTCGGCCACATGGCCGAGTTGCGCCAAGACGGTGGGCAGGTCGAGCCCCTGCGCAAGCAAGAGCCCGACTTTTCGGTTCCGGCTCAGCTCGCCCGTCGCCGTCAAGACCAAGTCCCCCAGGCCGGACAGGCCCAGGAAGGTTTCGGCCCTGGCGCCCAGGGCGAGTCCGAGCCGCGTCATTTCGGCCAGTCCGCGCGTGAGCAAGGCGGCTCGGGCGTTCAAGCCCGGTGCTTCGCCCCAGCGGCCTTGCGCTTCGGCGCGCTCGCGCAAGCCATCTGCCACGCCGGTTGCGATGGCCATCACGTTCTTGACGGCCCCACCAACTTCCACCCCGATGGGGTCATCCGCTGTGTAGACCCGCAGGCGCTCGCCATGAAAGGCTTGAACCGCCGCTTCCGCCACGCCAGCCGATTCACTGGCCGCCACCAAAGCGGTAGCCTGGCCGCGCGCCACTTCCTGCGCAAAACTGGGGCCAGACAGCACGCCGCAGTGACCCCGGCGCAACTCGCGGGCGATCTCGTGCCCGAGCAGACCGGTGCCGGCCTCAAAGCCCTTGCACAGCCAAAGCAAAGGGGTGGACCCGCCACAAGCCGCCAGCATGCCGCGCAGGCCGGCCATGGGCGTGGCCACCACCAAAAGCTCCGCGCCTTGCAGCGCCTGCTGCCAATCGGCGGTGACCTGGAGCGCTTCGGGCAGGCTGGCGTCCGGCAAATAGCGCGCGTTGCGGCGCTCCGCCGCCAACTGCGCAGCTTGCGCTGGGTCGCGCGACCACAGGGTGACGCGGTGGCGGTGAGCCGCTTGAATGGCGAGCGCCGTACCCCAGGCGCCCGCGCCAAGAACGGTGATGTTCATGGGCAAGAAAAAAGCGCGCCAAATGGCGCGCTTTGATTGTGGCCGCAGAGCGCCGATCAGTTGGGCTGGCCTTGCTGTTGCGCACGCGCTTGCTGCTGCGCTTCGAACATCGCCTGGAAGTTCACTTCCGTCAGCAGCACCGGCGGGAAGCCAGCGCGGGTGCACATGTCAGAGACGATGGCACGCAGGTAGGGGTAAATCATCTGCGGGCAGACGATACCCAGGATGCCTTCGAGCTGCTCAGCCGGCAGGTTGCGCATTTCGAAGATGCCGGCCTGCTTGGCCTCGATCAAGAACAGGACCTTGTCGTTGACCTTAGCGGTCACCGTGGCGGTCACGGTCACTTCGTAAACACCATCCTGAATAGGCTGTGCAGCCAAAGTGAGGTTGATGTCGACCTGCGGCGCGCCTTGCTCCAGCAGGCTCTGCGGGGCATTGGGTTGCTCCAGCGACAGGTCCTTCAGGTACATGCGCTGGATGTTGAAGATGGGGCTGGTATCGGCTTCGGCCATGGTGGTCTCTCGGAAAGAAAGGGGTGCGAAAAGAAAAGCCCGCAAGTATCGCGGGCGCTTGGGTCGGGGCTTACCCCGCTAGCAAGGGGGCGAGGCCACCGCGCTGGTCGAGCGCGATGAGGTAGTCACAGCCGCCCACATGGGTGTCCCCAATGAAGATTTGCGGTACGGTGCGGCGACCGGTTTTTTCCATCATCAGCTGGCGCTGAGCCGGGTCGGTATCGATGCGAACTTCGTCGATCTCCTCCACGCCACGTTGCTTGAGCAGCATCTTGGCGCGGATGCAGTAGGGGCACACCAGCGTGGTGTACATCGTGACCTTGGCCATGCTCAGGCGCCCGCCTTCTCGGTGGGCAGGTTGGCTTCACGCCATGCGGCGAGCCCGCCCGACAGCGTCAACACCTGCTCGTACCCGAGCTTCTTGAACTCTCCCACGGCGCGGCCTGCGCGTGCGCCGGTCGGGCAAACGACCACCAAAGGCAGGGTCTTGTTGCTGGGCAAGCCTTTCACGCCTGAAGCAATCGAACCGAAGGGAACGCTCTTGGACCCCAAGATGTGACCCGCCGCGAATTCGGCCGGCTCACTCACGTCCACCACCACCGCCTTTTCGCGGTTCATGAGCCGCACTGCCTCAGCAGCACTCACGCCCGTGGTTTTTCCACTGAGCTTGGGCCAAGCCAGCATGCCGCCAGCCGCCAGCGCAATGGCAAACAGAAACCAGTTTTGTACGAAGAAGTCCACTGCGAGTACCGAGTTCAGCAAAGCCGGGCATTCTAGGGAGGGTCTGCATAACCCCTGCGAGCCGCGTTTGCGAGAGAACCGGCCGGCTCGTAGGCGGCGCGCGAAGGTCGGACCCCCGGTCCGACACCCGACCGCGCCAACGCCCGAGCAGGCCGGTTATCTCGCAAACCCTTGCGGGCCATCGACTTTTCGGGCGATGGCCGGCGTTGCAAGCCTTACCCAGGGCAACACCCTGGGAGGCGGCTTGCGCCTTGGCCAGTCATCCCGAAAAGTCGCGGCGCGGTCGCAAGGGTTATGCAGACCCTCCCTAGGTAGAGGCGAAAGCTGTCTTTCCAAGTCAGGGAATGCCTTGCCCA
Organism: Burkholderiales bacterium; assembly: GCA_046317675.1. Taxonomy (GTDB): domain Bacteria; phylum Pseudomonadota; class Gammaproteobacteria; order Burkholderiales; family Burkholderiaceae_C; genus Inhella. The sequence goes on from JBKCVH010000279.1 coordinate 19,745, forward strand.
GCGCCTGCCTAGAATTGCTGATCAACTTTGCTGCGCCGCAACATGTACAAGCTCGTTCTGCTCCGCCACGGTGAGTCCACCTGGAATCTAGAAAACCGCTTCACCGGCTGGACCGATGTGCCGCTCACCGAGACGGGCGTTGCGCAGGCCAAAGCCGCTGGCAAGCTGCTCAAGGCCGAAGGCTATGACTTCGATGTGGCCTACACCTCGGTGCTCAGCCGCGCCATTTGGACGCTGTGGCAT
>JBKCVH010000280.1:0-15045 GCA_046317675.1 Burkholderiales bacterium
CATCGCCTTTGAAGCCGAGCGCGCGGAGTTCGTGTCGCTGGATACCGACTTCGCCGGTCGTGCCTTTTCTCGCATCGACCAATCCATTGCCATGGGCGCTCTGTTCACCGCCCACCACCTCGGCTGCAAGGCGATCTTGGCGCTCACGGAATCCGGCTCCACCGCCCTCTGGATGAGCCGGCACCGCATTCGCGTTCCGATCTACGCGCTGACGACCCAAGCGGTTAGCCAGCGAAAGATGACCCTGTACCGAAACGTGCGCCCCTTGCTGATGCCCAAGTTTGACGACCGGGACGCCGCGCTTTTGGCCGCCGAAAAGCTCTTGGTGGAACGCGGCGTGCTCATGCCCGGAGACACTTACGCCATCACTTGCGGTGAGCCCATGGGCTACCCCGGGGGCACGAACATGCTGAAGGTGTGCAGAGTCGCATAAGGCGGGGCTGACAAGGCAGCCTGCGAGGGCTTCTTGTGCACCCATGCACGACTAGGCCATGTCTAGATCGTCCAACGTCGACCGACTTTCGATGAGGTACAGACGGCCGTCACGTGTCGACTTTCGACCCAACAGTCAGGCCTAGTACTGACTGTTAGGCGTGATTCCCAATGGTCAGCCGCCGTCACAGTGACCAAGGGTCATTTCGAGCAGCGCGCTTTCCTGTGACGACACAGGACCCGTCACAAACCTCGTCACAGAGGCCCAGAAAGCATAAAGCCCGCTATCGCGGGCTTCGGCTAAGTCCTTGTCAGGACTTGATCTTCTTTGGTTGCGGGGGCAGGATTTGAACCTACGACCTTTGGGTTATGAGCCCAACGAGCTACCGGGCTGCTCCACCCCGCGCCAGGAAGACCATTACTATAGCACGCGCAAGTCGTTCATTCAAACCCACTGAATGAAAGAGTTCAAGTACGGGCCCTGCTTGCGGCAGCCCAAATGCCGAACAAGGCCAGGAGCCCACCGAAGAGCCCCACCAGTGCATCAAGGCGTAGCACGTAGGGAACTTGAACGTGTTTCGCGCCTATTAGCACAAAGCCAGTCCGACCGAAGGTCAAGTCGGGCGCCACAACCGGCGAGAAGGTCCAGCCATGGTTCTCGCGATTGAGCTGAACTTGAATGGGCGGATAACACAAACCACGATCGGCACATCCCTGCCCCGTCAGGAGCAAGGCCGCCGCACCCGATGGCAAACCGCTGCGCAACTGGATCCGCCCCCGGTACGTTTCCATTTCCTTCTGAAAGGTCTCGTCAAACTTTCGAACGCCTGCCGGTTTCACAAGCTGGAGCACTTGACCTTGCGCCGTAGTCAGTTGAAACGCTTCGCCATACATGTAATGGCCTGCGGTGATTTCAAACTGGATCATCAACTCCCCGTCCGAACCAGCTTGCTGAACCGCCAGCTTGAAGGCCTGCGCTGGCTCCAAGAAGTCATCGTCAGCTTGAACGACCGGCGCCCAACTCATGGCCAGAAAAAGCAGAAGGCAACGCAGCTGAATTCGAAACGGAAGCATGAACTGAGTCTCTTAGAGATCAAAAGGAAAAAGGGCCGGCAAAGCCGGCCCTTCGATGCACTAAAGCATTGGGTGTCTTACTCGGTCGCTGCAGCACCTGCTTCAGCCGCTTTGACATCAGGGCGGTCCACCAGCTCGACAAAAGCCATCGGCGCGTTGTCACCGACACGGAAGCCCATCTTCAGGATTCGCGTGTAGCCGCCCGGACGAGCGTTGTAACGCGGGCCGAGTTCGTTGAACAACTTGGTCACCACATCGCGGTCGCGAAGCCGGGAGAACGCCAAACGGCGGTTGGCGACGGTAGCAACCTTGGCCAGGGTGATCAGAGGCTCGACGACGCGACGCAGCTCTTTGGCCTTGGGAACGGTGGTCTTGATGGCTTCGTGCTGCAGCAAGCTGACGCACATGTTGCGCAACATGGCGGCGCGGTGCTCGCTGGTGCGATTGAGTTTACGAAGGCCGTTGCGATGGCGCATGGTGAGGTTCCTTTCTGTCTAGCTTTGTAATGCCGCCAGCCGTATCAGGTACTGGCGGTTGAACGCTTCTGCGTTACGTTGGACGCTGAAGGTATCAGCGCTTGTCGAGGCCGACGGGCGGCCAATTCTCAAGGCGGGAGCCCAGCGTGAGACCACGCGAGGCCAGCACTTCTTTGATTTCGTTGAGCGACTTGCGACCCAAGTTCGGGGTCTTGAGCAACTCGGTTTCGGTGCGCTGGATCAGGTCGCCGATGTAGTAAATGTTCTCGGCCTTCAAGCAATTGGCCGAGCGCACCGTCAACTCCAATTCGTCGACCGGGCGCAGCAAGATTGGGTCGAAAGACGCCGAGCGCTGAGCTGGTTGGTCGAATGCGTCCACCAGATCGGTACCCTGCAACTGCGCGAAGGCGGCCAACTGCTCCACCAAGATCTTGGCAGAAGCGCGGATGGCTTCTTCAGGAGAAATGGCGCCGTTGGTCTCGATCTCCATGACCAACTTGTCCAAGTCGGTACGCTGCTCGACACGTGCGTTCTCGACGGCGTAGCTGACACGCTTGACCGGAGAGAAAGAAGCATCCAAAACGATGCGACCGATCGCCTTGGTCGGCTCGTCGCCAAAACGGCGCATCGTGCCGGGCACATAGCCGCGGCCCTTCTCGACCTTGATCTGCATGTCGATCTTGCCGCCGTGGGCCAGATGGCAAATGATCTGATCAGGGTTAATGATCTCAACGTCATGCGGCGTTTGGATGTCAGCAGCCGTCACGGGGCCTTCGCCTTCCTTGCGGAGGATAAGGGTTACTTCGTCACGATTGTGAAGACGGAACGTCACGCCCTTCAGGTTCAACATGACGCCAACGACGTCTTCCTGCACACCGTCCACGGTGGAGTACTCGTGCAAGACACCGGCGATGGTGACTTCAGTGGGCGCGTACCCGACCATCGACGACAGCAGCACACGGCGCAAGGCATTGCCCAGCGTGTGCCCATAGCCACGCTCGAAGGGCTCCAAAGTGACTTTGGCGCGATGGCCGCCCAGCGGCTCAACGTTGATCGACTTGGGTTTGAGCAAATTCGTTTGCATGGGCTCTTTCTTTCAATCTACCGGGTGCACCACCGGCAGCTGAGGGACCAACCAGACAGCTCCAGCCGCTGGCAGGGACTCGACCGCAGCCTTCGGGCAGACGTCTCTGCACCGTGCTACGGCCGGGGGCAATTAGCGTGAGTACAACTCGACGATCAACGATTCGTTGATGTCGTTGGCGAACTCGTCACGATCTGGGGTCTTCTTGAAGACGCCTTCCAACTTCGCGCCGTCCACCTGGACCCAAGCCGGCAGGCCGATGGACTCAGCAAGCTTCATCGCATCAATGATGCGAAGCTGCTTCTTGGCCTTGTCACGAACGGCGACGACGTCACCGACCTTGACCAGATACGAGGCAATGTTCACCGTTGCACCGTTCACCGTGATGCTCTTGTGGGAGACCATCTGACGGGCTTCCGCGCGGGTCGAGCCGAAGCCCATGCGATACACCACGTTGTCAAGGCGGCACTCGAGCAAGGTCAACAGGTTGACACCCGTGCTGCCCTTACGGCGCTCAGCCTCGGCAAAGTAGCGGCGGAACTGACGCTCCAGCACGCCATACATGCGCTTGACCTTTTGCTTTTCGCGCAATTGAATGCCGAAGTCGCTGGTACGCTGACCGCTGGTACGGCCGTGTTGACCGGGTTTGGTGTCGAACTTCGACTTGTCGCTGATGGCGCGGCGGGCGCTCTTCAGGAACAGGTCAGTGCCTTCGCGGCGGGATAGTTTGGCCTTGGGGCCGAGGTAGCGTGCCATATGGCTCTAATCCTTGGTAGCAATCTAACGCCGCCGATCTGCGACGCGAGTCTGGCAATCTTTCTGGGAGATGCTCAGACGGTGGGTGTTGGTTTGATCGCCTTTGCAGGCGACCCACGAAAAGCGCCGGCGGCTCCGGTTGGAGCCCGCCGGCGGTTGGAAAGCTCGCGATTATCGCGAAAACTGTCCAATGTCTTTTGGAGCGAGCAGCTTAAATGCGACGACGCTTCTGAGGGCGGCAGCCGTTGTGCGGGACCGGAGTCACGTCACAGATGGACGTGATGCGGATGCCAAGGGCAGCCAATGCACGAACGGACGACTCGCGACCAGGACCTGGGCCCTTGATCTTGACGTCGAGGTTCTTAATGCCTTGCTCTTGCGCAGCACGACCCGCCACTTCGGCCGCCACCTGGGCTGCGAAAGGCGTCGACTTGCGCGAACCCTTGAAGCCCTGTCCACCCGACGAAGCCCAGCTCAGGGCGCCGCCTTGGCGATCGGTGATGGTGATGATGGTGTTGTTGAACGACGCATGCACGTGTGCCACACCGTCCGCGACGTTCTTGCGGACTTTCTTACGCACGCGCTGAGCGGCGTTGTTACTAGGAGCCTTGGCCATAGTTCTTCCTCAATTCCTGTGCGCGATCACTTCTTACCGGTGGCCGCAGAACGCTTCGGGCCCTTGCGGGTGCGGGCGTTGGTGCGGGTGCGCTGACCGCGCATTGGCAATCCACGGCGATGGCGGAAGCCGCGATAGCAGCCCAAATCCATCAAACGCTTGATGTTGATCGACATCTCGCGACGCAGATCACCCTCAATGGTCAGCTTGCCAATCTCGTCGCGAAGCTTTTCAAGATCTGAGTCATTCAGATCCTTGATCTTCTTGTTGAATGGCACGCCTGCGGCCGAGCAAATCTTTTGCGCGGTGGTGCGACCAATGCCATAAATGGAAGTCAAACCAATTTCGGTGTGCTTCTGCGGTGGGATGTTGATGCCAGCAATACGTGCCATGGATTACCTCTAGTTCTCTATCGTGGGCGCTTTGAATCAGCCCTGGCGCTGCTTATGACGCGGATCAGTGCAGATCACGCGGACCACGCCCTTGCGACGGATGACCTTGCAATTGCGGCACATCTTTTTTACCGATGCCGAAACTTTCATGTTCTGCTCCTAACTAATCTTGCTCCGCGCAACTTGCGCATTCCGGGGCTTGGTTTCGCTCACTTCGCCCGGAAACCGATGCGAGCAGGGTATTAACTTTACTTCGGGTGGAAATCCCCCACCCACAAGACTTACTGATCAAGTTGCTTTGAAACTGGCCTTCTTCAAAAGGCTTTCATACTGCTGGCTCATCACGTAGCTCTGAACCTGGGACCAGAAGTCCATGGTCACAACCACAATGATCAAGAGCGAAGTTCCACCAAAGTAGAACGGAACATTCCAGCGAAGATGCAGTAACTCAGGAACCAAGCAAACCAAAGTGATGTATCCAGCGCCGATCAAAGTCAGGCGGCCGAGAATACGATCAATGTGTCGTGCGGTTTGATCACCAGGACGAATCCCGGGAATAAATGCACCGCTTTTCTTCAGGTTGTCTGCGGTCTCACGGCTGTTGAATACCATGGCCGTGTAGAAGAAACAGAAAAATATGATCGCCGCAGAGTAAGCAAGTATGTATACCGGCTGCCCTGGATGCAAAGCATCACCGACGTTCTTCAACCAACGAAGGCTGTCACCGGTACCCAACCAACTCGCAATCGTGGCCGGCAACAAAATAATGGACGACGCAAAAATCGGAGGCATCACGCCAGCCATATTGAGCTTCAGTGGCAGATGGGACGACTGACCGCCATACACCTTGTTGCCGACCTGGCGCTTTGCGTAGTTCACCAAGATCTTGCGCTGACCACGCTCAACAAACACCACACCCCAAGTGACAAGGAACACCAAGCCAACGATGAAGAGGGCTGCCGGGATCGCCATCGAACCGGTTCTGACGAGTTCACCCAAGCCACCAATGGCACCTGGCAGTCCAGCGGCAATACCAGCAAAGATCAAGATGGAAATGCCGTTGCCAAGTCCACGCTCAGTGATCTGCTCACCCAGCCACATCAAGAACATGGTTCCCGCAGTCAAGCTCGTGATCGTCGTGAACACAAATCCTGGTCCTGGCGCAATCACCAAACCTTGCTGCGATTGCAACGCCATCGCAATGCTGAAGGACTGGAACAAGGCCAAGCCCAGCGTTGCATAGCGGGTGTACTGCGTGATCTTGCGCTTCCCTGCCTCGCCCTCTTTCTTCAAGGCTTCGAGGCTTGGCACCACGTAAGTCATCAGCTGGATCACGATCGACGCCGAGATGTACGGCATGATCCCCAGCGCAAACACGGTAAACCGCGACAACGCGCCACCCGAGAACATGTTGAACAGACTCAGGATGCCACCTTGCTGCGTCGAGAAGAGCTGCTTGAGCTGCTCCGGGTCGATGCCAGGCACAGGGATGTGGGCGCCAATGCGATACACCACCAATGCCAGTAGCAAGAAGACAAGCCGGCGCTTCAAGTCGCCGAAGCGACCTGATTTAACCAGCGTAGACGCGTTGGATGCCACGAAGCTTAGATCCTAGAGTGGGTCAAGCAGCGACAGAGCCGCCGGCTGCCTCGATGGCCGCCTTTGCGCCCGCCGTCGCACCGATGCCTTTGATCTCAACCTTGCGGGTGATTTCTCCGGCCTTGATCACTTTGACGACCTTGATCAGTTGACCCACCAAGCCAGCGGCCTTCAAGGTCAGCAAGTCGACGGTCTCAGCACCGAGGCGCTGGATGTCGGTAAGACTCACTTCTGCAGCGAACTTCAATGCCACAGACTTGAAACCGCGCTTAGGCAAACGGCGCTGCAAAGGCATCTGACCGCCTTCAAAGCCCACTTTGTGGAAGCCGCCAGCACGCGACTTCTGGCCTTTGTGCCCGCGACCAGCGGTTTTACCGATACCAGAGCCAATGCCACGGCCAACGCGACGCTTGGCGTGCTTGGAACCCGCAGCGGGCTTGATGTTATTCAATTGCATTTTCGTGTCCTCAGAGCACCTGCACCAGGTACTGGACCTTGGTGATCATGCCGCGAACGGCAGGGGTGTCTTCCAGCGTGCTTTGGCTGTTGAGCTTGCGCAGCCCGAGGCCGCGCACGGTAGCGCGATGCGATTCGCGGGTGCCAGCGACGCTGCGCACCAGCTTCACGGTGACGGTCTTCTTGTCAGACATCAGGTTTTCCTTCCGTCGCTGTTCAGCTGAACAGCTCTTCGACGGTCTTGCCACGCTTGGCAGCGACCTGGGCCGGTGTGTTGGAGCGCTTCAGTGCATCCAAGGTGGCACGAACCATGTTATAAGGGTTGGTCGAACCGTGGCTCTTGCTCACGATGTCGGTCACGCCCATCACTTCGAACACAGCGCGCATCGGTCCGCCGGCAATCACGCCAGTACCGGTGGAGGCCGGAGCCAACATGACGCGCGATGCACCATGTTCACCGATCACGTTGTGATGAACGGAACCGTTCTTCAACGCAACTTTGAACATGTTGCGGCGCGCATCTTCCATGGCCTTTTGCACGGCCACTGGCACTTCACGCGCCTTGCCCTTGCCCATGCCGATGCGGCCATCGCCATCACCGACCACGGTCAAGGCTGCGAAACCGAGAATGCGACCGCCCTTCACCACTTTGGTGACGCGGTTCACTGCAATCATCTTCTCGCGCAGACCGTCGTCGCGACCTTCGTCCTGCACGCGGGGTTGAAACTTCGCCATTGCTATTGCTCCCGAATGCTTAGAACTTCAGACCGGCTTCGCGAGCCGCATCGGCCAAAGCCTTGATGCGGCCGTGATAGGCATAGCCTGCACGGTCGAAGGCGACAGCCTCGACACCAGCAGCCTTGGCCCGCTCGGCGATACGCGCGCCCACCATCTGAGCCGCGGCGACGTTGCCACCGTTGCCCTTCAAGGTTTCGCGCAGGTCCTTCTCGGCCGTCGACGCGGTGGCAAGCACCCTGCTGCCGTCGTCCGAAATGAGGTTGGCGTAAATATGGAGATTCGAGCGGAACACCGTGAGGCGTGCCTTCACCTGGAGCGCAATGCGCACCCGGGTTTGGCGCGCACGGCGCAGACGCTGTTCTTTCTTGGTCAGCATGCTCGGACTCCTTACTTCTTCTTGGTCTCTTTGAGGGTGACCTTCTCGTCCGCATAGCGGATACCCTTGCCCTTGTAGGGCTCGGGCGGACGGAAGGCACGCACCTCAGCAGCGATCTGGCCTACGACCTGACGGTCGGCGCCTTTGATCAGGATTTCTGTTTGTGTTGGGCACTCGACCTTGATACCGGCCGGCATTTCCTTCACAACAGGATGCGAGAAACCAATCTGCAGATTCAGCTTGGTGCCAGCGGCTTGAGCCTTAAAGCCCACACCCACCAACGTGAGTTTGCGCTCGAAGCCCTTGCTCACGCCAGCAACCATGTTGGCCACCAGAGCACGCATGGTTCCGCTCATTGCATCAGCGGCTGCACCATCAGCAGCAGGAGCAAACGTCAGCTTGCCCCCTTCGTTGCTCACCTTCACCAGAGCGTTCTGAGCGCGAACCAGCGTTCCTTGAACGCCCTTCACACTGATGCTCTCGCTTGACAAGGTCACATCCACCCCTTGCGGGATAGCGACCGGCATTTTTCCTACGCGGGACATTTCTTAACCTCCGGCGCTTAGGCGACGTAGCAGAGCACTTCGCCGCCGATACCGGCTTGGCGTGCTTTGCGGTCGGTCATCACGCCTTTGGGCGTGGTGATGATGGCAACACCCAGACCGTTCATGACGTTCGGGATGTCGTGGCGGCCCTTGTAGACACGCAAGCCAGGACGGCTCACGCGCTCAATGCGCTCAATAACCGGGCGACCGGCGTAGTACTTCAGTTCAATCTCAAGCTCAGGGCGAGCGGCTTCGCCGCGCACTTGGAAGCTCTCGATGTAACCCTCATCCTTCAAGACAGCAGCAATGGCAGCCTTGATCTTGGAGGAGGGCATGGTCACGCTCGACTTTTCAACCAACTGCGCATTGCGAATGCGAGTCAGCATGTCGGCGATTGGATCACTCATGCTCATGGGTAAATCTCCAAATGCTGCCGGTTACCAGCTGGCCTTGATGACACCAGGGATGTCACCTTTGAACGCCAGTTCACGGATCTTGCTGCGGCCAAGGCCGAAGGTGCGGAAAGTGCCGCGACCGCGACCCGTCAATTCGCAGCGATTGCGCAGGCGAGTCGGGTAGGCGTTACGAGGCAGCTTCTGCAACTCCAGGCGAGCTGCGTAGCGCTCGTCTTCCGAGCGCTTGGCGTCACTGATGACAGCCTTCAGCTCGGCGTACTTCTTTGCGTACTTGGCCACCAGCTTTTCGCGCTTCTCTTGACGCTGAATAATCGAAACCTTTGCCATGTCTGGGCCTCAGTTCTTGAACGGGAACTTGAAGGCCTGAAGAAGGGCCTTCGCTTCGTCGTCGCTTTGAGCGGTCGTCGTAATGCTGATGTTCAACCCACGAAGCGCGTCGACTTTGTCGTACTCGATTTCCGGGAAGATGATCTGCTCTTTAACGCCGATGTTGTAGTTCCCACGACCATCAAAAGCACGTCCAGAGATACCACGGAAATCGCGCACGCGAGGCAGCGCGATCGTCACGAAGCGATCCAAGAATTCGTACATCTGAGCACCGCGCAGCGTAACCATGGCGCCGATAGGCACTTGCTCACGGATCTTGAATCCGGCAATTGCCTTGCGCGACTTGGTCACCACTGGCTTTTGGCCGGCGATCTTCGTGAGGTCACCCACAGCGTGGTCCATAACCTTCTTGTCAGCGACCGCTTCGCTCACACCCATGTTGAGCGTGATCTTGGTGATGCGCGGAGCCTGCATGGTGGACTTGTAGCCGAACTTCTCCATGAGGGAGGGGACGACGGTCTCACGGTAAAACGTTTGTAAACGAGCCATATGCGACCTCGTCAAACCTTGATTTCGACACCGCTGCTCTTGAAGACGCGGACTTTCTTGCCGTCTTCGAGCTGCTTGATCCCAACGCGGTCGGCTTTGCCGGTGGCCGCATTGAAAATGGCGACGTTGGATTGGTGGATCGGCATGGTCTTGTCAACCACACCACCCGTCGTACCCTTCATTGGGTTCGGCTTCACGTGCTTCTTGGCCACGTTCACACCGTCGACGATCAGAAGATCGGCGTCAACGCGCTGCGCGACGGTGCCGCGCTTGCCTTTGTCGCGGCCGGTCAACACGATGACCTGGTCGCCTTTGCGAATTTTGTTCATGTCAGCTGTCCTTTGCCGGGTCAGAGCACTTCGGGCGCAAGCGACACGATCTTCATGAAGCGCTCGCTGCGCAGTTCGCGCGTGACGGGGCCGAAGATGCGAGTGCCGATAGGCTCAAGCTTGGCATTAAGCAGCACGGCGGCATTGCCGTCGAACTTCACCAGCGAGCCGTCCTGGCGACGAACGCCTTTGGCGGTACGCACAACAACGGCGTTGTAGATCTCGCCTTTTTTGACGCGACCACGCGGAGCTGCTTCCTTGATGGTGACCTTGATCACGTCACCGATGCCTGCATAGCGACGCTTTGAGCCGCCGAGCACCTTGATGCACATGACGGACTTAGCACCCGTGTTGTCCGCGACGTCAAGCCGCGATTGCATTTGGATCATGTCAATTCCCAACTTTTCCCTGAAGACACCCTTGGGCACCTACCGGTCAGTCTTGGGCCCGTGTGCTTTTGGCTTGACTCGCGTCACGCCATCGGCGGTTGAGGGCAGAAATGCTGAAACTTTGCTGGAGCCAGAACGACTCCCGTTGCGCCTTGCGGCCAAAGTTCAGCGAAGCCTTGCATTATGGGGCAGCCAGGGCTCAAACGTCAAGCAAAGTTTGTCGCTGAAATACCATGGCCCGCCAAAACGATGGGGCGATGTCGTTAGGCGGGGCGGGCCAGACGCGCGAGCATGAACTCTGCTGCGCTGACCTCGAACTTGCCGGGCGCTTCAACTTGAAGGTCATCCACGATGCCACTCTTGGCCACCAGTGCAAATCGCTGGGAACGCAAACCCATCCCACGCGCCGTGAGATCCAGAGTGAGGCCGAGCGCCTTGGCCAGTTCCGCGCTGCCGTCCGCCATCATGCGTACCTTGCCGCTTGCGCCGGCCGCTTTACCCCAAGCGTGCATCACAAAGGCGTCATTCACAGAAACACACCAAACTTCGTCAGCGCCGGCAGCGCACAATGCGTCGAACTGGGCGATGTAACCCGGCAGATGCTGCGCTGAGCAAGTGGGCGTGAAAGCCCCGGGCAGCGCGAAAACCACCACCGTTTTGCCCGCAAGCGCTTTGACCACATCAACGGCATTCGGGCCAATAGAGCAGCCTTCGCTCTCGGTCTCGCGGTATTCGTAGAGAGTCGCTGCAGGTACGGTTTGACCGAGTTCAATCATGGATGGCTCCGGGTGCACAGAAAACAAAAAGGCCGCCTGCCAGTGAAGACAAGCGGCCAGTGTCGCGCGAGGAGGAACTCCCCGCACACGGGTCGGCTTTAAACCGCCTCGGCCTTCTCAACCAAGCGGGTCACTACCCAGCTCTTGGTCTTGGACAGAGGGCGGCTTTCCGAGATCTCGACCACGTCGCCCATCTTGTACTCACCCTTTTCGTCGTGGGCGTGGTACTTGCGGCTCGTGGCAACGATCTTGCCGTAGAGCTCGTGCTTGGCACGGCGCTCGACGAGCACGGTCACGGTTTTGGCGCGCTTGTCGCTAACCACCCGACCTACGAAGGTGCGCTGCACCTTGGTGGCGGTTTGGGTTACGGAGTCGGTCATTTCGCGGCCTCCTTCTTCTTTTGGTTCAGCACGGTCTTCACACGCGCGATGTCGCGACGGGTGTTGCCCAGCTGGGTGTGATTGCTGAGTTGTTGCGTTGCCTTTTGCATGCGCAGGCCGAAATGGGCCTTGAGCAGCGACTTGACTTCCGCTTCAAGGGCAGCAACGTCCTTGGTACGCAGTTCTGATGCCTTCATGGTCTCTTTCCCGTTCAGGCGCCGAGCTGGCGTTCGACGAAGGTGCACCGAAGCGGCAGCTTGGCTGCAGCAAGGGTGAACGCTTCGCGAGCGAGTTGCTCGGGTACGCCATTGAGTTCGTAGAGCACCTTGCCGGGCACGATTTCGGCCACGTAGTACTCCGGATTGCCCTTGCCGTTACCCATCCGAACTTCGGCCGGCTTCTTGCTGATTGGCTTGTCCGGGAAGATGCGGATAAAGATGCGACCACCGCGCTTGATGTGGCGCGAGATTGCACGGCGAGCCGCTTCGATTTGACGAGCCGTAATGCGACCGCGTTCGGTCGCCTTCAAGCCATATTCACCGAATGACACTTGGGCGCCACGCGTGGCGACGCCCGTGTTGCGGCCCTTTTGCTCCTTGCGGAATTTGCGACGAGCAGGTTGCAGCATGTTTAGTCTCCTTTGGGCGCAGCAGCGGCATCAGCCGGCTTGCGCACCACACGGCGGGCACCGCGGTCACCCGCGCCAGCACCAGCTTCACCTGGCTTGCCATCGCGACCACGGCCCGGGCCAGGACGGCCAGGACGACGGTTGCGACGATCGTCTTCACCCTCGACGCTCTTCAGCACCGGAGCTTCGCCATTGGCCAGACGGTCACCGCGATACACCCAGACCTTGACGCCGATGACGCCATAAGTGGTCTTGGCTTCGCTGAAGCCGTAGTCGATGTCTGCCTTGAGGGTGTGCAGGGGCACGCGGCCTTCGCGATACCACTCGGTACGGGCGATTTCGATGCCGTTCAGACGACCGGCGCTCATGATCTTGATACCTTGGGCACCCAGACGCATAGCGTTCTGCATCGCACGCTTCATGGCGCGACGGAACATGATGCGCTTTTCGAGCTGCTGAGTGATCGAGTCGGAGATCAGTTGAGCATCGACTTCAGGCTTGCGCACTTCTTCGATGTTCACGGCCACCGGCACGCCCAGCAACTTGCCGAGTTGAGCCTTCAGGTTTTCAATGTCCTCGCCTTTTTTGCCGATGACCACGCCCGGACGCGCCGAGAAAATGGTGATGCGGGCATTCTGGGCAGGACGCTCGATCAAGATGCGCGAAACCGCTGCACTCTTGAGCTTGGCTTTCAGGAACTCGCGAACACGCAGATCCTCAGCCAGCATGCCAGCGAAGTTGCGGCTCGACGCGTACCAACGCGAAGACCAATTGCGGGTAACAGGAAGGCGGAAGCCAACCGGATGGATTTTTTGTCCCATAGTCTTCCTACCCTCAGTTGCCCACGGTCACGTAGATGTGACACGTCGGCTTGCTGATACGGTTGCCACGGCCTTTTGCTCGCGCGGTAAAGCGCTTGAGCACGGTGCCTTGTTCCACGTAAATGGAGGTCACCTTCAGGGCATCGATGTCTGCACCATCGTTGTGCTCGGCGTTGGCGATTGCCGACTCGAGCGCTTTCTTGATGATGCCGGCGGCCTTCTTTTGGGTGAAGGTGAGGATGTGCAGCGCTTGATCGACCTTCTTGCCACGGATCATGTCCGCCACGAGGCGGCCTTTATCCGAGGAGAGGCGAACGCCACGAACGATTGCTTTGGTTTCCATCGTTGGCATCCTTACTTTTTACCAGCCTTCTTGTCGGCCGGGTGACCCTTGAAGGTCCTGGTCAACGCGAATTCACCGAGCTTGTGACCGACCATTTGGTCGCTCACATACACCGGCACATGCTGGCGACCGTTGTGCACGGCAATCGTCAGACCGATGAATTCCGGCAGGATGGTCGAACGGCGCGACCAAGTCTTGATGGGCTTCTTGTCCTTGTTGGCGCTGGCTTTCTCAACCTTCGCCATCAGGTGACCGTCAACGAACGGGCCCTTCTTGAGAGAACGACTCATGGCCTATCCCTTATTTCTTGCGACGCGAGACGATGAACGTCTGCGTACGCTTGTTGCTGCGGGTACGGAAGCCCTTGGTCATCGTGTTCCACGGTGACACAGGAACTTGGCCTTCGCCGGTACGACCTTCACCACCACCGTGCGGGTGGTCGACAGGGTTCATGGCGGTACCGCGTACGGTCGGGCGAATACCCAACCAACGCTTGGCGCCGGCCTTGCCGTATTGGCGGAGGTTGTGCTCTTCGTTGCTGACTTCACCCAGGGTGGCACGGCAATCGATGTGCACGCGACGCACTTCACCCGAGCGCAGACGAATCTGAGCGTAGGCGCCATCACGTGCCATCAAGGTCACCGAAGTGCCAGCCGAACGGGCGATCTGAGCACCCTTTCCTGGCAGCAATTCGACGCAGTGAATGGTTGCACCGATGGGGATGTTGCGGATCGGCAGCGTATTACCCGGCTTGATCGGAGCCTCGGCTCCCGACATCAACTGAGTACCGACTTCCAGATTGCGTGGGGCAATGATGTAGCGACGCTCGCCGTCGGCATAGCACACCAACGCGATGTGAGCCGTACGGTTCGGGTCGTACTCAATGCGCTCGACCTTTGCCGGAATGCCATCCTTGTTGCGACGGAAATCGACGACACGGTAGTGGTGCTTGTGACCGCCGCCCTTGTGGCGCATCGTGATGTGACCGTTGTTATTGCGGCCAGCGTTCTGCTTCTGCGGCTCCACCAAGGAAGCTTCTGGAGCGCCCTTGTGCAGATGCTTGTGCACCACCTTGACCACGGCACGGCGGCCGGGCGAAGTCGGTTTGACTTTGACGATAGCCATTACGCGGCCTCCCCAAATTGCAACTCTTGACCTGGCTTGAGGGCCACGTAGGCCTTCTTTGCATGGTCACGGCGACCGACACGGCCGCCAAAGCGCTTTGTCTTGCCCTTGACGTTCAAGACGTTGACCGAGGCCACTTCGACCTTGAACATCAACTCCACGGCGGCCTTGATTTCAGGCTTGGTGGCATCGCGCATCACCTTGAACAGCACCTGGTTGTGCTTCTCGCCGATTTGCGTGGCCTTTTCGCTCACGATCGGGGCCAGCAGCACCTGGGCCAGGCGGCCTTCATCGAATTTCGGCGCGCTCATTCGAACATCTCCTTGAGCTGTTCCATGGCAGCCTTCGTCACGAGCACTTTCTTGTAGTGCACCAGCGACAGCGGGTCAGCATGGCGGGGCTCGATAACCAGCACGTG
>JBKCVH010000281.1:0-23248 GCA_046317675.1 Burkholderiales bacterium
GACCTGAACTGGATGCGCGCCATGGCCCAGTACAGCTGGGACGAGAACCATGCGGATGCGCGTCGCTTGGCCGACATGCTCTGGGCGATCTACCACTGCCCCGTGCCCGTTGTGGCGCGCGTGCAGGGCGATGTGTACGCCGGCGGCGTGGGCCTGGTGGCTTGCGCCGACGTGGTGGTCAGCACCGCCCATGCCGGCTATTGCCTCAGCGAGGCCAAGCTTGGGCTGCTGCCCGCCACCATTGGCCCTTACGTCGTGAAGGCCATGGGCGAGCGGCAGGCGCGCCGTTACTTCACCACGGCCGAGCGCTTTGATGCCGCCACCGCGCACGCCTTAGGGCTGGTGCACGAAGTGGTGGCCGACGAGGCCGCACTGGACGCCAAGGTGGCCGAACTGACCAAGGCCCTGTGCACCAACGGCCCGCAGGCCGTGCGCGCTTGCAAGCAGTTGGTGCTGGACTTGGCCGACCGCCCGCTCAGCGCTGCGCAGCGCGACGACACCGCGCGGCGCATTGCCGACATCCGTGCCTCTGACGAAGGCCGTGCCGGTGTCCAGAGCTTTTTGAACAAGATCCCCGCCCCCTGGCTTTGAATCCCTTGACCAATGCTTCCCTGGCCGCGCGCAGCCGCGCCGCCGTCTGGCACCCCTGCACGCAAATGGCCCGGCTCGACGCCGTGCCGCCCATCCCTATGGTGCGAGGCGACGGCCCCTGGCTGATTGACGCCGACGGCCAGCGCTACTTCGACGCCACCAGCGCCTGGTGGACCAACCTCTTCGGCCACAGCGATGCCGGACTGCAGCAGGCCATCGCGCGCCAAGCCGCCACCTTGCCGCACGTGATGCTGGCCGGGTGCACGCACGAGCCTGCCATTGAGCTGGCAGAGGGCTTGAGTGCGCTCACATGCGGCGCGCTGGGCCACGCATTCTTCGGCAGCGATGGCGCCAGCGCCACCGAGATCGCGCTCAAGATGAGCGCGCACTTTTGGCGCAACCAAGGCCAGCCGCAGAAGTGCGAGTTCATCGCCTTGGCTGGCGGGTACCACGGTGAAACCTTGGGTGCGCTGTCGGTCACCGACGTGCCGATCTTTCGCGACGCCTACGCCCCCCTGCTGCGCGCTACGCACTTGGCGCCGGCGCTGCACGAGCCGGGCGCGCTGGCTGCCATCGAGCGCTTGATGGTGGCGCTGGAAGGCCGCTGCGCGGCGTTGATCGTCGAGCCCTTGATCCAAGGCGCGAGCGGCATGCGCATGCACGGCCCCGAGGCGTTGCGCGCGCTGCGGGAGTTGTGTGCCCAGTACGGCGTGCACCTCATCGCCGACGAGATTGCGGTGGGCTGCGGGCGCACCGGCACCTTCTTCGCGTGGGAGCAGGTCGATGGTCAGCATTGGCCCGACTTCGTGCTGCTGAGCAAAGGCATCACGGGTGGGACGCTGCCGCTGTCGGTGGTGCTGACCACCGACACCGTGTTCAACGCCTTCCTGAGCCCCGACGTGGCGCGCGGCTTCCTGCACAGCCATTCGTACACCGGCAACGCCATCGTGTGCGCGGCCGCTTGCGAGGTGCTGCGGCGCTTCCGCGAGACCGACCTGCTGCAGCAACTGCCCGTGCAAGCGCAAGCCCTGCGCGAGGCCTTCGCCCCCTTCGCGCAGCACCCGCGTGTGAGCGCGCTACGGCAGACGGGCATGGTGCTGGCCTTCGACGTGACCGCGCCCGGCGAGCGCTTCGCCGAACGCTTCCACCTCGCGGCGCGCCGCCACGAACTGCTCATCCGCCCCATCGGCAACACCGTGTACCTGATGCCGCCCTACCTGATCGACACACCCACCGCGCAGTGGCTGGCCCAGGCCGTGCGCGCCACGTTGGACGAGGTGCTGGCCGGTGCTTGATTACCTGCAACAGCAACTCCGCGAGCGCGAGGCCCAGGCCCTGACGCGCGTGCGCCGGCAGGCCAGCACGCCGGCGGCGCCGCGCCAGACCATCGACGGTCGGCCCATGCTGGCCTTTTGCTCGAACGACTACCTCGGCCTGGCCCAGCACCCGAAGGTGGTGGCCGCCTTGCAAGAAGGCGCGCGGCGCTACGGCGCGGGCAGCGGGGCCTCGCACCTCATCAGCGGACACAGCGTGGCGCACCAGATGCTCGAAGACCGCTTGGCCGCCTTCGTGTCGCCCTGCATCCCCGGCGCGCGGGCCTTGAGTTTTTCCACCGGCTACATGGCCAACCTCGCGGCTGTCACGGCGCTGGGCGGTGAGGGCACCGACATCTTTTCCGAGCGCCTGAATCACGCCTGCTTGATTGACGGCGCGCGCCTGGCGCGGGGCCGCAAACAGGTGTTCGGCAGCGTGGACGAGCTGGCCGAGCAACTGCGCGCCAGCACCGCGCCGCGCAAGCTCATCGCCAGCGACGCCGTGTTCAGCATGGACGGCCACTTGGCCCCGCTGGCCGCACTGCTGGCCCTGGCCGAGCAACACGACGCGCTGCTGCTGGTGGACGACGCGCACGGCTTCGGTGTGCTCGGCCCTCAAGGCCGGGGCAGCTTGGCGCACCTCGGGTTGAGCAGCGAGCGCTTGGTGCTGATGGGCACGTTGGGCAAGGCAGCCGGCGTGGCCGGCGCCTTCGTGGCGGCGCACCCTTTGGTGGTGGAGTGGCTCATTCAAACCGCGCGCAGCTACATCTTCACCACGGCCGCGCCGCCCGCGCTGGCGCACGCGCTGCTCACCAGCCTGGACTTGATCGAAGGCGACGAAGGCGAGCGCCGCCGCGCGCAGTTGGAGTTGCTGCAAGCGCAGTTGGTGGAGGGCCTGACCCCCATCGCGCAAGCCCGTGGTTGGCAACTGCCCCGCAGCGACACCCCCATCCAGCCACTCATCGTGGGCGACAACCAAGCCGCGTTGGACCTCGCCGCCCGGCTGGACGCTGCCGGCATTCGTGTGCCGGCCATTCGCCCACCCACCGTGGCGGCCGGCACCGCGCGCTTGCGCATCACGCTGTGCGCCGACCACACGGCGGACGACGTGCAAACGCTCGTTGCGGCGCTCGGGCAGGTCTGATTCCAATATGATGCGGTTCTGCATCAATTTTGATGTGGAGTGACTGAGGCATTGCGATGCGCACGACCGTTACTTTGGAAGACGCCCTCTACGAGCAAGCCCTGGCCTTGGCCGACCCTGAGATGGACAAGGCCGACCTGTTTCGCGAGGCCGTCAAAGCCTTCGTGCGGGTGCAGGCCGCCAAGCGCCTGGCGGCCTTGGGCGCCGCCTCGCCTGACATGGCGCCGGTGCAGCGTCGCCGAGAGGCCTCGGCCGAACGAGGCGCATGAGCGGCGTTCTTGTCGACACCTCCGTCTGGGTCGATCACTTCCGCCGCCGCAGCGAGGCCTTGGTGGGCTTGCTGGAGGTGGACCGCGTGTGCATCCATCCCTTCGTGCTGGGTGAACTGGCCTGTGGTACGCCGCCCGACCGCGTCCGCACCCTGGGTCATCTGGCGCAACTGCGCGGCGTGCAGCAGCCGACCTTGGCTGAGGTCATGACGTTCACGGACCGGGAGCGCCTGTACGGGCGCGGCTGTGGCATCGTGGACCTCACGCTGCTGGCTGCCGCGCTGGTAACCCCCGGTGTGCGCCTGTGGACACTGGACCAACGCCTCGCTCAACTCGCCTCGCATTTCCGCGTCGCCCACGAAGCCTTGCACTGAGCGCCTGTGACCCCATCCGCATGTCCGCTTGGCCGCTCCGTATTCATTCACAGGCTCTGACCTCACCATGCCCCGCCTCTTCTTCATCACCGGCACCGACACCGAAATCGGCAAGACCACCACCACCGCCGCGCTCACGCATTGGGCGGCCGAGCAAGGCCTTCGCGCCGCCGGCCTCAAGCCCGTGGCGGCCGGCCAAGAGCTCGTTGACGGACGCTGGGTCAATGAAGACGTGCTGGCCCTGCACGCCGCGCAACGAGCCGGCTTGACGCTCGAACAAGTCGGCCCGATCCAACTCAAAACCCCTTGCGCCCCCCACCTGGCTGCGCGCTTGGAAGGCACCACCATCCAGCGCGCCGCCGTGATGGCCGCCGTGCAGGCGCCGCTGCCGAAGCTGGACCTGGCCTTGGTGGAGGGCGTGGGCGGCTGGCGCGTGCCGCTGGACGTAGAGGCGGGCTGGGACAGCGCCGACTTCGCCCAAGAACTGGCCGCGCCTGTCATCCTCGTCGTGGGCCTGCGCCTGGGTTGCATCAACCACGCCCTGCTCACCGCCGAGGCCATTGCCGCCCGTGGTTTGACGCTCGCCGGATGGGTGGGCAACACCGTGGATGGGGAGATGCTGCAACACGCGGAGAACGTGGCCACTTTGCGATCGCTCTTGCCCGCGCCCTTGCTGGGGCTGGTGCCGAGGCTCTCTGCGCCAACGCCCGCAGCGGTTGCCGCTCACCTCGACGCCGCCGTCTTGTCGCAGCTTTTCTCGACGCCATGAAGCACTGCCAAGTCCAGCCATCCCATCCCCTGCGCCACCTGATTCAACGCTTGTCCATTGGTTCTTGGTTTGGGCGAGCCGCTTTGGTTTGGGCGCTCATCGCCAGCGCCGGAGCCCAGGCGGGCGTGCTGCACATTGAGGGTCGCTGGGCCGAGGATGGCAGCCTCCAAGTGGCTTATCGGCCGCCCGAAGGTGTGCAGGTCCTTCAGCTCACGCACAAGCCGGAGCTACAAGTCTGGTGGGCCCGGAATGTGGCGCCGGCTGACGCTTGCACCACCTTGGACGGCTCAACCATTCGTTTGGCGATGGGCTGCCGCCAAGCGACGATCAAAGTCACGCCGGGCCTGTTGGCTGCAAACGCCCAGTACGAGCCGGCCCAACCTGTGGGGCCGGGAGGTGCGACCTCCGGCGTGCTCTTTCACCTCGGCGCTTACGTGGCACCTTTGGCGCACCATGGCTTGCGCTGGGTGTGGACGCCGCCAGAGGGGGGTCACGTTCTCTGGCAAGGCCGGTGGCTGGCGCATGCCATGACAGTGGACCTGCCTGCCGAAGCAGTGAACACGGCTTTGGCCAAACGGGATGGCCGACAGGGCCCTTGGTTGCAGCATTTGCAGGCAGACCAAATGGTTTACTTGGGACGTGCCCCCTCGCAGGCATTTGCGCAGGGTCGGCTGGTTGCCGACGAGCGCCTTGACGACGCACGCCACGGGGTGATCCTTGAAACCTTAAACCGCAGCACCACGCGCTTGACCGACGTCTACGGCGTGGGGCTTGTTGGCTCTGCGGGCGTTGTGGTGGCACTCAGCGATCGACCGGGGTTTCACGGTGACACCGACGGCGCGCGCATGATGCGTTTGCGCGTGCCCCAGCGAGCGACTGCTAACGATTCAGCGTGGCTGCGCGGTTTTGTGGCCCATGAAGCCGTCCACTGGTGGAACATGGGGCGCTTTTCAACCGACCACGAAGACCCTTGGCTGCACGAAGGCCACGCCGAGTGGATGGCCACTCTGCTGGGTTTGGAACAAGGGTGGCTGACGCTTGAAGATGTACAGGCCGCCGTCAGCCGCGCCGTGGGTGCCTGCGTCGACGGCACGTTCAACCAAACCCGCGCTGAGATGGCGAATCAGCGTGGGTCCCTGACTTACCAATGCGGACTGACCCTGATGTTGGTCGCCCAAGCGCGGCATCACCAACGGCACGCCAGCGGTGAGCCCGTTGCACAGTTGGCCACCTTGCACCAAGGTCATCCCCACTTGAGCCGAGAGCGCCTGGCAGCTTGGGCCGGGCAGGCCGACCTGCGCGACTTGCTGCTGTCATCCGAGGCGCCCCTAGGACCGGGTCTGCAGGCGCAACTGCAGCAACTTGGCTTGGCCGAGGTTCGAACGCTTTCCGAGTCCGAGCTGTCGCCACAAGACAGCCGTACTTGGCTAGCCGCCTTGATGCGGTCCGACTGCCAGGGTGTTAGCTTTTACGGCTTTGACCATGAAGTGCGTTTGGCGCCCAACGAAGGCATGCAATGCGCGTCGTGGCCGACCGTCGGGGCGCTGCAACGCATCGAAGGTCAACCGGTGTTTGGGGCTCTGGTGTCGGCCGATGTTGCATTGCGGCGAGCGTGTACGGCGGGGCGCGTCTATCGCTTGGGTTTCGCTGACGGCAGTGAACAAGCGGTCGCCTGCCCGACGAGCCTGCCGCCAGCACCCCGCATGCAGACCCTGGCAATCCAGGCTGACATGCTGCGGCGATGGCTTGTTGCAAAGTGACTGGCCTTCCAGCCCGGTAGCTAACGCATCGACAATCCAGATCCAATAAAGGCGCTCCCGGCTTTCGCGCCCGACTCCAACACCCGACCCCGTCCGCCGTCGCGGCCCACCTCGACGCGGAATTGCTGAAGAAAGTGCTCACGCCATGAATGCTCCCGTGCAACCCATCCACCTGCACCGCCCCGTGAAAGTCGCATCGGCGACGGGCCGCTCCCGAGCCGATGGCGCCCCCTTGGGGGGTGACGAAGCGTCAGCGAAGGCTGGGGGTCCTGCTGAGGGCGACTGGACCGTGGCCGAGGTCGAGGCGCTGTTCGCGCTGCCTTTCTCTGACCTGCTGCACCGTGCTCAAAGCGTGCACCGCGAACACCACAACCCGAACGAAGTGCAGCTCTCCACGCTCTTGTCGATCAAGACCGGCGGCTGCGAGGAGGACTGCAAGTACTGCCCGCAGTCGGCCCACTACGACACCGGCCTGGAGGCCGAGAAGCTGATGGACTTGGCCGATGTGCGCAGTGCCGCCGAAGCCGCCAAGGCGCAAGGCGCCACGCGCTTCTGCATGGGTGCTGCCTGGCGTTCGCCCAAAGAGCGCCACATGGAGCAACTGATGGCCATGGTGCGCGAGGTCAAAGGCCTGGGCCTGGAGACCTGCGTGACCGCCGGCATGCTGACCGACACGCAAGCCGGCCAGCTCAAGGGCGCTGGGCTCGACTACTACAACCACAACCTCGACACCGCGCCCGAGTACTACGGCGAGATCATCACCACCCGCACCTACCAAGACCGGCTCGATACCCTGGGCCACGTGCGCGACGCCGGCATGAAAGTCTGCTGCGGCGGCATCGTGGGCTTGGGCGAAAGCCGCACCCAGCGCGCCGGCCTCATCGCCCAACTGGCGAACCTGAATCCGGCGCCTGAGTCGGTGCCCATCAACAACTTGGTGAAGGTCGAAGGCACGCCGATGGCCGACAACGAGGTGCTCGACCCCTTCGAGTTCGTGCGCAGCATTGCGGTGGCGCGCATCACCATGCCCACCAGCATGGTGCGCCTCTCCGCCGGCCGCGAGGCCATGGACGAAGCGCTGCAGGCCCTCTGCTTCCACGCGGGCGCCAACAGCATTTTTTACGGCGAGAAGCTGCTCACCACCGGCAACCCGCAAGCCGAAAAAGACCGCGCCTTGCTGCAGCGCTTGGGCATGGCCGTGATGGACGTGCCGGCCGGCGTCTGATTGCTTTAGGCGCGCGCAAGGGTGTGCAGGCCCGCCTTTTGAAGCCCACGCTGCGGCCAGCCCGCCGAGCTGACGCAGCCGCCTGCTCGGCCTTGGTGCTTCGACTTGTTCCCGAGTTGGCCGTGCGCCCGAGGCTGCCGGGCCTGGAGCGTTTCTTGGCCTCGGTGTCGACACAGCGCCAGCAATTGGCCATCCGTCAGCACCGGTATTGGGTTGCCGAGGCCGATGGCGAGATCGTGGGCCTGGCGGGCCTGAGAGTGCCGCGCCATCTGTTTCATCTTTTTGTGGCGCCGCAGTGGCAGGGCCGTGGCCTGGGGCTGCGCCTGTTTCGCGCGGTGACGGAGGGGGCCGACGAGCACCTGCCCCTGACCGTCAACAGCAGCTGGGCTGCAGTGAGCTACTACTCGCGCCTGGGCTTTCGGCCAACGGCGGCACTGCAGTGGGCCGATGGCATTGCCTACTTGCCCATGCGCCGAGCTTGAGCACTTTGGCCGACCTCGACCTCCCCCAGCTTCTGGCCCTGGCCGCCACCTTGGGCTTGGCCAGCGGCCTGCGCCTGTACGCCGTCGTGTTCTTCACGGGCCTTGCCGGGCACCTGGGTTGGGTGAGCCTGCCCAGCGGCTTGCAAGTGCTGCAAAGCCCGCTCCTGCTGTGGGGCAGTGCGGGTTTGATGGCCATCGAGTTTGTGGCTGACAAGATCCCCTGGGTGGACTCGGCTTGGGATGCCCTGCACACCTTCATCCGCATCCCAGCGGGTGCTGCCTTGGCCTACGGCGTGTTCGGCGGCGGTGACCAGCAAGCCTGGGCCCTGCTGGCCGCCTTGGCGGGTGGCACCTTGGCGGCGGGCGCCCATGCGGGAAAGGCCAGCACGCGTGCGGCGGTGAACCATTCGCCCGAACCCTTCAGCAATTGGACTCTTTCCTTGCTCGGAGACTTCACCGTGCCGGGCCTCTTGTGGCTGGGCTGGGCCCACCCCACAGCGGCCATCGTGATGGGGGTTTTTCTGCTCACCATCAGCCTGGCCTTGGCCTGGTTGCTGCTGCGCTTTGTGAGCAAGGCGCTCCAGCGTGGGCCCGCAGGGCGGGCATGAGCCTCAGCTTGGAAGCCTGGTTGGCGGTGGCTGCGGTGTTCCTGCTGGCCGGTGCCGTGAAGGGCGTGGTGGGCATGGGGCTGCCCACGGTGTCCATGGGCTTGCTCGGGCTCTTCATGCTTCCGCCTCAAGCGGCGGCCTTGCTGGTCATTCCCTCGCTGCTGACCAACTTCTGGCAAATGTGGAACGGCCCCGAGCTTGCCGCCTTGCTGAGGCGATTTGCGCTGCTGCTGGTTTTGCTCTTTGTGGGCGCGCTCTTGGGTGTCCGGCTGCTGGTCAACCCTGGCGCCGTGTGGCCGCAATTGATGTTGGGTGGCGTGTTGCTGCTGTATGGCGTGCTTGGCTTGGGCTTGCCCCAGCTGCAGTTGCCCGCGCGCTGGGAGCGCCCCACGGCGCCATGGATTGGATTGAGCACCGGCTTGCTGACGGGAGCCACCGGCGTGGCGGTCGTTCCGCTGGCGCCTTATGCCAGCGCGCTGTCGCTGGAGCGCGAGGTTTTGGTGCAGTTCCTGGGCCTTTGCTTCACGGTGTCCACCTTGGCGCTGGGCTGGGGTTTGCAAGGCGCGGGGCAGTACTCGGCTTCATTGGCCTTGAGCTCCTTGGCCCTGATCGTTCCGACGGTGCTCGGCATGTTGCTCGGGCAGCGTCTGCGCGGCCAAATTGCGGCGGGTCCTTTCCGGCGCGCTTTCTTCTTGGCCATGGTGCTGCTGGGTTTGGCCATCGTGACCCGCGCGCTGCGCTGAGGCGGCCTGAGCCCTAAACCAGTTGCAGCAGCAAGCCCACCAAGCCACTGCAGGCCAACACCGGCAGCACGCCGATCTGGAATCGGATCAAGGCCACCGCCGCTGCAGCCATGATCAAGCCCGCCAGCGCATCAAAGCCGCCCACGGGCAGCAGCACATGCTGACCGAAGTGCAGGGCCAAGCTCAAGATGACGCCGACCACCGCCGCGCTGATGGCGGTGAGCGGGGCCGTGAAGCCAAGCCTGCCATGGGTGGCTTCAACCAACGGGCCGCCCGCGAGGATGAAGATGAAGGAGGGCAAAAAGGTGAACCAGGTGACGATGCATGCGGCCAGCACGCCGGCCGCGAGCAGGGCATCCGGCCCCAGCAGTGCTTGCTGCCAGCCGCCGAGGAAGCCGACGAAGGCCACCACAATGATCAAGGGCCCGGGCGTTGATTCACCCAGGGCCAAGCCATCCATCATTTGCGCTGCAGTGAGCCACTGGTGTGTCTCCACCGCGCCTTGGTGCACATAGGGCAGCACCGCATAGGCGCCCCCAAAGGTGAGGAGCGCCGCCTTGGTGAAGAACCAGGCCATCTGCGTGTAGGCCGCTGGCCAGCCGAGCCAAGCCACCAGCACCGCCATGCCCAGCAGCCAGAGGCCGATGCCGACCCCGAGTACGCGAACCAGCCGGGCGCGGCTGAAGCGGGCATGGGGCGGTGTGGGCGTGTTGTCGTCAATGAGCGCTGGCAGGCGTGTGGCACTGGCCTTGGTCGCATGCCCGCCGCCGGCGGCGAGTTGCAGGGGCGCCCAGCGTGATGCCCACCAACCGGTCAATGCGGCGGCCCCCACCACCCAAGGAAAGGCGATGTCGAACAGCGCCAAAGCCGCAAAGGCCGACAAGGCCAAAAGGACCAAGAGTGGCGTTTTGAGCGTGCGGCTAGCGAGCTTGTAGGCCGCGTGCAGCACAAGGGCCACCACCGCAGGCTTGATGCCGTAAAAAACTCCCGCCACGGCTGGCACGTCACCAAAGCGCAGGTAGACGTAGCTGAGCGCGATCAGGATGACCAAGGACGGCAGCACGAACAAGGCGCCGGCCAAGATGCCGCCCGCGCTGCGGTGCATGAGCCAACCCAGGTAGGTGGCCAGTTGCTGCGCCTCAGGGCCGGGCAGCAGCATGCAGTAGTTGAGCGCGTGCAAAAAGCGCGCCTCGCTGATCCAGCGTCGCCGCTCCACCAGTTCAGCGTGCAGGATGGCGATCTGCCCAGCCGGGCCGCCGAAGCTGATGAAGCCAAGCTTGAACCAGAAGGCCAGCGCTTCACGGAAAGGGATGGGCGAGGGCGCGGAGTCGTCGTTCATGCGCCGCATTGTTCATGGCGATGGTGACACTGAGCTTGGATACTCCCACCCTGTTCCGCGCCGCGTCCACAGCCATCCTTTGTGGTGCAGGCGCCTCCCACCCGGAGAGTTTTCATGTTCAAGAGCATCCTGATCGCCAACCGTGGCGAAATCGCTTGCCGCGTGGCGGCCACCGCGCGCCGGCTCGGCATTCGCACCGTGGCCGTTTACTCCGAGGCCGATGCCCAGGCCCAGCATGTGCTGGCCTGTGACGAGGCCATCTGCATCGGCGGTGCCGCGCCGCGCGACTCCTACCTGCAATGGCAGCGCATCCTGGATGCCGCCTTGGCCACCGGCGCCCAGGCCATTCACCCTGGGTACGGCTTTTTGAGTGAGAACGAAGCCTTCGCGCAAGCCTGTGCCGATGCCGGGCTCGTTTTCATCGGCCCACCCGCCAGTGCCATCTTGGCCATGGGCCTGAAGGCCGAGAGCAAGCGCCTGATGGAGTCGGCCGGGGTGCCGCTGGTACCCGGCTACCACGGGGCCGACCAAGACCCCCAACTGCTCAAGCGCGAGGCCAGCCGCATCGGCTACCCCGTGCTCATCAAGGCCAGCGCCGGCGGCGGTGGCAAGGGCATGCGGGTGGTGAACAGCGAGGCAGAGTTTGACGACCTGCTCGCCAGCTGCCAGCGCGAAGCCATCAACAGCTTTGGCGATGCCGCCGTGCTGGTGGAGCGCTACGTCACCAAGCCCCGCCACATTGAAATCCAAGTGTTTGGCGACACCCAGGGCGACTGCGTTTACCTGTTCGAGCGCGACTGCAGCGTGCAGCGCCGCCACCAAAAGGTGCTGGAAGAAGCGCCGGCCCCCGGCATGACGGAGGCACGCCGCCGTGAGATGGGTGAAGCGGCGGTGGCGGCTGCGAAGTCGGTGGGCTATGTGGGCGCCGGCACCGTGGAGTTCATTTGCGAGCAAGACGGCCGCTTCTATTTCATGGAGATGAACACCCGCCTGCAGGTTGAGCACCCCGTGACCGAGGCCATCACCGGGCTCGACCTCGTGGAGTGGCAGCTCCGCGTGGCCGCTGGCCAGCCGCTGCCGCTCAAGCAGCATGAATTGCGCATTCACGGCCACGCCATTGAGGCGCGCATTTGCGCTGAGAACCCCGAGGCGAACTTCCTGCCCGCCACCGGGCGGCTCGATGTGCTGCGCTGGCCGAGCGCCAGTCGCTTCAGCCGCAGCGAACTGCGTGTGGACACCGGCGTGGTGGAGGGCGACACCATCAGCCCGCATTACGACTCCATGATTGCCAAGCTCATCGTTTGGGGTGAGGACCGGGCGCAGGCGCTGGCGCGCCTGGACCTGGCCTTGGCGCAAACGCACATCGTGGGGCTGCACACCAATGTGGCCTTTTTGCGCCGCTGCGCCGCCACGCCAAGCTTCAGCGGGGCTGACCTCGACACGGGGCTGATCGAGCGCGAGCGCGCCGTGCTGTTCGGCCAAGCCGGATTGCCGCTGGATGTTGCCGCCGCCGGTGTGGTCGCGCACACCTTGGCTTTGGAGGCCGCCACCGAAGACGCCGACCCCTGGAGCCGCCGCGACGGGTTCCGGCTTGCGGGTGACGCCGTGCGGCGCTTTGACCTGCTGCAAGGCGAAGCGCACCACGAGGTGCTGCTGCGCCGCTTGCATGCAGGGGGTTTGCAACTCAGCGTCAACGGCGAGACCTTCGCCTTTGCCGTGGACTCCAGCAGCCCCGAGCAGCACACCTTGCTGCTGGGCACCGGCCTTGGGCTGCGGCGCGTGCGTGTTCACACCTACGCCCGAGGCGAAGAGCTCACCGTGTTTGCGCCCGCCGGCCAAGCCACCTTGACCGAGGTCGATGTGATTGCGCGAGCCGGCGACAGCAAGCCCACCGGGGGCCGCCTCACGGCGCCCATGCCGGGCAAGTTGATCGCGTTGCATGTCAAGGCAGGCGATGCCGTGAAGGCCGGCCAAGCCTTGGCCGTGATGGAGGCCATGAAGATGGAGCACACCCTGACCTGCCCGCGCGACGGCGTGGTGACCGAGCTGCTGTACGCCGTGGGCGATCAGCTCAGCGACGGCGCCGAGTTGCTCAAGCTGGCGGAGGCCTGACATGGCCTTGCCCTCATTTGTCACGCTCTGCGACGTGGGCCCGCGTGACGGGCTGCAGAACGAGAAGCAGCTGGTCGAGACCAGCGTCAAGCTCGAACTGATCCACCGCCTGCAGTCCGCCGGCATTCGGCGCTTGGAGGCGACCAGCTTCGTCAGCCCCAAGTGGGTGCCGCAAATGGGCGACAACGCGCAAGTCATGGCCGGCTTGCAGCGCCGACCCGACGTGGCCTGCGCGGTGCTGGTGCCCAACCTCAAAGGCTTGGAGGCGGCACTTCCCTTCCAGCCCGATGAAATCGTCGTCTTCACCGCCGCGAGCGAAGCCTTCACCCAGAAGAACATCAATTGCTCGATCGCCGAAAGCATCGAGCGCTTTGCGCCCGTGGTGGCGGAGGCCAAGCGGGCCGGCATCAAGGTGCGCGCTGCTTTGTCTTGCGCATTGGGGTGCCCGTATGAAGGCGAGATCGCCCCGGACAAAGTCGGTGCCGTGGCCGGGCAGCTTCGCGCGATTGGGGTGGATCACATTGGCGTCTCGGACACCATCGGCGTGGGCACCCCGCGCCGGGTGCAGGCGGCGCTAGAGGCCGCGCTCAGGCACTTCCCTTTGGCAGAAGTAAGCGGCCACTACCACGACACCTATGGCCAAGCCTTGGCCAATGTGTACGCCAGCCTAGAGCTGGGCGTGAACACCTTCGATGCGAGTGTGGGCGGCCTGGGCGGCTGCCCTTACGCGAAGGGCGCCACGGGCAATGTGGCCACCGAGGATGTGGTGTTCATGCTCAACGGCTTGGGGATCGAGACGGGCGTGAACCTGGATGCCTTGGTGGATGCCGCAGCCTTCATCAGCGACCAACTGGGACGCCCGCCGGTGAGCCGGGTGGCGCGCGCCGTGCTGGCCAAGCGCAAGGGCTGATCAGCCCACAGTTGTAGGCACGGGGCCGTTGCGGTACTGCATCAGCCAGCTTTCGAACAGCTCCGGTGGCATGGGCCGGGCATAGAGGTAGCCCTGCCCCTCGTGGCAGCCCAGGCTGTGCAGGAGGGTTGCCTGCTCTTCGGTTTCGATGCCCTCGGCAAGAACGCGCATGCCCAGCGTGCGGCCCAAGTTCACGACCATCGCAGCGATGCTGGAGCCGGCGCCGGACTGCTGCGCATCGCTCACAAAGGTGCGATCGATCTTGAGGCGCTCCACTTGCAGCTGGCGCAACTGGCTCAGGCTGCTGAAGCCAGTACCGAAGTCGTCGATCGCCACCGAGGCGCCGGTGGCGCGGATGTCGGACAGCACATGGAGCACCATCTCGATGTCTTCCATGGCCATCGATTCGGTGATCTCTAGCTCCAGCGCATCGCCGGGCACCTCGGAGTCGCGCATGGCGGCTTGCAGGGTTGGGATGAACTGGGGGTGGCGAAACTGCGCGAGCGAGATGTTCACGGCCACGCGGAAGTCCATGAAGCCCATGTCGCGCAGCCGCTTGGCTTGGTGGCACGCGGTGCGCAAAACGAACTCTCCGATGGAGATGATCAGCCCGCTTTGCTCGGCAATGGGAATGAACTGGTCGGGCGGCACAAACTTGCCGTCTTCATTGCGCCAACGCAGCAGGGCTTCGGCACCAATGACGCGCTTGTCTTCCAGGGAAACTTGCGGCTGATAGACCACGAAGAGCCGACGCGCTTCAAAACTCGCGCGCAAGCCCTTCAGCAACTTGAAGCGCTCGCGGGCGTCCACGCCCATCGCCTCAGAGAAGTACTGCGCTGCGCCCCGGTGTTGTTGCTTGGCCCGCTTGAGCGCAATGTGCGCATCCAGCAGCAACTCGCTGCCCAGCGACGAGCCATCGGACAACTTCACCAAACCGGTGGTGGCGGAGAGCTGAAGGCGTTCGCCGGCCACTGCAAAGGGGTCGAGGAACAACTCACCCAAGCGAACGTTGTTGATGTGTTCAATGGCCCCCAGCAAGCCAAAGGTGTCGGCGCTGATGCGAGAAATCTCGGTTCGCGAACCCAAGAACTCGGCCATGCGGGTGGCCACGGCCTGCAACACTTGGTCGCCGAAGCGGTGACCGAAGGCATCGTTGATGTCCGAGAAATCGTCGATGTCGATCAAGGCGAGCGCCAAACCTTCGGGGTCGCGCAGGCGTTGATCCAGGATTTCAATGAAGCGGTTGCGGTTGGGCAACTGCAGCAATTGGTCGTTGTAGGCGTGGTCCAGCAACTGGCCGTACATGGCCACGTTGTCAAAGCCGATGCCCAGCGTGGTCGTGAAGCTCTGCAAGAGCGGGTCTTCGCGCGGGTCGATCTCGCGCTGCAGCGCCGCATACAGAACCAGCACGCGCTGGTTCGCCAGCCCAAAGCGGAGCACCAAGGACCGAGGTGGCGACGTCGTGTCTCGCAACAAGGCCGACTCCAACAGCTCTCGCAGTTCCGGCTGAACGATGGTGTCGAGCGTGACACCCAGCAGGCCGCTGTACTGACCCATCGCGGCCACAACCCGCGCCATCGCCCAGGGGTCGCTGCGGTGGTGAACCACCACCAAACCTTCAGGCAGGCTGTTGAAGAGGGTGCAGACGTGCTCGAGCGCGCTTTCGGCAAAGCGAGGCAAGCTGCGGATGTGGTTCAGCTCGTTGGTGGCCTGGATGATGTGTTGCAGGCCGCGCCGGCTGGCTTTGAGTTCGACGATCTGCCGGTAAGAGCGGATCGCGGCGGTGAGCACGGTGTAGAGCCGCGTTCGCGTCAGCTCCGACTTCGTCTTGTAGTCATTGATGTCCAGGGAGCGGACGGTTTCGATCTCGGGGGCATAGCCAGGTTGGCCGGTGCGCAGCACGATGCGAAGCGCATCTCGCTCAGGATCGGCACGGATGAAGCGCACCAACTGCAGGCCGGCGTCATCGCTCTCCATCACCACGTCGAGGAGTGCCACCGCGAGGTGGTCTTCACGCATCAGCAACTCGCGGGCGGAAGCGGCTGACTCTGCGTGCAAGAACTCGAGCGGATGCCCCTCAATGACCAAGCCCTGCATCGCGAGCTCGGTGGCGCGGTGCACGTCGGCGTCGTCGTCGACCACCAAAACGCGCCAAGGAGTCAGGTCGGCCGCGCTGGGCCCTTGGGGCTCATCAACCAGCACCAGCAAGTCGTCATCGACCGGCTGGGAGTGCACGTTGTCTGCGGCGGACGGGGTCTGTTCAGGCATGCGCATCTGGCGGGGGTAGACGGAGAAGTATGCGCCAGTTCAATGTCAGTCCGAGCCCCCTTTGCCCCGGGAAATTCCGGGGTTAGCGCACGCGCTTGCCGGGCTTGCGAGCTCCTGTAACGCGCGGTGGCAGCCCCGTGTGCTGGGTCAAGATCGCGCCGTCCTTGGGGGTCACGATGCCGCGTGGGTCTTTGCTGGTGGCTTGGCTGGCCTGCCGGGCGCTCGGCTTGAGGCCCGGCGTGCTGTTCTTGCGCCTGGCCGTGACGTAGCTGCCATCGGTGGTGGGCTGGAAGCTGGGAATGAGGTGGTGCTTGCCGTTGCCAATGAGGTCGGAGCGCCCCATGTCCTTCAATGCGTCGCGCAGCAGCGGCCAGTTGTTGGCATCGTGGTAGCGCAAGAAGGCCTTGTGCAAACGGCGGCGGCGCTCGCCTTTGATGATGTCCACGGCCTCGCTGTCGCGGGTGATCTTCTTCAGCGGGTTCTTGGCCGAGTGGTACATCGCCGTGGCCGTGGCCATGGGGCTCGGGTAGAAGGTTTGAACCTGGTCGGCGCGGAAGCCATTCTTCTTGAGCCAGATGGCGAGGTTCATCATGTCTTCATCGGCCGTGCCTGGGTGCGCGGCGATGAAGTACGGAACCAGGTACTGCTTCTTGCCGGCCGCAGCACTGGCGGCTTCAAACAACTGCTTGAAGCGGTCGTAGGTGCCGATGCCCGGCTTCATCATCTTGCTCAGCGGCCCGCCCTCGGTGTGCTCCGGCGCGATCTTGAGGTAGCCGCCCACATGGTGGGTGACGAGCTCGTTGATGTACTCGGGTGACTCAATGGCGAGGTCGTAGCGCAGGCCGGAGCCAATCAGGATCTTCTTCACGCCCTTGAGCGCGCGAGCCTTGCGGTAGAGCTGAATCAGCGGCCCATGGTCGGTGTTCAGGTTCGGGCAAATGCCGGGGTACACGCAGGATGGCTTTCGGCAAGCCGCCTCGATCTCGGGGCTCTTGCAACCGATGTGCCACATGTTGGCGGTGGGGCCGCCCAAGTCGGAGATCACACCGGTGAAGCCGGGCACCTTGTCGCGGATGTCTTCGACCTCGCGCAAGATGCTGGCCTCCGAGCGGCTTTGGATGATGCGGCCTTCGTGCTCGGTGATCGAGCAGAAGGTGCAGCCGCCAAAGCAGCCGCGCATGATGTTCACGCTGAAGCGGATCATTTCCCAGGCGGGAATCTTGGTCGGGCCGTCGTGCTTGCCGTTTTCGTCGGCGTAGTCCGGGTGGGGGCTGCGCGCGTAGGGCAAGTCAAACACGTGGTCCATCTCGGCGGTGGACAGCGGGATGGGCGGTGGGTTCAACCACACATCGCGGGCGGTTGCGCCCTCGCCATGGCGCTGCACCAGGGCGCGGGCGTTGCCGGGGTTGGTCTCCAAGTGCAGCACGCGGTTGGCGTGGGCATAAAGGACCGGGTCGCCCTTGAGCTGCTCGAAGCTGGGCAGCCGAATGACCGAGCGTTCGCGCGGCGGCGTGATGGGCCTTCCGTCCGTTTTGGTCACGGTGCGGCGGATGATCTGGATGGGCTTGCTGCCGTCGGCAAGCTCGGGCTTGATCTGTTGCTGTGCGCCCGTGCTGCAGTCGGTCCCCTTGAGTTCCGCCACTTGCTCGGTCGTCATGTAGGGGTTGATGATTTCGTCGACCTTGCCCGGCGCGTCGATGCTGGAGGAGTCGATCTCGAACCAACCCACCAAGTCCGGGTCGTCGGGTCGCCTCATGAAACCGGTTCCGCGGACGTCGGTGATTGACTCAATGGGCTTGTTCTGCGCCAGCCGGTGCGCGATCTCAATGATGGCCCGCTCGGCGTTGCCGTACACCAGCAAATCGGCCTTGCTGTCGATCAGGATCGAACGGCGCACCTTGTCTTGCCAGTAGTCGTAATGGGCGATGCGGCGCAGGCTGGCTTCGATGCCGCCGATCACCACGGGCACATCTTTGAAGGCTTCTCGGCAGCGTTGGGTGTAGACGAGGGTGGCTCGGTCGGGGCGCTTGCCGGCCACGCCGCCTGGGGTGTAGGCGTCGTCTCGGCGAATTTTTCGATCAGCCGTGTAGTGGTTGATCATCGAGTCCATGTTGCCGGCGGCCACGCCGAAGAACAGCTTGGGCCGCCCTAGCGCCTTGAAGGGCTCGGGGGAGTCCCAGGCGGGCTGGGCAATGATGCCGACGCGAAAGCCCTGCGCTTCCAACGTCCGCCCAATCACGGCCATGCCGAAACTGGGGTGATCGACGTAGGCATCGCCGCTGACGATGATGATGTCGCATTCATCCCAGCCCAGCGCCGTCATCTCGGCCCGGCTCATGGGCAGCATGGGCGCAGGCCCAAAACGCTTGGCCCAGTAGGGCCGGTAGCCTGTGAGCGCTTTGTCAGCCTTTGGCGGCTTCACCGTCTGGGCGGTGTGGTGGTCGTCGCGGGAGATCGTGGCAGTCACGGGTCGAGCCTTCTGGGTTAACCCGCGATTGTCGACCTTCAGCGGTGCATGACCCTAAACCCATCAAGGGTTTAGGTGCATTCACTGTGATTTCAGGCCGGCGCGAGTTGCACGGCAACGCCCGAGAGCACCGCATTGCCGCTCAAAGGGTCGCGCTCGCCCACTGGCAGCAGGGCGTTCAGGTTGGCGCCGGGCTGCTGCGACTGCAAGCTCAGCCCTTTGCCTTGGTCACCAAAGCCATGTGGAAGGCTGACGACGCCAGACCGCATGCAGTCGCTCACCTCGACCGGCGCATGAACACTGCCGCCTGGGCCAGTAACTTTTGCCAGCGCACCGTGCCGGAGGCCCAGACGCGCGGCGTCCTCAGGGTGCACCAGCAGCGTGCAACGGTCAGGCCCTTTGGCCAGGGTGGGCAGGTTGTGCATCCAGCTGTTGTTGTTGCGCAGGTGGCGCCGCCCGATGACCAAGATGTCTGTGCTGCCTTGTGAGAGCGCGGCCTCCAGCGCTTCGGCCTCCGCCAGCAATTCGGGGGGCGCCAGTTCCACCTTGCCGCTGGCGGTGCGCAGCATCTCGGGAATGCGCGGCTGCAGCGGGCCGAGGTCGATGCCCGTTGGGCTGCCCACAACGGCCTCAAGTGACAGCCCCTCGCGCTGGCCAAAGAGGTCGCCGTAAGGGCCAAGGCGCAGCGCCATGTCCACCATGCGGCTCGGGCCTGGGGCGTCGCCCAGCATCTGGCGGCAGGGCTTGACGAACTCGGCCGGCACGGCGCGCTGGAGTTCCTCCATGAGGTAGGCATCGTCCAGCTCGGCGATGGGTGCACGCCAGTCTTGCCCTTGCACCAGGGCAGCCAGCCGCAAAAGCCATTCCCAGTCGTCCGGCAAGGTGGGCTCTTTGTCAAAGACCGGGCCACTGAAGCGGGCGGCGTTTCGGTGCGCGAGTTGGCTGAATGCGGCGTCGTAGTGCGAAACCTCCAGCGCCGAGGGGCTGGGCAGGATCACATCCGCGTGGCGCGTGGTGGCGTTGACGTAGATGTCGAGGCTGACCATGAAGTCCAGTCCGGCCAGGGCGCGGTCCAGGCGCTCACCGCCGGGCGCGCTCAAGGCGGGGTTGGCGGCGGCCGTGAACAGCGCGCGCACTTGACCGGGGCCGGGGGTCTCGATTTCTTCGGTCAGCAAGGTCATCGGCAACTCGCCGTAGACCTCTGGAGCACCGCTCACGCGGCTCTTGCGCCGACCGGTCTTCACGCCCCGGCCTTGGCCGGCGGGGCCGAAGGTGTTGGCCGCAAAGGCGGGCGCCTTGGGGAACATGGCACCGCCTTCGCGGTCGAGGTTGCCGGTCAGGGCGTTGAGGGCATCGACCAACAGGCTGTTGAGCGTGCCAAAGCGCGTGGTGCAGGTGCCCAAGCGGCCGTAAACGGCAGCGCGAGGCGCCGCCGCCAATTGCCGCGCCAGCATGCGAATGCTCTCGGCGCCAAGGCCGCAGTGCGCTGCAACGCGCTCGGGCGAGTAAGGGGCCACGAAGTCGCGCAGGGTGTCCAACCCGTGGAGGTGCTCCTCCAGGCGGCCGGGCTTGACCAGCCCTTCCTCAAACAGCGTGGCGGCCAGCGCCAGCAGCAAAAAGGCGTCTGTGCCGGGGCGGATCGGCAGGTGCTGATCGGCGGCTTCAGCGGTCTCGGTGCGGCGCGGGTCCACCACGACGATGCGGCCGCCCCGCGCACGGAGGGCGCGGGCGCGTCCTTTGTAGTCGGGCACCGTCCACATGCTGCCGTTGCTGGCCATGGGGTTGCCGCCCAGGATCAACAGGAAATCGCAGCGGTCGATGTCGGGCACGGCCACGCTCAGCCATTGGCCGAACATCAAGCCGCTGGCCAGTTGCTTGGGCATTTGGTCCAGCGTGCTGGCGCTGAAGACGTTGCGGCTTCCCGTGGCACGGGCGAAGCGGGGAAAGTAGTTCAGCAGCCCGATGCGATGCACCACCGGGTTGCCCACGGCCAAGGCCAAAGCGTCAGGGCCTTGTTCGCGCAGGATGGGCAGCAGCCGGGCTTCGATTTCGCTCAGCGCCTCTTCCCAGCTCACCTTGACGAACTCGCCGTTGCGCTTGACCAAGGGCGCTCGAATCCGGTCGGGGTCTTCGTGCAGGTCTTTCAGTGCAATGGCTTTGGGGCAGATGTAGCCCTGGCTGAAAGGGTCGTTCTCAGCGCCGCGAATGCGAATGACCTGCTGCCCTTCGGTTTCAATGTTGAGGCCACAGGCGGCCTCGCAAAGCGGGCAGATTCGGTAGGTGCTCTTCATGTGGCCAACAAGGCCTTGAGCTCTCGCTCCAAGAGCTTCCCAGTGCCCAAATTCATTTCCACGAGTCGGCGCAGGTGGGTGATCGACTCCAAGTCAATGCAGCGGCACTGCACGCCAACCTGTTTGTCTTTCACATAGGCCACATCGCCCGACATCTTGATCACCGCATCGCCCAAGCGCACGGCGAGCAAGCAAGGCTCGCCCGGCTCCAGCCCTGCACTGGCCGCCAACTCGACCAAGGCGCCTTTGAGTGACAAGTCGGTGACCTGCGCTGCGTAGCGGTTCTCGGTGGTGATCAAGCTCGCATCGGCGTCGAACACGACGCGCGCGAAGTGGCGGCGGTCTTGGGCATGGGCCGTCATGTCGGTCTCTTCAGGTCAGGAAGGGCCTCAATGATGCGCGCAAAGTGCCCCGGCAGCCACCCTGCATATCCCTCGCCCCGGCGAAGCTCAAACGCGCTTGCGGCTGGCACGCGCCTTGACCGCAGCAGGCGCTGGCTGGGGCTTGGGCAGAAAGGCGGCCTCCAAGTCTTCAAAGGCCTCGGTGGCATACACCGCCAGCTTCTGCAGGCTGGGTACCGACGTGTGGCAACCCGTGAACCCAAAATTCATCTTGCCGGCATAGCTTTGGCACGTGATGTTCAGCGCTTGCCCGTGGGTGATGATGGACGCTGGGTAAATGGCCAAGAGCTCCGCGCCCCGGAAGTACAGCGGCTTGTCCGGCCCCGGCACGTTGCTGATGGTCAGGTTGAACATGGGGCGCACGCGGCCGCCAATGCCCGTGAGCAAGGTCAGCATGGTGGGCGCCATGAGGAGCATCGTGTACTGCGTCATGGCATCGCGCGGCAAGCTTTGCACGTGCGCTTTGGCGTGCTTGACGGATGCTTTGATGGCCTTGAGGCGATCCGCAGGGCTCACGATGTCGGTGCCCAAGGTGGCCACGATGAAGCTGATGGCGTTGCCACCGGTTTCATCGTCTTTGGAACGCACCGACACCGGAATGCCGGCCGTCAGGGGCTTTTCTGGGAGGGCATCGAGCTCCAACAAAAAGCGGTGCAGGGCGCCGCCGCACAGCGCCAGGACGATGTCGTTCAGCGTGCATTCGGCGTGTGTGGCCAGCTCTTTCATGCGCGCCAAGTCGAACTGCTGCGTGGCGAAGCGGCGCTTCTCCCGGACGCGGCCGTTAAGGATGGAGTGCGGGGTGTCAAACGGCACCATGAGGCCGCCACCCTCGCTGTTGCTGCTGCCAATGCGCTTCACCATCTGGCCAAAAGCGCCAACCAACTGCGGCACCGACTTGACCGTACCTTGCAGGCCTTGAACGGCCATTTGCAAGGCTTCGTTCAGCGTGGGTGGCGCTTTGCCAGGCTTCTTGGGAGCACGTGGCTTGCGCTCGGGGCCGGTGGCCCAGAAGGGCGTTTGTGTCAGGCTCTTTTCCCGATCGGTGGACATCGCGTGCTGCAGCAGCTTGACGCCGGCGATACCGTCAATCAAGGAGTGGTGCATCTTCACGAAGAGAGCGAAGCGGCCGCCCTCCAAGCCTTCAATGATCGTGCACTCCCATGGTGGGCGCGCCAAGTCAAGTGGCGTGCTTTGCAGCCGCCCCACCAGCTCGCCCAGCTCCCGCTCGCCGCCGGGCCAAGGCAGGCCGGCATGCCGCACGTGGTACTCCAGGTCGATGCTCTCGTCCTCGACCCAACTCGGCAGAGGGTTCTTGAGGATGGGGATCTTGAGCCGCCGGTTCCAGGGCGCCGTGAACTCGCGAAAGCTGCGGAACTCCGCCATCAGCTGCTGCAGGAAGTCCTGCGGTGCGTCTTCAGGCAGGCGGAACTGCAGCAGGCCGCCCACATGATTCGGTGTGGCGCGCGACTCGGTGAAGAGCCACGCGGCGTCCAGTGGGTTCAGGCGGAGGCTGGCCAAGGTCAGGCTTTCGAAGGCTTGGCGGCGGCAGCAGGCTTGCTGGCCTTTTTAGCCGGAGCCGCCTTGGCTGGGGCTTTGCTGGCTACAGGCTTCTTCGCGGCGGCTGCCTTGGCGGGAGCCGCAGCCTTTGTAGGAGCTGCCTTGGCCGGCGCCGCCTTTTTGGCCGCAGGCGCGGCCTTCGCGGCAGTCTTCTTGGGGGGCTTGGCGTCTTCCACTGAAATCGAAACGCCTGGTTTCCAAGTCTTGCGCGCTTCCTTGGCCAGCTCGACAACCTTGGCAATTTGCGCGTCCGTGAAGACGCCGTTCACGCCAG
This sequence comes from Burkholderiales bacterium, assembly GCA_046317675.1. Taxonomy (GTDB): domain Bacteria; phylum Pseudomonadota; class Gammaproteobacteria; order Burkholderiales; family Burkholderiaceae_C; genus Inhella. The sequence goes on from JBKCVH010000281.1 coordinate 22,898, forward strand.
AGATGGCGGCCAGCTTCATGCCGTGCTTGAGGCCGAGCTTGTAGATCTCCTTGACCTTCTCCCACTCGGTGTCGCGGCCAATGGTGAAGACCTCGAAACGGCCTTCCAGCGCCAGCACGATGGTCTCTGCCAAGCAGGCGTAGATCACGTTCGGCGGCAGGCCGATGCTCTTCATGCCGCGCATCTTGGTGGGCAGCTCGATCTCGCCCGATTCCACCACCAGCACGTCAGGCCGCTTGGCGACTTCTTCTGCGGGCAAGTCGAGTGGGCGGGCCACGTCGGTGATCACGCAGCCGGGCTTGACCCGGGTGATGTCCAGAATCTTCTTGCCCGCGCCACTGGTGCTGGTGA
>JBKCVH010000282.1:0-15862 GCA_046317675.1 Burkholderiales bacterium
GCCCGACCCCTGCCTTGGCCGCAAACCCGGGAACCCCTTGCCGAAGGCGAGGGGCGAGCGCAGTGCGGGCTTGATCTTTTGGTTCCTTTTGGATCAAGCCAAAAGGAACTCGCCTGCCGGGGCGAGACCCGGCGGGCTGCAACGCAAAGCGCAAACATCACCGCTTCCGCCCCTCAAACCACCGAGCCAAAAGCACCCGCTCCTCCTCCGTCAACCCCGTCGAATTGTTCAAAGGCATCTGCCTCGAAACCACCACCTGCTGGTAAACCGCACTCGCATGCTGCTCCAGCAAAGTATCCGTGTGCAAGGCCACACCCTTTTGCGCCACCGCCGCACCGTGGCACATCACACAGCGCTGTTCAGCCACCAGCCGCACCTCCGCCGTGGAAGGCGGCAACGCAGCAGCCGGAGGGGCGGGCGCACGTGGCGCTGGCGCCAGCCAAATCGCCAAGCCCAGCAAGACAGCGCACCCAGCCACCGAATACTCCCAAGGCACCCGCTGCCCCATCACCAAAGCCCGATGCCGCACCACAAAGCTATGCCGAATCAAAGCCCCGGCCAACATCAAAAGCACCAGCACCAACCAGTTCATGGAACCGGCATACAACCACCCGTAGTGGTTGCTCAACATCGCAATCAACACCGGCAAAGTGAAGTAGGTGTTGTGCACGCTGCGCTGCTTACCGCGCTGCCCATGAATGGGCGAAACCGGCTCGCCGGCCTTCATCTGCGCAATCACCTTCCGCTGCCCGGGAATGATCCAGGCCATCACATTGGCACTCATGGCCGTGGCCATCATGGCGCCCACGATGACGAAGGCAGCGCGCCCGGCAAACAACTGGCAAACCGCCCAGGTCGACAGCAGCACCACAGCCAAGGTAAGGAAGCCCACCAAGCCGTTGTTGCCGACTTGCCCATCCTTCTCCCCAAAGACCCGGCAGATGGCGTCGTAAACAAACCAGAAGGCAAACAAGAAGCCCAAAGCCGCCGCCACTGCGGCGCCGCTGGAGCTCCAGGCGTAAACGCGTGGGTCGATGAGGAAAGAGCCGGCATTCACCAGGTACAGCACAGTGAACAGCGCAAAGCCGGTCAGCCAGGTGCTGTAGCTCTCCCAGTAAAACCAATGCAGCTTCTCAGGCAAGGTTTTGGGTGCCACCAAGTACTTCTGCGGGTGATAGAACCCGCCGCCGTGCACCGCCCACAACTCGCCGTTGACGCCCTTGGCTTTGAGCTCCTCGTCGGTGGGGGCCGTCAGGCTGTTGTCGAGGAAGACGAAGTAGAACGAGGAACCAATCCAGGCAATGGCCGTGATGACATGCGCCCAGCGCAGCAGCAAATTGGCCCAGTCCAGCAGGTAGGTGGTGTCCATCTCAGCTCCCTCTGTAGGTCGAGTAGCTCCAGGGGCTCACGAGCAAGGGCACGTGGTACTTGCCGGCCGGGTCGGCCACGCCGAAGTCCAGGTGCACGACATCCAGGAACGGTGGGTCGGGCAAGGGCACGCCTTGGGCGCGAAAGTAATCCGCCACCGAGAAGCTCAAGCGGTACTGCCCGGCCTGCAAGGCTTCGCCCTGCAGCAGCGGGCCATCGTTGCGGCCATCGGCGTTCAGCACCAGGCTTTTGAGCAGGCTGCCATCGCCCCGAGAAAGGCTCACGGCCATGCCCGAAGCGGGTCGGCCGTGGGCGGTGTCGAGAACATGTGTGGAGAGGTGGCCCATGGTGTGTCGCTGCTGCAAACTGTATACACTCAAGCATACACGCCATGACCAACGCGACCCACTCCAACGCCAACCCGCACGCCGCCACGAACGCCACGCAACGCATTGTTGATGCGCTGACCACGGCCATCGTGGAGCGGCGCTTGATGCCGGGCACCAAGCTGGTGGAGCAGCAACTGGCCGACCTCTTCAGCGTGTCCAGAACCCTCGTTCGGCAAGCCTTGAATCAGCTCAGCCGCGATCACTTGGTCAATCTGATGCCGGCGCGCGGCGCCTTTGTGGCCGAGCCCAGTCTTGATGAAGCGCGCCAAGTGTTCGAGGTGCGGCAGATGCTGGAGCTGCAACTGGTCAAGCAACTGTGCGCCACGGCCACGCCGGCGCAAATTGCTCAGCTGCGCAAGCACTTGGCCCATGAGGCGAAGGCGCTGCGGCAAGGCGACGTTGCGGGCCGCACGCGCTTGCTCGCCGACTTCCATGTGCTGCTGGCGCGGCTGGCCGGGAACGAGGTGCTGGCCCAGTTGCTGGCTGACCTGCTGGCGCGCTGCTCGCTCATTGCGCTGATGTACCAATCCACCCATTCCGCCACCCACTCCGCCGAGGAGCATGTGGCTTTGGTTGACGCCATTGAGGCCGGCGACGCGCGCCGCGCGCAGCGGCTCATGGCCGAACACCTCGGCCATGTGGAAGCCGCCCTGCAAACTCTGGCACCCCGCCGCGACCTGGCCTCCGTTTTGAGCCCCAGTTGATGCACTACCCCCGTGACCTGCGCGGCTACGGCCGCAACCCGCCCGACCCGCAATGGCCCCAGGCCGCCCGCGTGGCCCTGCAGTTCGTGCTGAACTTTGAAGAGGGTGGCGAGAACTGCGTGCTGCACGGCGACCCGGGCTCCGAGCAGTTCCTCTCCGAGCTGTTCCAGCCCGCCAGCTACCCGGCACGGCACTTGAGCATGGAGTCGATTTACGAATACGGCAGCCGCGTGGGCGTGTGGCGCCTGCTGCGCGAGTTCGAGCAGCGGCAACTGCCACTCACCGTCTTCGGCGTCGGCATGGCGCTGCAGCGGTGCCCCGAGGTCACCGCCGCTTTCGTGGAGCTGGGCCACGAGATTGCGAGCCACGGCTGGCGCTGGATTCACCACCAAACGATGGATGAAGCCACGGAGCGCGAGCACCTGCACTTGGCCATCAACGCCATTACCGAGCTGACGGGGAGCGCGCCCCTGGGCTGGTACACCGGCCGCGACAGCCCCAACACCCGCCGCTTGGTGGCAGAGCACGGCGGCTTTGCCTACGACAGCGACTACTACGGCGACGACCTGCCCCACTGGCTGCAGGTGCGCTGCTCCGATGGCCGCACCCTGCCCCACTTGGTGGTGCCCTACACGCTCGATTGCAATGACATGCGCTTTGCCATGCCGCAAGGCTTCTCGCAGGGCGACGACTTCTTCACCTACCTGCGCGACGCCTTCGATGTGCACTACGCCGAAGGCCTGCAAGGCCGCGCCAGCATGATGAGCGTGGGCCTGCACTGCCGCCTGCTGGGCCGGCCCGGCCGCATGCGCGGCCTGCAGCGCTTCCTCGACCACGTGCAATCGCACGAGGGCGTTTGGGTGGCGCGCCGCATTGACATCGCCCGGCATTGGCAGGCGGTGCACCCCTTTGACGCCAACACCGCTTTCCTATGGACCTGAAACAGGAACGCTTGGCTGGGCTTTACGAGCATTCGGCTTGGATCGTCGAGCAAGCGCTGACCCGCGCGCCCTTTGCCACCTTTGCCAGCCTCGCCGCCTTCAAGCGCGCTTGTGTTGAGGTGCTGGATGCTGCTGGGCGCGACGCCCAACTCGCTCTGATTCGCGCCCACCCAGAACTCGTTGGCAAGGCCGCTGTGCTCACGCAAGAGAGCAGCCGAGAGCAGTCGGCCGCCGGGCTCCAGCAGTGCAGCGCTGAGGAGTTCGCTCGACTGCAGCAGCTCAACGCCGACTACAACGCCCGCTTCGGCTGGCCCTTCATCTTGGCGGTGCGCGGCCCGCGCGGCCGGGGCTTGAGCCGGCAGCACATCATCGAAACCTTTGCGCGCCGCCTGCAAGACCACCCCGACTTGGAGTTTGCCGAGTGCCTGCGCCAAATTCACCGCATTGCCGAGCTGCGGCTGGCGGAAGCCGTGGGCGAGTCGGTGCGCGAAGGCGAACAGATCTGGGACTGGGCCGAGCAGCTCGCTCAGCACAGCGACACCCCGGAGCACTTGACCGTCACCTACCTCACGCCAGCGCACCAAGCCTGCGCCGAGCAACTGAGCGCCTGGATGCACGACTGCGGCTTTGACGAGGTGGAGCGCGACGCCGTGGGCAACGTCGTGGGGCGCTACCGGGGAACGGGCGCGCAGTACCTGCTCACGGGCAGCCACTTCGACACAGTGCGCAACGCCGGAAAGTACGACGGGCGCTTGGGCATCTTCGTGCCCATGGCCTGCGTGGCGCGGCTGGCCCAAAGCGGCCGGCGCTTGCCCTTTGGCATTGAGGTCGTGGGCTTTGCCGAGGAAGAAGGCCAGCGCTACCCGGCCACCTTTCTGGCTTGCAGCGCCCTTACCGGCGGCTTTCAGCCCGACTGGCTCGACCAGCAGGACGCCGGCGGTGTCACGATGGCCGAGGCCATGCGCGCTGCCGGCTTGCCGGCCACCCTGGAAGCGATTGGCACCGTGGCGCGCGACCCGGCGCAGTACCTCGGCTTTGTGGAAGTCCACATCGAACAAGGCCCTGTGCTGGATGCCGCGAACCAGCCGCTCGGCATCGTGACCAGCATCAATGGCAGCCATCGCTACTTGGGCGAAATGGTCGGCCGCGCCAGCCACGCGGGCACCACACCCATGGACCAGCGCCGCGACGCCTTGCTGGCGGTGGCGGAGCTCGCGCTGTTTGTGGAGCAAGAGGCCGTTCGCCTGGGTGCCGTTGGCACCGTGGGAATTTGCCACGTTCCAAGCGGCAGCATCAATGTGGTGCCCGGTCGTTGCAGCTTCAGCCTTGACCTGCGCGCCAGCACCGATGCCACGCGAGACCAACTGCGCGACCGCGTGAAGGCCCAGCTCGACGCCCTGTGCGAGCAGCGCGGGCTGCGCTGCACCTTGCAGCCCACGGTGGCGGCCAATGCCGCCCCCAGTGACCCCAGCTTGCAAGCGCGCTGGGAAGCCGCCGTGGCGCAGCTCGGTCTGCCCGTGTTTCGCCTGCCCAGCGGTGCGGGGCACGACGCCATGAAGCTGCATGAAATCCTGCCCCAGGCCATGCTCTTTGTGCGCGGGGCCAACAGCGGCATCAGCCACAACCCCTTGGAGAGCATCACGGCGCACGACGCGCAGCTTTGCATCGATGCCTTCATGAACCTGCTCGAAGGATTCGCCCAGTGAAAGCACTCGACGACTGGATTGACGCGCGCTTTGATGAGCAGGTCGCTTTCCTGCAGCGGCTGGTGCAATGCCCGACCGACACGCCACCGGGCAACAACGCGCCGCATGCGGAGCTGACAGCCAAGCTCTTGACCCAAATGGGCTTGGCGGTGGAACAGCACGCCGTACCGCAAGAGACCGTGCAGGCCCAGGGCATGGAGTCGATCACGAACCTGATCGTGCGGCAGCGCTTTGGCGCCGGCCCCACCATTGCCCTGAACGCCCATGGCGACGTGGTGCCCCCCGGCGAAGCCTGGACCCAAGACCCCTATGGTGGGGCCGTGGTGGACGGCAAGCTCTACGGCCGCGCGGCGGCGGTGAGCAAGAGCGACTTCGCCACCTACACCTTCGCCCTGCGCGCGCTGCAGTCTCTGCAGACCCCGCTCAAAGGCGCGGTGGAGCTGCACTTCACCTACGACGAGGAATTTGGCGGCGAGTTGGGCCCCGGTTGGTTGCTCAAACAGGGCCTCACCCAACCCGACTTCCTGATCGCCGCCGGCTTCAGCTACCAACTCGTCAACGCGCACAACGGCTGCTTGCAGATTGAAGTCACGCTCACCGGCAAAAGCAGCCACGCCGCCTACCCGCACACCGGCATCGACGCGCTGCAGGCTGCCGTCGACCTGCTGCAGGCGCTGTACCGCCACAACTCGGCACTCAAGCTCATCAAGAGCGAGGTGCCGGGCATTGACCACCCCTACCTGAACGTCGGCCGCATCGAGGGCGGCACGAACACCAATGTGGTGCCCGGCAAGGTCATGATGAAGATGGACCGCCGCATGATTCCCGAGGAAGACGCGGCCGTGGTGGAGCACGAGCTGCGCCATTTCATCGAGACCCATCTGCGCACCCACCACCCCAAGGTGCAGGTGAGCATTCGACGCCTGCTGTTGGCGCACAGCCTGCAAGCCAACCCCAAGAGCGCACCCCTGCTGCAAGCGCTGCAAGAGGCCGCGCAGGTGGTGATGCAAGAGCCACTGCCCGTCGTCGGCACGCCGCTCTACACCGATGTGCGCCTGTACGGCGAACACGGCGTGCCGGCCGTCATTTACGGCGCCGGCCCGCGCACCGTACTGGAAAGCAATGCCAAGCGCGCCGACGAACACTTGGTGCTCGACGACCTCCGCAAAGCCACCAAGGTGGTGGCGCGCGCCTTGGCTCAGCTTCTGACCTGAAGCCCTTGCAGGCCCGCTCTTTTTCAACCCCCATCACGCAGAACCGACTCTCCATGAACGCCATTCAACGCCTGCTCCTGTCGACCTTGCTCGCCACCGCAGCCGCACAAGCCGCCCCGCTCAAAGTCGCCACTTGGAACCTGGGCTGGCACCTCGACGCGGCCAGCGCCAAGACCTGGATTGCCGCCTGCAGCCGCCCCTTCGCCCTGCAAGACGGTATTTGGAAGCCTGTGGCCCAAGCCGCTGAAGGCACGCAGCCCGGCTGGGCCCTGCCCTGGGGCCGCAACGCGCCGGTCGAATGGGATATCGGCGTGATGCCGCCCTGCGATGTGTTCCAGGCCAACCGGGCCGTGGTGCCCGTTACGGAAGCCGCTTACGCCGAGCGCTCGGTCGAGATCAGCCGCTTCATTCGAGAGCAAATCGCGCCCGATGTGATCGCCTTCCAAGAAGTGAACGGCGTGCCCGCCATCCGCGAGCTGCTTGGCGCCGGCTGGGAGGTGTGCGGCTACGAGGGGCACAAGATACAGCGCCTGGCCTTTGCCTGGAAAGCAAGCCTGGGCCCCGGCCGCTGCGAAGTGAACTGGCCCCTGAGCCTGCCCGACCGGCCCATGCGCGAGCAGGTGCGGCCCGGCTTGGCCTTGAAGCTGAACGTGGAAGGCAAGCCCGTGAGCTTCCTGACCGTGCACTTGAAATCATCCTGCGTCAGCCCCATGGACGATCGCCGGGCCGAGGGGCGCGGGCAGCTGGATGGCGAAGACACGCATTGCCGCCAACTGCAATCGCAAGTCAAGCCCCTGGAAGCCTGGCTCGACGCCGAGCTCAAGGCCAGCGAGCGCCTGGTCATCCTGGGCGACTTCAACCGCAACCTCACGCACGAAGCCGCAGAAGCCACTGAGCTGCCGGTGCGCAACGGCGACCGCACCCGAAACCTCTGGCGCGAACTCAACGACGGCGAGCCCAAGCCACTCACCTTGCTCGGCGCTCAATGCGAAGGCAACCTATGCGCCTTGGGCAAAGGCCGACCGCTCGGCCGTGAGGAGTTCGGTCAGTTGCGCCAGCAACTGGGTTGCCGCAACCCGCTCGGGCTGGACCATGTCGTGATCGCCGGCCAACTCAGCAGCCCGGCCGGTGCGCACAAGGTGTCGCTGGGCGACAAGGCCAACACCGTGGTGAACGGCGACCAAGTGCAGCTCGGCCTCTCCGACCACTGCCCCGTTCAGGCCGTGCTCATTCCTTGACCCAGCTCAATCCGCCAGTGCGCTTCTCGCCTTTGCGCTTGGCGCGCAGTACGGCGTCAAAGCCCTGGCGGCCTCCGTTCAAGATGCCGGCGTAAAGGCCGGCCACGTCTTCTCGACTGAGGTCCTGCAGGTCGCTTCGGCACTGCTTCAGGGCCACCGCCAAGATCTCTCGGGGCACGCCCTGGTGCGTGGCGAGCAAGGCGAACATCAGGCTGAAGAGGTCGGGCACTTGCTGGCTAAGGGCCTGGATGCGGGCGACCACCTCGGCCGGCGCACCGTGCTGGCCGGGAACGATCCAATCGACGTCAGACGGGGGCATGCGGGTCATCCTCTCAGTCTTTTCCGGATTTATACGCCTGCCCGCCTCGGCGCGAACGCAAAACGCTGGCAGCGGGCAACAGCCTCGCGCAAGTCCCAATGCCCGGGCCGCCGACACGTTCTAGCATCGACCCATGTTGCCCAAAAGCTTGGCCCTCATTGACGACGACGCCGAGTACAGCAAGTACTTGGCCGAATACCTGCGCGCGCAGGGCATGAGCGTCGAGGTGTTCGACGACAGCAAGCACCTGCTGGCTTCGCCCAAGGCCTACAGCTTCGACTTCTACTTGGTGGACTTGATGCTGCCCGGCATTGACGGGGTGGAACTCATCAAAGTGCTGCGACTGCGCAGCCGCGCCGGTCTGCTGGTGGTGTCGGGGCGCTTGGCGCCCGATGTGTTTGCCAGCGTGGTCAAGGCTGGGGCCGACATGTACTTGGCCAAGCCCGTGCAGTTTGAACAGGTGGGGCTGGCCATTGAAGCGGTGCACCGCCGCAGCCAGTCGCTGCCCGCCCACGAAAGCCCTTGGCTGCTGGACCGCCGCTAGCGCGACCTGGTGGCCCCAGACGGCTCCCGCGTGCCGCTCTCCGACGTCGACCTCTGCGTGCTCGACTGCTTCTTGGCAGCGCAAGGCTCGGTGGTCAGCCGCGACGCCCTGCTCGAATCTCTGGGCCGCACCCTGGCAGATGGCAGCAACGACCCGCTGAACGCCACCATTTTTCGGCTGCGCCGCCGCATTGAAAAGGCCACGCCCATGCCGGTGCCCGTGCAAAGCAAGTCGCGCGTGGGCTACTGGTTCCGCGCACCGCTCATTGAAGCGGCTTGACCCTGGCCGAGCCGCGCCTCAGCTGATCTGCAAACGCATGGTGGTGCCGCTTGGCCCGCTGCTGAGCAATTCGGCCCGGCCACCTTGCAGCTCCATGGCGCGCCGCGCGATGTAAAGCCCCAAGCCGTGGCTGCCCCGCGTGCTGGTTGCAGCGCCGCGCACACCGCGCTGGAACAGGCGGGGCTGGATCTCAGGGGCAACGCCTGAACCTTGGTCGATCACGTCCACCATCAAGGCCAAGGGCGCGTCCGAGTCGCTGAGTCGAATCTGCACTTCCGCAGTTGGAGGCGAATGCTCCAAGGCGTTCACCAGCAAGTTGCGCAGCGCCAGCCGGGTCAGGCCCAAGTCGGCGTTCACGGTTCGCGTGGCCGTGCAGCGCACGACGCGCAGGCGGCTGCGGTCGGCCTCCGGCACGTCGCCCATGACGATGCCAATCAAGAGGTCGAGGTCCAGGTCGTCGAGGTTGGGGCTTTCGTTCTCGGCCAGCAAGGCGGCGGCGGCCAGGGTGTTGTCCACACCGCCACGAACTTGGCTCAGCACGCGCTGGGCACGGCGAACCGCTTCCAAGGGTTCGCCCAGCAAACCGGCGGCTGCCGCTTGGAGCGCAGCCGACGCATTGTTCAAAGGCTGGCGCACTTCGTGGGCCAAAACGTCCAGCATTTCACTGCGCTCGCTCAGCAATTCATCGAGGTCGTGGGCATGGGCCTCGACCTGCCGGCGCAAGGCCTGCTCCAGGCGCAGCTCCTTCGTGCGCAAGGTGGCCTCTGTCACGTCCTCCAGACCGGCCAAGGCGCGCTCGGCCGTGCCGGGCTCGGCCTCCAAAACGGCAGACAACAGGACGTTGACCGGCGCCCCATTTGGGCCGGTCAGGACACAAGCGAGGCGCTGCACCTGCCCCGTGGCACGCAGGCTCGGCAGCAGATGCCGCTGCAGGGCATGCCGGGACTCTTGCGCCGCCCAAGCCTGCAAGTCTGGGCGCGCTTCCAGTTCCGCCCGCTGCCGCCCCAGCAGGAGCAAGAGCGCGTCACTCGCCGAGAGCACGCGCCCTTGCAGGTCCAGCGACATCAGCAAGGCAGGCGTGCGCTCGTAGAGCTGGCGCAGCTGAGACAAGGTCCGCGCCAGCGTGGCTTCGGTGCGCCGGCGTTCGCTCACATCCTGCACAGCACCCACGATGCGCACCACCCGCTGGCCGTCGCGCTCGCCTTCGCCCACCGCACGCACCCAAGTTCGTCGTCCTTTGGCAGTCACGAAGGGCAGCTCCAGGTCGAAGCGCGCACCCTCTTGCGCCGCCCGTAAAAAGGCCGCCTCCAAAGCCCGTCGCCCCTCGCCCTCGTAGCACGCCATCGCCTCGCCAAGTGCCGGTTGGTGTCCGGGCTCGCGGTCATGCAAACGGGCAGTTTGATCGCTCCAGGCAATCCGCAGCTCAGGCTCCAGTTCCACGCGCCACGCACCCACACCCGATAGTTGCCCGGCGTACTCCAGCTGCGCCTGCAACAAGCGCAATTCGCGCTCGGCCATTTGCCGCTCGGTGATGTCTTCCACCACGCCCACGTGGCCGATCACCTTGCCGCTCAGGTCGCGCAAAGGCCGGCTGCGGGAGTGCACCTGCACGACCAAACCGCTGGGCTGGCAGATGCGGAACTGCAGGTCGAAGTCCCGCCCGCCTTGGGCCGCCTCGGTCCACTCGGCGAACACCTTGGTCACATCCTCAGGGTGCAGGCTGCTGCTCCACCCAGGGCCCAGCGCTTGCGCCTCGCTCAAGCCGTAAATGGCCTGCCAGCGGGCATTGGTATACGTGCACTGGCCCAGCGCGTCCGTGTGAAACACACCCACCGGCGAGAAGTCCGAAAGCTGGCGGAACTTGAGTTCGCTTTCGGCGAGTGAGCGTGCCGCCTGTCGGGCCGAGCTGCGCATTTCCTGCCGCGCCAGCAAAGCCTCCACCACCAAGGCCGCCAGTTCTTGAAGCTGGTGGCGCTGCGCCATGGAGAGCTGCCGGGGCACCCGGTCGATCACGCACAGCGTGCCCACCCTGAACCCGTTCGGCAACTGCAAGGGCACTCCGGCATAAAAGCGGATGAAAGGCTCGCCCAGCACCAAGGGGCTGTTTTTGAAACGCTCGTCAAGCTGGGCATCCACCACCTCCAGCATCTGCGGCTTCTCAATGGCGTGCGCACAAAAGCTGATCTCGCGCGGCGTTTGCGCGCACTCTTCGAGCCCCACATTGGCCTTGAACCACTGGCGGTGGTCGTCCACCAAGCTGACCAGTGCAATGGGCGTTTCACACAAGGAAGCGGCCAAGCTCGCGAGCCGGTTGAACATCGGCTCGGGCGGCGAGTCCAGCAACTCCAAAGCGGCCAATGCGGCCAGCCGGTTGGCTTCTTCAAGGGCTTGCATAGCAGCCATTAGAGCCGCTGCGAAGCGCTCAGTCCGTCAGGGCCATCAGCACATCGGCGTACCAAGCGAGGTTCAGGCCCAGCGAGGCATCGACCTTGTCGTCGCGGGTGCGCATGTCCATGCGCGAGGCGTGCACGCCCAGGAGCTGCCAGGGCATTTGCGGGTCGCCCTCGGGGTGATGACGCACCACCGGCGCGCCGCTGCTGCCGCGGTGCAGGGGGGCGTCGGTCACAAAGCAACCTTGGCCCTGGAAGCGAACCCCAAAGGCCGACGCCACCACGGCGCCGCGCACCACGGGCAGGTGATGCAGGGTGTCGTGAAAGCCCAGCGGGAAGCCCACCACCAGCAAGGGCTGGCCCACGTGCACGGCGCCGAGCTGCACCGGCAAGTGCTCGGGGCCGAAGGCGCACCAGACGGCCTCGGGCGGCAAGAGGGATCGCGGCAGCTCGATGGCGGCCACATCAATGTCGCCGCCAGCGTCGCTGGCTTGGCGCCACTGCGCCTTGCCGCCCTCGTACAGCCACAGGGGCACCAGGAACTCGCGGGTGAGGTCGGGCCCGCGCTGGTGCAGGCCGAATTCGATGCGGTTGGGCATGTGCCCGGTGGCTTCATCGCTCAGCACATGGCGGCTGGTGACCAAGAAGAGCCGCTCACCGCGCCGGAAGAAAAAGCCGCTGGCGGCTGACAGCGCACGCGGGCCATCAAAAGTAGCGACACGGGTGCTGGTTAACAGCAGGGGCTCCACGGGGGAACTGGCAGGGACGCTCAGGGGCACGATCGGAAGGCCCTTGGATGAGCGGCGCAAGAGAGAAAAGGACAGGGTTCGGTGCATCGTACGGCGCGCTGCGCGTGCTACCGTTTCCCGGTCTACAAACGACCGTGCCGAATGGCTCTAAAGGCCATGCAACACGGCTTGGCGCACCGAACCGACGCCGTATCGATGAGCCTCCACACCTTCATTCCCCAAGACCGGCTTCGCGCCCTGCAGCGGGGCGAGACCCTGCCCGAGCGCTGCACCGGTACCGCGCTATTTGCCGACATCTCCGGATTCACCTCACTCACCGAAGAACTCACCCGCGAGTGGGGCGAGCGGCGGGGCATTGAGAAGCTGACGCAGCGCGTCAATGCCGTGTACGAGGAGCTCATCGGCGAGGTGGAGCGCCATGGCGGCACCGTCATCGGCTTCGCAGGAGACGCCATCACTTGCTGGTTTGAGGGCAGTGGGGCGCTTTCGGCTCGGCTTGCGGCGCAGGCGGCCTTGGCCATGCAGGGGGCCATGCACCTTTTTGTGGGTCTGTCGCTCAAGGTGGGAGTGGGCAGTGGGCCGGCGCGGCGCTTTGTGATTGGCAACGCGCAGTCGCAGCTCATTGACGTGCTGGCCGGCGCCACCATTGCGCGCGTGGCCACTGCCGAAACGCTGGCCCGTCCGGGCGAGGTGCTGCTGGACCAAGCCAGCGCAGCGCTCTTGCAAGTACCCAAAGGCGCTTTCAGGGACGCCGCCACGGCCGAACGATTCTTTGTGCTGGAGCCCGCCTGGGCCGCTGGCTGGCCCGCTGTGCCGGAGGCCACTGCGCCGCTGCCACCGCCCGACCCCGAGATGCTGCGCCCCTGGGTGCTGCCTTTCGTGTTCGAACGCGAAACCGCAGGCCTTGGCCTGCTGTCCACCGACCTGCGCCCCGCCACCGCTTTGTTCCTGCGCTTCACGGGGCTGGATTACGACAAGAACCCCCGCGCCGCCGAGGAGCTTGCCGACTTGATCAGTGCGGCCCAGCGCCTGCTGCAAGAGCACGGCGGCGTGCTGCTGGAGCTGACCATTGGCGACAAAGGCAGCTACCTGTACGGCAACTTTGGCGCCGCTCAAATTCACGAAGACGACGCGGCGCGTGCACTGCGCACCGCTGTAGCCTTGCGCGAGCACTTTGCGGGCTCGCCCTACACGGTGCAAATCGGCATCAGCAGCGGCACGCTGCGCGTGGGCGGCTACGGCAGCAGCACGCGGCAGTCGTTCGGCGCCATGGGCGACGACGTCAACTCCGCCGCGCGGCTGATGGGCCTGGCGCAGCCGGGCGAAATCCTCACCTCGGGTCGCGTGCGGCAGGCCGTGGGCAAAGAGTTCTCCATGGAGGCGCGCCCGCCCATGCCCGTCAAGGGCAAGGCCGAGCCCATGCCGGTGTTTGCCGTTTTGGGCCGCAACCGCGAGCGCGCCATTCGGCTGCAAGAGCCGGCCTACTCCTTGCCCATGGTGGGGCGCGAAGCCGAAGTGGCCGTGCTCACCCGCAAGCTCTCGGTGGCTCTGCGCGGCCAGGGCCAAGTGCTGGGCATCAGCGCCGAGGCCGGCATGGGCAAGAGCCGGCTCTTGGCCGAGGGCATTCGCCTGGCCCACCGCGCCAAGCTCATGGGCTTTGGCGGTGCTTGCCAGTTCGACGGCATCCAAACCCCCTACTTGGTGTGGCACAGCATCTGGATGGCCTTGTTCGACATCGACCCCGAATGGCCGCTGCGCAAGCAGGTGCGCGCCATCGAGGCCCAGTTGCGCGAGCACGCCCCCGAGCACACCGAAGCCTGGCCCTTGCTGGGCGCCGCCCTGGGCCTGGAGTGGCCCGACAACGACTTCACCCGCGGCTTGCAGCCCAAAGACCGCAAAGAACTCTCGGAGACCGTGCTGCTGCAGTGCCTGGAATCCAACGCCAACGAGGCGCAGGAAGACGGCATCGGTCTGCTCTTGGTGCTGGAAGACTTGCACGCCCTGGACCCGCTCTCGGCAGACCTCCTGGTGCGCGTGGCCCGGGCCGCTGCCCATCTGCCGGTGCTGATGCTGCTGAGCTACCGCCCCCCAGAGAGCGAAGCCTCCTTGGCCCTGGCGGCGCAGCTTGACGCGCTGCACCACTTCGAGTCCTTGAGCCTCGAAGGCCTGGGCGCCCCGCAGTGCGAGCAAATCATTCGCGCCAAGCTGGCCGGCTTCTTCCCGGAGCAAGCGGGCGCCATTCCCCCCGCGCTGATCCAACTCATCACCACGCGGGCGCAGGGCAACCCGTTTTACGTGGAAGAGCTGCTGAACTACCTGCACGACCGCGGCATCGACCCCCGGCAGTTGGAGGCCCTGGAGCGCGTGGACTTGCCGGTCAGCCTGCACAGCCTGGTACTCAGCCGCATTGACCAACTCCTGCTGCCGCAGCAGCTGGCGCTCAAGGTGGCCAGCGTCATTGGCCGCATGTTCCACGCAGCCGATTTGTACGAGTACTGCCCCACCCTCGGCGGGCCTGATAGCGTCAAGGCCAACCTCATCGCGCTGGACCGTTTGGGCTTCACCCCGCTCGACCCGGACGAGCCCGAGCTGAGCTACTTGTTTCGGCACCTCGTCACGCTGGAAGCCAGCTATGCGAGCCTGGCCTTCACCACCCGGCAGCAGTTGCATGGGCAGTACGCGCGCTACTTGGAGGCACGCAACCCCGATCACCCCGAGCTCCTGGCCCAGCAACTGGCGCACCACTACAGCCTGGCCGATGTGCGCGACAAAGCCGTGCACTACCTGCGCCTGGCCGGCGAGCAAGCCGCCAACCGCTACGCCAACGACGAGGCCCTGAACTGCTTTGAGCGCGCCCTGGCCTGGCTACCGGCCGAGGCATTGCAAGAACGCCTTGATTTGCTGATGCTGCGCGAATCTCTATTCGACCTGCAAAGCAAGCACGAGGCGCGCCGGCTTGAGCTCGACCAAGCTGCCTTACTGGCCGCGCAGTTGCAAGACGCCAGCTTGCGCCGAGCCCAATTGGCCATGCGCCGTGCCAAATTGGCCATCGACACCGGCGACTACCCGGGCGCCCAGCAAAACGCCCAGTCGGCCATTCAAGCGGCCACAGGCCTGGACGCCAGCGAACCACTCAAGACGCAAACCCTGGCCGACGCCTTGCTGCTGGAAGCACGCGCCTGCTTCTATGCCGGGCAAGCCGTGCAAGCCCGGCCGCAGCTGGATCAAGCTCTGGAACTGGCCAGGGCCCATGGCTATGCGCGCGGCGAGTACAACGCCTTGGCGCAACTGGGTCTCATGCACTGGCAGTTTGGCGACTACGGCGAAGCGGAAAGCCTGCTGACGCAAGCCTTGGCCCGCATTGAAGCGGCGGGCGATGCGCGGCGCCACATCGACATCTTGAACAACCTGGGCGTGGTTGCCAAAGCCCGCTTCAAGTTCCGTGAAGCGGTGGCCTTTTATGAAAGGGCCAAGCTCTCAGCAGCCCGCATGGGGGACCGCTCGGCGCAGGCGGCGTTGCTCGCCAACATGGGCAGCACCAGCCTCTTGGCGGGCGACTTCGTTGCCGCCGGCGAGCATTCAGCCAAGGCTGCAGCGCTGTATGCCGAGCTGCAAGAGCCCAGTGAAGCCGCTGCGCTTTTGAACCTGGCAGAAGCGCAACGCGAACTTGGCCAACTCGCGTTGGCGCAGAGCGGCGCCTTGCAAACCCTCGGTCTACTGCGCGCCCAAGGCTCCAAACATCATGAGATCGATGTTCTTGAGAATCTAGGCCTCATCGCACTGAGCCAAGGAAATGAAGCCCTGGCTGAGCGCTACACCAACGAGGCACTGATCCTGGCGCGTGAGCTAAAGCGCCGCGCCATAGAAGCCAGCCTCTTGCAGCACTTGGCTCAAATTCTCATTGCGGCGAATCGGCTTGACGAGGCCCAAGAGGCCCTCACTGCAGCGACCCCCTTGGTGACCGACTTGGGTGCCGAATTGCCGCAGCTGGAGCTTCAAGCCACCCGCGCGCAAGCGGCCC
>JBKCVH010000283.1:0-12836 GCA_046317675.1 Burkholderiales bacterium
CGTAAGCAGCTTTCCTGATGTAGTTTTGGTAGGCCGGGATTGCCACAGCCGCCAAGATACCAATGATCGCCACGACGATCATCAGTTCGATGAGGGTGAAACCTTGTTGAACGCGCTTCATAAAAACTCCAGGGTGAAAAAGGGCCTGACCTTCTAAACGCAGGGGTCATGCCAGCATGGTCTGGCTGACTTTTCGTGTGTTTGTTCGCAACTTCCCCAATGAAAGTGACGGGTTTTGTCACAAGCTGCCCAAACTCGGCAGCCCCATTTCGTCAGTCCAGCTGAAAACGCTGCCCACCCAGCAAGGGTTGCAGCGGCAAGGGCGGGTTTTGTAGCCCGGCCATGACGGCGCGCAACTCGCCAGGTTTGATGTGGGTGAGCCAAATGGAGGCTTGGGGTTGGTGGAACTGCGCCAGCTCTGCCAGCAAACTGTGGGGGCAATGGTGCTGGGCGATGTGGGCGAGCTCGGCTTCGTCGTTGCTGAAGGCGGTCTCGATGACGAGGTGGCTAACTTTGAGTTGCTGCAGGCGCTGCCAGAGCTGGGGGTTGGGGCCGGTGTCGCCGGTGTAAACCCACCAGGGCGCTTGTGCGCCGCCGCTGTGCTGCACGGCATAGCCGCATGCAGGCACGGTGTGGCGGGCATCGAGCACTTCAATCAAGCGGCCCCCGAGTTCTAGGCGATCACCAATGTTCAGGGGGTGCAGGCTGATGGCGGGTGCGGCGGGGCTGGGCAGTTGCGTGAAGTCGGGCCAGATGATGCCGTTGAACAGGTGCTGCCGCAGGGCGCCGAGGGTTTGCGGCAGGGCGTGAACGCGCATGGGCCCTTTGCCGGCTGCCATGCGACGGCGCAGGGCGGCGTCGGCCATGAGGGGAATGCCGACGATGTGGTCCAAGTGCGAGTGGCTGAGTACAACGTCGTCCACCCGAGCCAATTCGTCGAGCGAGAGCTCGCCCACGCCGGTGCCTGCATCAATGAGGGTGCAGCCGTCCAGCAAGAACGAGGTGGTGTGGCAGCCCGCGGCGATGGCGCCGCTGCAGCCCAAAACGCGAATGCTCATCGCGCGGGGGCGGTGGCCGCCCTAGGGGTTGCCTCAGGAGCCGCGCACCAAGAATGGAACAAGGCACGACTGTAGGCTTGGGCTGCTCCCTTGGCTGGGCAAAAGTGGGCAGGCATGACCCAATTACCCAAGGTATTGGCCCGAGGTGTGACGCGGGTCACGCCCCGGGCGATGCCGTTCAGGCTTGCACGAACTGCATTTGCGTGCCTGCCAGCTCAATCAAATCGCCGTTCTTGAGCGAAAGGGCCTCTTCGCCCACCGGTGTGCCGTTCACGGTCGGCCGGGCCGGGCCTTCTACGTGAGAGAACACGTAACCCGTGGGGCGCTTGGTGATGGAAGCCACCTGCACGCCGGGCTTGCCCACGGTGGTGACCACTTTGGTGAGGGGTACTTCGCGTCCGGCTGCGGCACCGCTCATGACGCGAATGCTGGCTGGACCCAGATTGGGCGGTGGGCCGCCTGCCGGGGCAAAGCTGCCAAAGTGGCTGGGCGACTGCAGCGCATGCGAGCCGACGCCGGGCATGGTTTGGCCCGGCTTGAAGATCATGGTCTTTTCGTAGTCTTGGTGCTCATCGGCGAGGTACTTGATCTTGTACTTGCCGACTTCAATCACGTCATTGGCGCGCAGTTGCTGCTTCTTAACGGCCTTGCCATTGATGTAGGTGCCGTTGGTGGAGTTCAAGTCTTCGATGAAGACTTCGGCGCCGATCATTTGCAAAACGGCGTGCTCACCACTCACGGCCAGGTTGTCGATCACGATGTCGTTATAGGGCCGACGGCCGAGCGTGGTCTTGTCCTTCGTGAGTTGGACTTCTTTGATCACCACACCGTCAAGCGACAACACCAGTTTTGCCATCGGGACCTCGTTAATCAGTTGGGGGGCAATGCGTGAGAGGCTGGGCTTAGCGGCGACCCAAACTCCACCAGGGTCGGTTGGGTGCAGCTGCGCTTGCGCGCCCACCCACACCGGCCAAGACGGCGGTGATGTTATCCCGGCCACCACGGTCGTTTGCGGCGGCAATGAGTGCTTCCGTCAGGGTTTGCAGGCCGTCTGTCTTCTGGGCGTGGGCTTGGCACAACGATTGGAGCTCGTCGTCGCGCAGCATGTCGGAAAGCCCGTCGGAGCACAGCAAGAGGAGGTCGCCGTCTTGTACAGGGTGCAGGTGCGATTCCAGCTCCACCTGGGGTTCGACGCCCACCGCCCGGGTGACGAGGTTCTTGTGCAGGGCGAATTGCGCTTGCTCGGGGGTGATGAGGCCCGCGTCCAGCTGCTCTTGCAGCAGGGAGTGGTCGCGGGAGATTTGCTCCAGACGCCCGCCGCGCAGGCGGTAGGCGCGGGAGTCGCCCACGTGGCCAATCCAGACGCCTTCGGGCCTGAAAACGGCCAATACCAGGGTGGTGCCCATGCCGGCGTAGCGGGGGTTGTCTTGGGCGGCTTCAAACACGGCGCGGTTGGCGTTGTCGACGCAAATCGCCATGGCTTGCTGCACAGCGGCTGGGGGGGCGCCTTCGGCTTCGGCCAGCCAGCGGCCCAGTTCGTCATGGAGGAAGCCGGTCAGCATCTGACTGGCGACCTCGCCGGCGTTGTAGCCACCCATGCCATCGGCCAACACGGCCAAGCCCGAGGCGGGCGCCAAGGTAAACGCGTCTTCGTTGTTGGTGCGGGCGCGGCCGACGTCTGTCTGGCCGACGAGTTGGAGCGCATAGGGCAGTTTGATCACTGCGAACCGCCTTTTTTGAGGTCAAAGCGCTGGGTGGCAGCGAAGGGGTCGATGTCGGCACTGGCGGCCGGGGTAGAGCCGGGTGCATCAGCTCCGGGCTGAACTTGGGCGAGCACCGCTTCTAGGTCTTGCGCCAGGTCTTCACCCTTGGCGTAGCGCAGTTCAGGTCGCTTTTCGAGTGCGAGCGAGAGCACCATGGCGAGGGCTTCGGGCAGACCCGGGCGCAGTGAGCGCACGTCAGCGGCGCGTTCGTTGGCGATTTCGTACATGAGGCGCGCCATGCTCTCACCTTGGTGCGGTAGGCGGCCGGTGAGCAACTGGTAAATGACCGCGCCGAGTGCGTAGAGGTCGGAGCGGCCGTCCACCGTTTGGCCGGCCAATTGCTCGGGCGCCATGTAGCTGGGGGTGCCCAGCACCAGGCCGGTCCGGGTGCGGCTGCCATCGGCCATGCGGGCGATGCCGAAGTCCATGATGCGGACGCTGTCGGTGGCTTCGTCCACCATGATGTTGGCGGGCTTCACATCGCGGTGCACAACGCCTTGGCGGTGGGCGTAGTCCAGGGCACGCGCAAGCCGGATGCCGATGCGCAGGACTTGGTCTACCGACAGCAGGTGCCCTTCAATGGCGTGGCGGCTGAGGTCGTGGCCGTGCAGGAGCTCCATGGCCAGCCAGGCGTCGCCCACGGGTGTGGTGCCGAATTCGTGCACCTTGAGGATGTCGGGGTGGTCCAGGGACTGCGCCGCTTGGGCCTCGCGCAAAAAGCGGGCGCGCACGTCTTTGAGCTCGTCGGGCCCGACTTCGCTGGAAAGCAGCAGGCGTTTGATGGCAATGCGGCTGCCACTGCGCTTGTCCAGGGCCGCATGCACCACGGCCATGGCCCCGCGACCGAGCTCTTCTTGCAGCTCAAGGTATTCGGGTACTTCGCCAGCCACAGATCGGCCGCCCTTTTGCCCTTTGGCTGCGGGCTGTGTGGAGAAGGGTTGGGTGCTAAGGGCCTGTGTGCTGGAGAGGCCATGGCTCTGCGTGGAGGTGGCATCCAGCTTGGCCTCTGGCGCGCTCGTGCCAAACATCTTTTTCAGGCGGTCAAGGAGTCCCATCTCAGGCTGACTTGCGTTGCCGCGTGAAGTGCTGCCCAAGCAGCCAAACCAGCGCCGCACCCGCCAAGCCGGCGCCCCAAAACAGAGGCCGAGGCACAGTGGCGCCTACCCAGTTGCTCAGCAGCGGGTCGCCCACCGCCAGGGTGCCGGCGATCCAACCCAGCAACATGCCGCCGGCGGTGATGATGAAAGGAAAGCGGTCCATGAGTCGGATGACCAGTTGGCTGCCCCACACGATGATGGGCACGGACACCAGCAGGCCGAAGATGACGAGCGCCATTTGGTGCCCGTGAGCTGCCGTCTCTGCAGCGCCAGCAATGCCAATCACGTTGTCAACGCTCATTACCAGGTCGGCCACGATCACCGTTTTCACGGCGGCCCAAAGTTTGTCACTGGCGCCGATGTTGCCATGTTCATCGCCGTCTTCTGGCAGCAAGAGCTTGACGCCGATCCAAAGCAGCAAGGCGGCACCCACCAGTTTCAGTGCCGGCAGCTTCAATAGGCTGAGGGCGAAGAAGATCAACACCACACGAAGGGCGATGGCCCCCGCAGTGCCCCACAAGATGCCCTTGCGCCGCAAATGCGGCGGTAGGCGCCGACACGCCAGCGCGATGACGACCGCGTTGTCGCCCCCGAGCAGGATGTCGATCATGATGATCTGGCCAACGGCGAGCCAGAACGTGGGGTCAGAAAGCCAGGTCATGAATAAGAAAACGGGGGCCAGGGCCCCCGTTTGTTGTTTCCACCTCTGCGTTTAGATCAGCGCTTTGAGCAGCTTGGCCATCTCGCTGGGATTGCGCGTGATGGTGAAACCGCACTCTTCCATGACGGCGAGTTTGGCGTCGGCGGTGTCAGCGCCACCCGAGATGAGCGCGCCGGCGTGGCCCATGCGCTTGCCCGGAGGGGCGGTCACGCCAGCGATGAAGCCGACGATGGGCTTCTTCATGTTGGCCTTGCACCAGCGCGCGGCTTCGGCTTCGTCGGGGCCGCCGATCTCGCCAATCATGATGACGGCGTCGGTGTCGGGGTCGTCGTTGAAGGCTTGCATCACGTCGATGTGCTTCAGGCCGTTGATCGGGTCACCGCCGATGCCCACTGCCGACGATTGGCCCAAGCCGATTTCGGTCAGTTGCGCCACGGCTTCATAGGTCAGCGTGCCCGAGCGGCTCACCACGCCAATGCGGCCTTTGCGGTGGATGTGGCCCGGCATGATGCCGATCTTGATTTCTTCCGGCGTGATGAGACCAGGGCAGTTGGGGCCGAGCAGCAGGGTTCGCTTGCCACCAGCGGCTTCCTTGGCCTTCATCTTGTTGCGCACTTCCAGCATGTCCCGGACGGGAATGCCTTCGGTGATGCAGATCGCCAGGTCGAGGTCGGCCTCAACGGCTTCCCAGATGGCGGCCGCAGCGCCCGCGGGCGGCACGTAGATCACCGAAACCGTGGCGCCGGTTTGCGAGGCGGCTTCCTTGACGGTGGCGTAGATGGGGATGTCGCTGAACTTCTCGCCGGCCTTCTTGGGGTTCACGCCCGCCACGAAGGCGTTCTTGCCATTGGCATAGGCCTGGCAGCCCAGGGTGTGGAACTGACCGGTCTTGCCGGTGATGCCCTGGGTGATGACCTTGGTGTCTTTGTTGATGTAGATCGACATGATCTGAATCCTTGTGAGTTGGGGCGAAACCTGAGGGCGTCCCGGCCGTTCCGGGTGCCCTCAGCGCCTCTCGGGGGTGGCGACCGTGGGGAGACTGGGGCCGTTACTGAACGGCAGCGACGATCTTGGTGGCCGCTTCGGCCATCGAGTCGGCCGCGATGATGGGGAGGCCGGACTCGGCCAGCATCTTCTTGCCCAGGTCTTCGTTGGTGCCCTTCATGCGCACCACCAGCGGCACGCTCAGGTTCACGGCCTTGCAGGCGGTGATCACGCCTTCGGCAATGGTGTCGCACTTCATGATGCCGCCGAAGATGTTGACCAAGATGCCCTTCACGCTCTTGTTCTTGAGCATGATCTTGAAAGCCTCGGTCACCTTCTCGGCGGTGGCGCCGCCGCCCACGTCCAGGAAGTTGGCGGGCTCGCCGCCGAACAGCTTGATGGTGTCCATGGTGGCCATGGCCAAGCCGGCGCCGTTCACCAGGCAGCCGATGTTGCCGTCCAGGCTGATGTAAGCCAGGTCGAACTTGCTGGCTTCAACTTCGGCCGGGTCTTCTTCGTCGAGGTCGCGGTAGGCGACGATTTCAGGGTGGCGGAACAGGGCGTTGGCGTCAAAATTGAACTTCGCGTCCAGCGCCATCAGCACGCCCTTGCTGTCGCAGTTGAGCGGGTTGATTTCGACCAGCGAGGCGTCGGTCTCCATGTAGCAGCGGTACAGCTTCTGGAAGATCTCGACCGCTTGGGCGTGCGAGCCCTCGGGCAAGCCGATGGCTGCGGCGATCTTCTGGGCTTGTTCAGCGCCCAGGCCCGTCAGCGGGTCAATCACGTCGGTGATGATTTTCTCGGGCGTGCTGTGCGCAACTTCTTCGATGTCCATGCCGCCTTCCGAGGAGGCAATGAAGGCGATCTTTTGCGAGGCGCGGTCAGTGACCAAGGAGACGTAGTACTCCTTGTTGATGTCGGCACCGTCTTCGATGTAGAGGCGGCGCACCTTTTGGCCTTCGGGGCCGGTCTGGTGTGTTTTGAGTTGCATGCCGAGAATTTGCTCGGCGAGTTTCTTCACGTCGTCGAGGGTCTTGGCGACCTTGACGCCGCCGCCCTTGCCACGCCCACCGGCGTGAATCTGTGCCTTGACGACCCAAACCGGGCCTCCAAGCTTTTGGGCGGCCTCTACGGCCTCCTGCACAGTGAATGCGGGGATGCCGCGCGGCACAGGCACGCCGAACTGGCGCAAGACTTCCTTGCCTTGGTATTCGTGGATCTTCATGGCGGGGTGGGGGTGTGTGGATTCAGGACTGATTCGACGCAGCGAACCAGCGCGGGTAATGGGTTTTTACCACTTGGCCGTCTCGACGCAGTGCATGGCACTTGTCGATCTGGTACGGGGGGTGCCCTTCGGCGTTGCCTTCGCGAGTGTCGAGCACATGGCCAGCAAAGGCTTGAATGACCGCCGTGGGCAGCACGCCGGCCAGTTCGGACAGATGGGTGCAACCCCGCGTGCCGGACAGCCTTTGCTTGAGCGCCGCACGGAAGCCCTGCATCAAGTTCAGCCCCACAAGCTGCGCGTAGGCATTGCCGTGTTGGTCGCATTGGCCCGGATAGGGCATGGCGTGGGTACCTGAGCTGGACTGCAGGACGTTGAGTTCCCGATCAACGACGAGGTTCAACTGCATGTCATGCACCGGCTCGCCGGCTGGGCGCAAGCCTGTGGCAAGCCGCATGTCGATCTGCTTGACATCGACCAAGCTGGCCTCCACATCAAAGAGGCCATCGCTGCGCTCATACACCTGCACCTTGAGCGAGCGGGTATGGAGCGGGGTTCGGGTGACAGCGGCTGCGTCTTGAGATTGCATAAGTGTCAAATTTTGACAGCCCTTATGCAGCTTTCCCCTCAACCAGCTTGGCGGCGAGCCCAGGCGCAAAGCCGCGCGACAGAAGAAAGCGGACTCGCCGGGCCTTTTCTTTCAGATCAGTCGGAGGATCCTCGCCAAAGCGCCGCTGCAGCAGTGCCAGCGCACGTTCGGCTTCAGTGGCCTGCACTGCCTCCCAAGTTTCGCCCTCCGGCTTGAGGCCGTGTTGGGCCAGCTCGGCGGCCAAGCGGCGCACGCCCAGGCGCGGCGCTCGTGTGCGAAGCCGGCTGTCGATGTAGCGGGCGTCGGAGAGCAAATCTTGTGCGGCCAAGGCGGTCAGAACGGCTTGAACCCGCGCTGCCGCGTCGTCTGGCGGCTCTTCACCCGCACGTTCGGCAGCACGGAGCAGGGCGGCGTGCAGCTTGCGGCTGAGCTCTTGCTCACTGTGCTCGCGCTGTGCGAGAAGCGCCAAAGCACGGGCTCGCAGTTGGACGGCGCTCAGTCCCACAGCGCTGGGTCGAGCGGCATTCCAGCACGGGCGTCGGCCGGCTGAATGTGGCGATCGGGGAGCGACTGACGCCATGACGGCGCTTCGGCCGCGTCGCTCCAGTATTCGTCGAGGGCGGTGATTCGCTCCGACTTCAGTTCGAAGAAACTGTTTGCCCAAAACTGCAGCGCGCCATGGTCCACGCGCACCAAGCTGAGCACCCTGCCGTCGCTCAGCCCGTGCAGCTCCAGCAAATGGATTCGCCAGCCTTCGGGGTATGCGGCGTTCGCGCCCACGATGGCAGGGGCGCCACAAAAAAGTTCACCAGTGGCCCACCAGCGGCATTGCACGCCGGGTGCCAGTAGAGCCTGTGCAAGGGCCCAGTTGCGAGCTTGGTAGGCTGCCCAAAAGCGACCCACCAAACGCAAATTGGGCTCTTGCGGAATCACTCTGCGGAGTCGGCGGCGTTCAAGGGCGAAACACCCACGGCCTCTCGGATCTTGTTCTCGATCTCGCGCGCCAAGTCGGGGTTCTCGCGCAGGAACTCGCGGGCGTTGTCTTTGCCTTGGCCGATCTTTTCGCCTTGGTAGGCGTACCAAGCGCCGCTCTTGTCGACGATTTTGTGCAGCACGCCCATGTCAACCACCTCACCCTCGCGGCTGATGCCTTCACCGTAAAGGATGTCGAACTCTGCCGTTTTGAAGGGGGGCGCCACCTTGTTCTTGACCACTTTGACTTTGGTCTCGGAGCCGATGACTTCGTCGCCCTTTTTGATGGAGCCAATGCGGCGGATGTCGAGGCGAACCGAGGCGTAAAACTTCAGTGCGTTGCCGCCGGTGGTGGTTTCTGGGCTGCCGAACATCACGCCGATCTTCATGCGGATCTGGTTGATGAAGATGACAGTGCAGTTCGTTTTCTTGATGGTGGCGGTGAGCTTGCGCAAGGCTTGGCTCATCAGGCGGGCTTGCAGGCCGGGCAGTTGGTCGCCCATTTCGCCTTCGATTTCAGCGCGCGGCGTGAGGGCGGCGACCGAGTCAATGACGATCAAGTCCACCGAGCCCGAGCGCACCAAGGCGTCGGTGATTTCGAGGGCTTGTTCGCCGGTGTCGGGCTGGCTGATCAGCAACTCTTGCAAATTCACGCCGAGCTTCTGCGCGTATTGCGAGTCGAGCGCGTGCTCGGCGTCAATGAACGCGCAGGTGCCATTGAGCTTTTGCATCTGGGCGATGACCTGCAGCGTCAGGGTGGTTTTGCCCGAGCTTTCTGGGCCGTAAATTTCAATCACGCGGCCGCGAGGCAGGCCGCCAACGCCCAGGGCGATGTCCAGGCCCAAGGAGCCGGTGGAAACCACCTGGATGTCTTCAATGACTTCGCCTTCGCCAAGGCGCATGATCGAGCCCTTGCCGAACTGCTTTTCAATTTGCGACAGGGCGGCTTGCAGGGCCTTTTGCTTTTCAGACTGGGCGGCGGCGGTGTTCATTTGAGCTCCTTGAGTACTGGATATGTATACAGCATAGCAGCGCCTGGGGGCGCGGTGTCAAGGCCTTCGTAAGATGGCCGGGCGAATCAATCTTTAACCTTCTACCTGCAGCCGTGTAAGCGCTTGCCAACACGGCGAGCCTTGAACGAGCGAGCACTCCTGACATGCACATCCTCGTTGCCGAAGACGACCAAGTACTGGCTGATGCACTGACCCGAGCGCTCAAGCAGGCGGGGTACACCGTGGATCAGCTTGCCAACGGCAGCGAGGTGGATGCAGCGCTCAACACGCACGAGTTTGACTTGCTCATTTTGGATTTAGGGCTTCCCAAGCTCGGCGGCTTGGAGATTCTTCGCAGGCTGCGGGCTCGCGGTTCGCACCTTCCGGTGTTGATCTTGACTGCAGCCGACAGCGTGGAGCAGCGCGTGCAGGGCTTGGATTTGGGTGCTGACGACTTCATGGCCAAGCCCTTCGCTTTGCAGGAGCTGGAGGCCCGGGTTCGGGCGCTGACCCGGCGAGGGTTGGGGACAACCGGTCAGAGCGTTCAGCACGGCCCCTTGCGCTTTGATGCATCAGGCCGCGTCGCCTACTTGAACGAGCAATTGCTGGAGTTGTCGGCGCGTGAGGTGGCCGTGCTCGAAGCGCTCTTGCAAAGAGTGGGCCGGCTGGTCAGCAAGGAGCAGTTGGTGCAACAGCTTTGCAGCTGGGGCGATGAGGTCAGTCACAACGCCATTGAGGTGTACGTGCACCGCTTGCGCAAAAAGATAGAACAAGGCCCAGTGCGCATTGCCACGGTTCGGGGTCTGGGCTATTGCCTTGAGCGAGTTGACTGAGCCGAGGTCGACTTCGCTGGCCCTGACTGGGCTGGGCGAGCGCGCGCTTCGCCGGGGCCCACGCTCCCTGTTTGGCGAGTTGTTGGACTGGATGCTGGCGCCTTTGCTCATCATTTGGCCAGCGGCTGTGTTGCTCACCTGGGTGGTGGCACAGGGCATTGCGGCCCAACCCTACGACCGCGCGCTGGGTGAGGCTGCCCGCGCATTGGGCGAGCGCGTGAGCCGCCAGCATGCTCATTTGGAGCCGGCTCAGCGCCTTGAGCTGCCGGCGGAAGCGCTGGCCATGATGCAGAACGAGGATGACGACCTCGTGAGTTTTCAGGTGCTTGGGCTGCGCGGGGAGCTGATCGCCGGGGACCGACGGCTTCCGGTGCCGAGCCGCGTTGGCAATGTCGGGCAGTTGCAGTTTCGCGAAGAGCAGGTGGCCGGGGAGTCCCTGCGCGTGGCTGCGCTTTGGTTGCGCGCCAAGCCGCAAGATGAGGCGCTCATGCTGGTCCAAGTGGCCGAGACCTTGGGCAAGCGCAAACGCTTGGCAGGGGACATCGTTCGCGGCATTTCGCTGCCGCTTTTCCTTTTGCTGCCGCTGTCGGCGCTTTTGGCTTGGCTGGCGCTGGTGCAAGGTTTCAAGCCCATGGAGGCGCTGCAGCAGCGCATTCGTGACCGGGCGCCGGAGGACTTGAGTCCCATTGACGAAGGCGGCGCACCTGAAGAGGTAGCCCCGCTCGTTCGGGCCGTCAATGAGCTGTTGGCCAAGCGCGAGCAGGCGGCCAGCAGCCAGCGCCAGTTCCTGGCCGATGCAGCCCACCAACTCAAGACGCCCCTGGCCGGGCTGCGCACGCAGGCTGAACTGGCTGGGCGAGCCTTGCGGGCGGGTGAGCTCAACGCCAAGGAGCTGGAGCAGTCGTTTGCGCAAATTGCGCTTTCGAGCGAGCGGGCTGCGCACATGGTGAGCCAGCTCTTGGCCTTGGCGCGGGCTGAAGGCGCACCCATGGCCAGTGAAGCCATTGACATTGCCGAGCTGGCCCGGGAAGTGACCCAAGACTTCGTGCCGCAGGCCCTGGCGCTGCGCATTGACCTTGGCTTTGAAGGCCCCGAGCTCAGTCGCCTCCAGGTGCCGGGCCAGCGCTGGCAGCTGGTGGAGTTGCTGCGCAATCTTGTGGACAACGCTTTGCGGTACACGCCAAAGGGCGGTGAAGTGACGGTGCGCGTGACCGAGGACGGATTCGGCCAAGTGGTCGTTTTGCAGGTCGAAGACAACGGCCCCGGCATTGCCCCGGATGCGCGCGAACGGGTCTTTCAGCCCTTTTACAGGGTGCTGGGCACCGGCGCGGAGGGGTCGGGTTTGGGCCTGACCATTGCCGGTCAGATTGCCGAGCGGCACGGCGCGCGGTTTGAGGTGGATGACACCCTGGAGCGGCGCAGCGCCGACACGCAGCCGGGTGCGCGCTTTACGCTCCGCTTGCCGGCGCAAGCCCGCCCACAGGAAGCCGATTCAACTGACGCGCTACCGCTGCCAGCGTCTCCGGGCTGAGGTCGGGGAGCTCCAGCGGCGTGAGTGCCCGATTGCGCCGCATGGAGCGGAGGTAACAGGGGTCGTAATGCTGGCGCATCACGGCTTCGAGCAGGGCGTCCACCTCACCCGCCTCCGCCAGTGCTTGCCAATGCGTCAGCACGGCCCCGCCCACCAGCGGCTTGAGGGGCTTTAGTTGCGCCACCAAGGCGAGCGGGTTCATCGCGAAGTGCGCGTAATCCTCCCGGCAAACCTGCACGCGCGCCGGCATGGGCGCACTGAGCTGCCAAGTCTGGGCTTGGTGCAAGGCTTCAAAAAGGCGGTCCGGCAACTGCCGCAGTCCAATCTTCTTGCTCTCGTCTTCGACCCAAACCGGACGATTGGGGTCGAATTGCTGCAAGGCCAAGCGCAACTGCGAGTCGAAATGCTTTTGCGGTGGTTGCGCCTGGCTGGGCAAGGCGCCGAGCAGCGAGCCACGGTGGCAGGCCAGGGCCTCCAGGTCCAACACCTGGCCGCCGGCTTCGCGCAGTGCCTGCAGCAGTCGCGTCTTGCCACAGGCCGTGGTGCCCGCCAGCACGCGCCACTCAAAACGCGCAGGCAGGGCGTCCAACTCGGCCCGGACCCAGGCCCGGTAGGCCTTCCAACCCCCTGGCAGTACATCGACCGCATAACCGATGTTGCGCAGTGGCTCGGCCCAGGCCCGGCTGCGCTTGCCACCGCGAAAGCAGTAAACCAAGAGCTTGGCCTGGGGCTTGAGCGGCGCAATGACCTCGCCGATGTGGCGTGCCACATTGCGCAGCGCGTACTGCGCCCCAATCACATAGGCCGCGTGCGGGTTGCTTCGGTGTAGGGTGCCCACCTCGGCAAACTCTTCTTGGCTGACGATGGGGAGATTCAATGCGCCGGGCAGATGGTCGTCTGCGAATTCTTTGGGCGTTCGC
This sequence comes from Burkholderiales bacterium, assembly GCA_046317675.1. GTDB lineage: Bacteria > Pseudomonadota > Gammaproteobacteria > Burkholderiales > Burkholderiaceae_C > Inhella. The sequence goes on from JBKCVH010000283.1 coordinate 12,623, forward strand.
GCATCAATGACGAGCGTGTACTCGCCCAGGGGGCGGACGCCCGGGAGGCAGGTGGTTTGATCCGGCTTCATGTCCGCGCTCAAGTGAGGCGCAACCCACGACCCGCGCTGATGCGCCCCACCACGGCCGCTCGCTCAAAGCCATGCCTTGTGAACACCGCCTGAACCTCCTCGAGCGCTTCGGCACTGCAACTCACCAACAGCCCACCCGCCGT
>JBKCVH010000284.1:0-7093 GCA_046317675.1 Burkholderiales bacterium
CAAGACAGCGACATCGACGCCATCTTCAAGCAAGCCAGCACCGAGAAGAAGCCCGTGCTGCTGTACTGGGGCGCCAAGTGGTGCCCGCCTTGCAACCAGCTCAAGGCCACGCTGTTCAACCGCGCTGACTTCATCGGCCAAGCCAAGGGCGTGTTGCCGGTGTTGATTGACGGCGACCTGCCCGGCGCTCAAAAGCTGGGCACGCGCTTCAAGGTGCGCGGCTACCCAACCTTGATCTTGTTCAGCCCGCAAGGCGCTGAGATTTCCCGCCTGCCCGGCGAAGCGGACGCGGCCCAGGTTGTCAAGCTCTTGCAGCTCGGCTTGGCCGGTGGCCGCCCCGTGGCCCAGGTGCTGCGCGACGCCCGCGCTGGCAAGGCCTTGAAGCCTTCGGAGTGGCAACTTCTGGGTTACTACAGCTGGGAAACCGACCAAGACCAACTCGTCAAGGAATCGGAGCGCGCCGCGCTGATGCGCCAACTGGCGCAAGCCCCTGGCGTGCCGGCCGAAGTGCGCACGCGCCTGCTGCTCAAAGGCCTGGCCGCCGCCGGCGACAAAGCCGCGCCCCTGACGAGCGAACAACTCAGCACGGTGATGGCCGTGCTTAGCCAATCGGCCGCAGCGCGCGCGCATGCCGATGTGCTGTCCAACCAAGCCGTCGATTTGGTGCGCGCCCTCCAGCCCAAGCCGGGCGAGGCGCGCGAACGCGTGCGCACCCAGCTCGATGGCCAGCTGGCCAGCTTGCAATCCTCGACGGCCCTGAGCCGCGCCGATCGCGTGGGCGCCTTGCTGGCCCGCGTGGAACTGGCGCGCATGGATGAACCCAAAACAGCCCTGCAGCCCAAGATGCCGGCACCCCTGCTCACCGAGGTGCGCGGCCTGGCCAACAGCGTGGAGCGCGACATCAAAGACGCCTACGAGCGCCAGTCGGTCGTGTACAGCACCGCGCACTTGCTCGGCCAAGCCGGCCTGTGGGCCGACAGTGATGCGCTGCTCAAGCGCAACCTCAGCAAGAGCCATTCGCCCTACTACCTGATGAGCATGCTGGGCAGCAATGCGCGCAAGAACGGCCGCAATGCAGAGGCGCTCGACTGGTACGCCCAGAGCTTCAGCACCAGCAAGGGCCCGGCCACGCGCCTGCAGTGGGGCGCCGGCTACTTCCGCCAGTTGGTGGAACTGGCACCGCAAGACAGCACGCGCATTGAACAAGTCGCTGCCCAGCTCATCAGCGAAGCGGCGCAAGACCCAGGCTCCTTTCACGAGCGCAGCGCCCGTTCGCTGCAGCGCGTGGCCGATGCCCTGCTACCCTGGGCCAGCGGCGCCAATGCGCCCGTGCTGGGCCGCCTGCAGCAGCAGCTCGATGGCGTTTGCAAGAACCTGAACGGCCCTGAGCGCGCCAGCTGCGACGGCCTGCTCAAGCCCAAGAACAAAGCCGCCTGATGCACCACGCCACCCTCGCCTTCATCGGCGGCGGCAACATGGCCAGCGCCATCCTGGGCGGCCTGCGCCGCGCGGGTCGGCCGGCCGACGCCTTCCTGGTGGTGGAGCCCTTTGAGGCCCAGCGCGCCAAGCTTCAGGAGCAGTTCGGCATCGAGGCCCTGGCGGCACCCGATGCGCGGCTGGCCCAGGCCGAGCTGGTGGTCTGGGCCGTCAAACCCCAGCTGTTTGCCGAGGCGGCCGCACCGGCCAGCGCTTGGCTTGGCCAAGCGCTTCAGCTCAGCGTCATGGCCGGGGTGCGCAGCGACACGATTGCACGCGCCGCCTCCACCGACCGCGTGGTGCGCGCCATGCCCAACACGCCGGCGCTCATCGGCCAAGGCATCAGCGGCCTCTATGCCCGAGCGGCCGTGAGCGGCCTGGACCGCGCCGAAGTGGAAGCCGTGCTGGCCCCCACCGGGCGCACGCTGTGGCTGGAAGAGGAATCGCAACTGGACGCCGTGACCGCCATCAGCGGCAGCGGCCCGGCTTACTTCTTCTACGTGGTGGAAGCCATGATCGAAGCCGGCCTACAGCTCGGCCTGCACGAAGCCCAAGCCCGCGAACTGGCGCTGGCCACCTGCGGCGGTGCGGCGGCGCTGGCGCTGCAGTCGGAGGAGTCGGTCAGCCTGCTGCGCGAACGCGTGACCAGCAAAGGCGGCACCACCCACGCAGCGCTGGAGAGCCTTCGCGCTGACGCCGTGGGCGAAGCCTTCCAGCGCGCCGTGCATGCAGCCGCCAAGCGGGCTGAGGAGCTGGGTCGCAGCTCGGCATGAACGACGGGGAACTGCTGCAGCACCTGATGGATTTGGAGTTGGCGCTGATGCAACCGGCACGCCGCCGCGACGCCGCTTGGGCGGCCGAGGTGCTGCACCCACTCGCCCACGAGGTGGGCCGATCCGGCCGCAGCTACGACCGTGCGGCCCTGCTGGCCTTGCTCGCCCAAAGCGCCGACGAAGCCCCGGATGCCGTGCGGGCCCATGCCTTTGTGCTGGACCGCCTCTCGCCCGACGCCGCCCTGCTGCGCTACCGCAGCGAGCGAGACGGCCTTGCCACCGAGCGCAGCTCGCTGTGGCAACTGCACGAGGGCCAATGGCGCTTGCGCTACCACCAGGGCACGCCTTGCACTTGAAGAAAGCTCGCCGATGCTGACTCTTTTCCGTTCGTCTTTAGGCACCAAGCTGCCTGCAAGGTGGTCGCGTTGGGTGCTGGTTGCCCTGGGCGTGTTGGCCGCAGCCGGACTGGCCGTTTTGGCGGCGCAGGCCATCCGGGCCAACCCAAAGCTGCCGCCGGAACAGATCGAAGGGACCCTGGTGGAGGCCGTCAAGCTCATTGAAGAAAATGGCCTGGAGGCCCATGGGATCGATTGGGCCAGCGCGTTGCGCAATGCGCGCCAGACGGCAAGCCAAGGCCAGCGCGTCGCCGACCTGGATCGGGCGCTGTCGTCCGATCTTCTGGGCTTGCTGTGGCAGCGGGACCGCCATTCCTACTACATCCCCGCCAACAAGGCGGCCCGTCTGGACGCAGCGCCGGAGATCGATCGCCCGGCCGACCCCTTCCTTGAGCTGGGCAAGCCTGTCCAGGCATTTCCAGTTCTTCGCATGTCGGGCTACGCGGGTTTGAACGAAGCACGGAACCAGCAGGCGGGCGCCGCGGGCGCCCAGACGCTTGCCAAGGTGCTGCAAGCGAAGCCTTGCGGTCTGGTGCTGGACCTGCGGCGCAATGACGGCGGCAACATGTACCCGATGTTTCAGGCCATTGCCGCCCTGCTGCCGCCCGAGCCCATCGGCTACTTCGAGGATCGAAATGGCCTGCGTGAGCCCTGGCCCTTGCCCCCGCGCAAAGGGCCGCCCGCCGCCGTCGCGGTGGCCGTGCTCTTCAACGCCGGCACAGCCAGCTCGGTAGAATTCGTCGCCATCGGGCTGCGCAGCTTGCCGCGCGTGCGCTCCTTCGGTGCTCCCAGCGCGGGGCTGGCCACGGGGGTCATGCCATTTCCACTGCCCAACGGGGGCTTGGCCGGCATCACGGTGGTGCACGCGCTGGACTTCAAGCAAGCTCGCGTCACTGGGCGCCTTGCGCCTGATGAAGAAAGCACCGACCCCTTGAGTGACGCCGCGAAATGGTTGAGCGCGCAATGTCCAGAGACTTCATGATGCGCGTGCAAGGCGCCACCACAAGCCGGATGCTGGCGCGCTGAATGGGTGTCACTGCCCGCCTTTCCTTGCGCGCCTGGCTGCGCGCCCCCGGCAGCCTCACCGCCCGCCTGGCCCGCCACGGCCGCTTTGAGGTGCAGCTGCTGCGACAGGCCACGGCCAAGCTGCGCGCGCCCGAGCGCCGGCAGCTCGGCCGGCCCCAGCGCGGCTGCACGCTGGTGCGCGAGGTGGTGCTGCGCGTGGACGGCAAGCCGCTGGTGTGGGCGCGCTCCAGCCTGCACAAGAGCGCGCTGGCCGGCCCATGGAAGGCCCTCAAAGGTTTGGGCCGGCAACCCTTGGCCGCCCTGCTCTACGCCGACCCTCGCGTGAGCCGCAGCACACTGCAGCCGCGCCGGCTCGCTGTGCAGGGCGCCACCCGGCGGCAGATGGCGCGCCAATGGCAAGAAGCGACCGGCGACGCGCCCCCGCGCGGCATGCTGTGGAGCCGCCATTCGGTGTTCCAGCGCAAGGGCGCGCAGCTGCGGGTGATGGAACTCTTCCACCCCGATGTGGCTGCTTTGGCGCCCTACGGCAGCAGCCGCCGGCCGAGCTGGCAGTCGCTTCAATGGGCGGTGAAGCGCCCCAAAAACCACAGGAGCGCGCCATAGACGCTTTGCTCAATGCCATCGCCCAGGCCGACCTTCTGGCGCAAGCGCAGCGCATCTTTCACGGCCGGGGCGGCTTGCACCCGGGCTGCGAACACTTGGCGCTCGACGTCTACCCGCCCGCCTGGCTGCTCACCAGTTTTCGGCCGCTGAGCGAAGAGGAACTCGCCGCCGTCCATGCGGCACTGGCGGCGCGCTGGGCCGAGCTGGCGCCGCAGCAAGAGCTGGTCTGGGTTTACCAATGCCGGTCTGAGGGCCGCACTGAAACCCGCCTGATGGCCGGCACGCTGCCCGAGCCGCATTCAGTCAGCGAAGACGGCGCGCGCTACCTGGTGCACCTGCTCAAAGGCCAGAACCACGGCCTGTTCCTCGACATGGCCGAGGGCCGGCGCTGGGTGCGGGCGCAGTGCACCGCCACGCCGGGCCTGGAGGTGCTGAACCTGTTTGCCTACAGCTGCGCCTTCTCCGTGGTGGCGCTGCAGGCCGGCGCGCAGTCGGTGGTGAACGTGGACATGAGCCCCGGCGCGTTGGCCATTGGCCGGCAGAACCATGCGCTCAATGGTCTGAACACCCGCGCCAGCTTCCTGGCGCACGACCTCTTCAAGTCCTGGGGCAAGCTCACCCGCAGCGGCCCGTACGACCTCGTCATCGTCGACCCACCCAGCCACCAAAAAGGCAGCTTCGTGGCCGAGAAGGACTACGCCCGCGTGATGCGCCGCCTGCCCACCTTGCTGCACCCCGGCGGCGAGGTGCTGCTGTGCCTGAACACGCCCAAACTGGGCGTTGATTTCCTCACTCAGCAAATGCAAGAGCTGGTGCCCGAGCTGCAGTTCGTGCAGCGCCTGCCCAACCCCGCCGCCTTTGCCGATGTGGACGAAGACCGCTCGCTCAAGGTGCTCGTGTACCGCGCTGCCGACTAACGCCCACAATCCGCGCGCCACATGGCTCGGCACTTGGCCGTACCGAGTGAAGCCCTTCGGCCTGAGCACCCCATCACCCATGAACTCGACCAAGCCGACCCTGCGTTTGCAACACTTGACGCTGCCCGCACAGCGTTTGGCAGCCTTGCAGCCCGTGCTGGATCGCGTGGGCAACAAACTCGGCGTCAACCTGCTCTGGGACAGCGAAGACGGCGAGCTGCTGGTGGTGGAACGCGGCGCCATGGCCTTGGGCGAGAGTTTGCTCGGTGAACTGAGCGCTGGCCGGCCTGTGTTGTGGCTCGACGAAGGGCTTGATGACGACTTCCTGGCGGGCATCGTCAGGCAGGCTTTTGCCGAAGCCCTCGAAGGCTTGCTCCAGTCGCCAAGCAGCCTCCCTCAGGTCTCAGCTGGGCCTGTTGGCATGGTGGGCTCTGACTGGAGTCCCCTGAGCGCTATCCCAAAGCAACAGAGCAGCGCGGCGGATGAGCTGGCTTGCATATCGCGCCTGCACCAGCTAGCCCGCGATGGGGCACGCGGAACGCCCCTGGCTTTGGGCTACCCAGATCACGGTGCCTTTGTGATCGACCCTTGCAGCGCGCTCGCTTTCGTGGATGTTGGCGCTTTGGCCCATCTGCGAGCCAGTCGCCGGCTCCCGCAGGTTCTGGACTCCACCCCTGTGCTTCTGGCACCTAAACGCCGACCGCTAGACGTGCTGCTGTGGGAGTTGGGTTTGGCCGCCGCGCACTGCGCGCCGCCAGAAGCCCCTGCGGATTGGTGGCAACACCCGCTTGAAGGCCTCAGTGCTTTGCAAGATCTGAGGCGCTACACGCTCGACACCCATCACTTGGCCATGGCACGCTTACTGCGGTTGTGGCCGCACAGCCCGGCGCAACTGCGGCAGCATTCCGGAGCCGCTCCAGCCTCGGTGCAAGGCTTTGTCCAAGCGGTTTTGTTGCTGCGCCTGGCCTTTTGGCAGTGACTGCCTGCTGGCCACAATCCCCACCATGCCAGAGCCGAGTGTTCCCGCAGCACCAAGCAAACAGACTCGTGGAGCCACGCCAAGTGGCCCTCGGCGCGCCATGGAGCGCCTGGGCCTGCTGCGGCCCATTGACCTGGCCCTGCACCTGCCGCTGCGCTACGAAGACGAAACCCGCCTGACCCCCTTGCGCGAGGCACGCTCCGGCGAGGTGGTGCAGGTCGAGGGCGTGGTGCGGCTGAGCCGCATTGAGAACCAACGCCGCCGCCAGCTCCTTGTGAGCCTGCAAGACGACGAAGGCCAGAGCCTGCAACTGCGCTTTCTGCACTTCTACCCCTCGCACCAAAAGACCCTGGCCGAGGGCCGCCGCGTGCGCGTGCGGGGCGAGTTGCGCGGGGGCCTCTTCGGCCGCGAGATGGTGCACCCGAGCTTCAAGGCCGTGGACGAAGACACACCCCTGGCGCAGGTGCTCACCCCCGTTTACCCCGCTGGCGCTGGGCTGCCGCAAGCCTATTTGCGCAAGGCCATTGAGGCCGCTCTGCCCAAAGCACCGCTGCAGGAATTGCTGCCTGCCGGCGTGGTGCCCGCCGGCCTGCCGCCGCTGCGCGAAGCCCTGCAGTTGCTGCACCACCCGCCCGCGAACGTGCCGCTGCAAGCGCTGCAAGAGCACAGCCACCCAGCCTGGCAGCGCCTCAAGTTTGAAGAGCTGCTGGCGCAGCAACTGAGCCAACTGCAAAGCAAAGCCCTGCGCGCCCAGCACCGCGCCCCGCAGCTGCGAAGCGGCCCGCTCACTGAGCAACTGCTCAGCGTGCTGCCCTTCCAGCTCACGAATGCCCAACAGCGCGTGGCCGAGGAGATTGCCGCCGACTTGGCCCAAGCCCAGCCGGCCCACCGCCTGCTGCAAGGCGACGTGGGCTCCGGCAAAAC
>JBKCVH010000285.1:0-24997 GCA_046317675.1 Burkholderiales bacterium
GGTGGTGTGGGAGGGGCCCGGTCAGCGATGTCCGGCCCCTATCCCGATTAGGCCGGCCCATTTTTCTTGACGGCCAATTGCTCTTCAAGCTCTTTGCAAGAAGGCGCGCACACAGGTTGGCTCTTGCCCAGCAACTTGCGAGACTTGAGCATTGCCCGTGGCCGGTGCTTACCGCACAAGAAGCACGACATGGTGGCCGCGCCAAAAGACGAAGTGGCTGCAAACGGAGAACCGGGCGCCTTAGACTTGTAACGCAGGCCGTCGGCCTCAATCAGTGTCTTGGTGGTGTCCTTGGCCACGCGCTACCTACCTTGTATGTTGTGGGTTCCGAGAGAGGCGTATTGTCGCTCATGCCGCAAGCCATGCCGATTGGGTTAAGTACCTGAGAACCGAGGAGGCCGCTTGGCGCGCCAAGCGGCCAAGCCTTCAGCAAAGTCATTGGATGCAGCGCAACGCGCCTGATCCAGCTGCAACAAGTCCAAGTCCAGCCGGTCCCGGAGCAATGCGTTGATGTGGCGCTTCATGCCAGCCTGCGCCAATGGAGCCAGAGCCAGCAATTGCCCGCGCCAGCGCTCTGCCAAGCCGTCCAAGTCGGGCTCCGAGCTCTCCGCAAAGCCCTCCGCAACCCATCGGTCCGCGGACCACACTTCACCGGCCAAGAGCAAGCGCTTGGCCGCCGATGCGCCAAGCCGAGACGTCAGTCGCGCCATGCCGCTCCCATAAAAGTGAAGGCCGAGGCGAGCGGCAGGGATGCCCAGTCGACCCTGGCCGTTGCTCAGCCGAAAGTCGCAGGCCAGCGCCAAATCGACGGCGCCGCCCCAAACATCGCCCTGAAGCACGGCCAGGGTGGTCTGAGGAAGGCTTTCCCACGCATTGGTCAAGCCCTCAAACAACTCGGGCGCGTTCACCTCGTTGGCGACGTCGATCTGAAAGCCGGAGCAAAAGTGCGGGCCCAGGCTGCGCAACTCCACCACGCGCACGGCGGGTGAGCTTCTCAAGGTCGCCAAATGCTGATGCAACACCTCAATGTCCTGAGGCGACAGGCGGTTGGCTGATGCAGGGCGGCGCAGGCTAACGATGGCCCGTGCGCCCTTGATGTCTAGGCTTGGGTGGGTGTCCGGGGTTTCCATAGGGAGGCCTTGACGGGTCTTGGAATGAGGAGGAGTAGCCTCAGTTAGCGGTTGCCGCCCTGCGGCCACCTAGAATCGAAAGCTTTGCGTGCCGGCTTCAAGGCCGTGCACTCCCTTCTTCTTACAACCCCAGGATTCTCAGCCGTGCTGATCTCCAACGCATTTGCCCAAACCGCCGCTGCCGGCTCCACCGAGGCCAGTTTGCTCAGCTTTCTCCCCTTGGTGGCGATGTTCGTGGTGCTGTACTTCATCATGATCCGCCCCCAGATGAAGCGCCAAAAGGAGCACAAGGCCATGATCGAGGCGCTCGCAAAGGGCGATGAGGTCGTGACCGCTGGTGGCTTGCTCGGCAAGGTGAGCAAGTTGGGTGACAGCATGCTCCACGTTGAACTGGCGCAGGGCGTTGAGGTGCAACTCCAGCGTTCGGCTGTGGTGCAAGTGCTGCCCAAGGGCACTTTGAAATAAATCTGCGCGGCCGCTCGGGAGAGCGGCTGCACAAGGAATCCCAAGATGAATCGCTACCCGCTCTGGAAATACCTGGTGCTGGCGGTTGCGCTGTTGATCGGCCTGATCTACACGCTGCCCAATTTTTACGGCGAGGCGCCTGCTCTGCAGGTGTCTAGCGCCAGAGCCACCGTGAAGGTGACCCCCGAGGTGCTCAAGCGGGTAGAGGGCGCGCTCCAAGCAGCCAAGGTTCAAGCCGACTTTGTCGAGCTTGAAGGCACCTCGGTGCGGGCGCGCTTTGTGGATACCGATGTCCAGCTGAAAGCCAAGGACGCGGTTCAGACGGCGCTGAATCCGGACGCGAACAGCCCCGACTTCATCGTGGCGCTGAACCTGGTGTCGCGCTCGCCACGCTGGTTGGCCTCGATGCACGCATTCCCCATGTACCTGGGGCTGGACCTTCGCGGCGGCGTTCACTTCCTCATGGAAGTGGACATGAGTGCCGCATTGACCAAGCGCATGGAGTCCCTCGTAGGGGACTCCCGCACCGCGCTGCGTGAAAAGAACATCCGCCATGCTGGCGTGAGCCGTGACGGCAATCGACTGTTGATTGCTTTCCGCGATGAACCGACTCAGACGGCCGCTCAAATCGCGTTGTCGGAGCGCCAAGCCGACGTGCAGTGGGTGCCTGTGACCACCGACGGCGAGTTGCGTCTGGTGGGTGAGCTCAAGCCGCAGTCTCTGATTGCAGTGAAAGAGGCGGCGCTCAAGCAAAACATCACCACCTTGCACAACCGGGTCAATGAGTTGGGCACTGCCGAACCGGTGATTCAGCAGCAAGGTTTGAACCGTGTGGTCGTTCAACTCCCAGGCGTGCAGGACACGGCCAAGGCCAAGGACATCATTGGTCGAACTGCCACTCTGGAAGTTCGCATGGTGGACGACAGTGCCGAAGCCATGGCGGCGCTTTCTGGCGCAGGCCCGGTTCCTTTCGGCACCGAGCGCTTCGTGGAGCGTGGTGGTCAGGCGCTCATCCTGAAGCGCCAAGTTGTTTTGACGGGCGACAACCTGAGCGATGCGCAGGCTGGCTTTGACGAAAACCAACAGCCGGCCGTGCATCTCACGCTGGATTCCCAAGGCGCGCGAATCTTCAAGGACGTCACGCGCGAGAGCATTGGCAAGCGCATGGCCATCGTTCTCTTTGAAAAGGGCAAGGGCGAGGTCGTGACTGCGCCTGTGATTCGCAGTGAAATTGGCGGCGGGCGTGTGCAGATCAGCGGCGCGATGACGTCGACCGAAGCGGCGGACACGGCGCTGCTGTTGCGTGCCGGTTCGCTCGCCGCGCCCATGGAGATCATTGAAGAGAAGACGATCGGACCGAGCCTAGGCGCTGAGAACATCGACCGGGGCTTGAACTCGGTGCTGTACGGCTTCTTGGCGGTCGCCGTATTCATGTGCGTCTACTACATGTTGTTTGGCTTGATCAGTTCGGTGGCGCTGGCCTTCAATTTGTTGATGCTGGTGGCCGTGCTGTCCATGTTGCAAATCACACTGAGTCTTCCGGGGATGGCCGCGATCGCGCTGGTGCTCGGTATGGCGATTGACTCCAACGTGTTGATCAACGAGCGCATCCGCGAGGAGCTCAGGGAGGGCAAGTCGCCTCAGCAAGCGATCCATATTGGTTACGAAAAGGCCTGGGAGACCATCTTGGACTCCAACGTCACGACCTTGATTGCCGGCATAGCGCTATTGGCGTTTGGCTCCGGGGCTGTGAAGGGCTTTGCCGTGGTGCACTGCTTGGGCATCGTGACTTCGATGTTCTCTGCTGTGATGTTCTCCCGCGGGCTGGTCAATCTTTGGTACGGCACACAGCGCAAGCTCAAGACCGTGTCGATTGGTCAAGTTTGGAAGCCAGACGAAGCCAAGCCTGTGCTCCAAGAAGATCAGTTGAGTTGAAGGGGAGATTGAGCCATGGAACTGTTCCGCATTCGCCGCGACCTGCCGCTGATGAAGCACGCGTTGATCTTCAACGTGATCTCTTTTATCACCTTCGCAGCAGCCGTCTTTTTTATCGTTACACGGGGCCTTCATCTCTCCATCGAGTTCACTGGAGGTACCTTGGTGGAGTTGGAGTACGCCCAGACCGCAGACCCAGAGGCCGTTCGTGTAGCCCTGGAGCCCATGGGTTTTGGCGAGTTTCAAGTCGCAAAGTTTGGCAGCTCACGGGACTTGCTGCTCCGTCTGCCCGTGCGCGAAGGCAAGAAGCAAGCCGAGGTGGTTTCCGAGGTCTACGAAGTGCTTTGCAAGGCCCAGCAAGGTGTCGTGCAAGCCAAAACGTACGTCAGTGACAAAGGCGAGTCGGTCAGCCGGCAGACATGCGTGACGGCCGATGGCAAAGAGCCGGTGAAGCTGACGCGGTCGGAAGTTGTCGGCCCCTCGGTCGGCGCAGAGCTGGCCTATGACGCCGCTTTGGGCCTTGGTTTCACCATCATCGGCATCATGATCTACCTCGCGCTCCGCTTCGAGTGGAAGTTCGCGGTGGCCGGCATCATTGCCAACCTGCATGACGTGATCATCATCCTGGGCTTCTTCGCCTTCTTCCAGTGGGAGTTCTCACTGGCCGTCTTGGCCGCGGTGCTTGCTGTCTTGGGTTACTCGGTGAACGAATCGGTGGTGATTTTCGACCGGGTCCGCGAGGCATTCCGCCGCTACCGCAAGCTCAGTACCTCGCAGGTCATTGATCACGCCATCACCTCGACGATGAGCCGAACGATCATCACGCACGGCAGTACGCAGTTGATGGTGCTGTCCATGCTGTTCTTTGGTGGGCCTACCCTGCACCACTTTGCGGTGGCGCTCACGATCGGCATCTTGTTCGGTATCTACTCTTCGGTCTTCGTTGCAGCCGCGATTGCGATGTGGCTGGGCGTGAAGCGCGAGGATTTGATCAAGGCGCCCATCAAGGCTGATGACCCTGATGACCCGAACGCAGGCGCCGTGGTGTAAGGTCTAGCGCCTTGAAGTTCACGAAGCTGGCTCAACCCCTGCATGTCTCAACCCGCTAACGCTGCCGAACTAGCTCAAGCTGCTCGACGGGGCTATGTGGACACGCTGGTGCGTGGGTCGGCGGCCGTCCCCGGGGCTTTGGTCGAAAGTTTGCAGAAGCGCTTGCGCAAGCCTTTGCTGCCGGGCGAGGTATGGGGCCTGCGAGAAACCCTGGCTGCGCTGCAGCAGCACGGGGCAACATGGCAGATGGGACTGATTCGCAAGCTGCGGGAAGCCCATCGAGAGGGTTTTGCCACGCCGGTATCCCAAAGCGGGCAAAGCCTGAGTTTGGTTGCCGATGCCACGATTGAGCGCGAGATCGACGCCTCTCGACTTGCATTGGCCCTGGACGCCGATACCCAGTGGCAGTTGACCGATCTCCGCTCCCGCATGCAGGCGCTAGAGCACCGGGGTGAATTACTCGCTGGCGATCTCTTCCGGCCGAATGTCGTGGCAAAGCTATGGGTCGATGCGTGGGCCGATGCCGACTTGAGCCATGTTGATTGGCAGCACTTGCAGGATGCAATGCAAGTTGAGTTCGGCCTTTGGGTAGGGCAGGGTTTTCACGAGGTCAATCGCTGGTTGATCGGAAAGGGCGTGATGCCCGAGATGGACCTGCGTCCGTTCATCCGCCGCTCAGTGGGTCTTGCGCCGACTGCCGCTGTCGGAGTGAGCTTTGCAGAGTCGACCAACCGCATGCCAGACAGCCAGCGTGGAGCGTCTGACGCGCGTAGCGGCCAGCCGGTATCTTTTGCGCCCGCGCCCGTTGGCACGCGGGCAGGTGCGCTGGGTCCAGTCTCCTCGTCTGGCGTTTCAAGCCAGCTCCCTGCGGACGCCGCGCAGCACATCGGCAATCTTCAGGCCGACGATGTGATGGCTCAATTGCAAGCGGTTCTTCGCAAGCATGTTCCGACCATCGCGGCCAAGCCGTCGCTGGCCGATGCAGCGCCTGCGCGGGATGCGCCCATGCGAGCCGAAGGATTGGTGAAGGCGTCGCCTCGCTTGCAAGCCGTCATTCAGCGCGCTCAGGAAGCACTGCAGCGACCACAAGCGGTCGCAGGTTCCAGCGGCGGCGAGTTGACCCCCGGTGCGCTCGAAGAAGTGCGTGCGCGCAGCCAAGCTTTCAAGCAAGTGTTGAAGCAGGCGGCTGCGAACCCGGAAGAGCGAGCCGCGATCGAGATCGTTGCGATGATGTTTCAAAGCATCTTGCAAGATGAGCGTCTGCCCGCCACCGTTCGCGTTTGGTTTGCGCGCTTGCAAATGCCGGTGCTTCGGGTTGCCGTGGGTGAACCCGATTTTTTTGCTACCAATGACCACCCGGCGCGCGCGCTCATTGACCGAATGGGTGGGTGCGTACTGGGGTTTGATGCGGCCGCAGAGGCGGTGGGCGAAGTGCTCGAGCGCGAGATCAAGCGCGTTGTCCAGGTGGTCGAGGCTTACCCCGACACCGGACGTCGTGTCTTCCAAACCGTGCTCACGGAGTTTGAGTCGTTTTTGTCAAACTTCTTCGCCAAAGACAACCCCGCAAGCCGCCAGGGAGTGAGCCTCGCGCAGCAGGTTGAGCAGCGTGAGACTTTGGCCATTCAGTTCACCATTGAACTGAGAAAAATGCTGACCGACATGCCGGTCGACGAGGCGCTGCGTGAGTTTCTTTTCCAGGTGTGGGCCGATGTGCTGGCCGTCACTGCCATGCGCCATGGGCCCAAAGATGCCGTGACGACGCAGATGAAGCGCGCTGCAGCCGATCTGATCTGGTCGGCAGGCGCCAAAGGCTCGCCCGAGGAGCGCGCAGAGGTCATTCGTCGCTTGCCTTTGTTGCTCAAGACGCTGCGCGACGGCATGGGTCATGCTGGCATGGCCCAGAAGAAGCAGGATGAGCACATCCGCAAGCTCAATAACGTCTTGGCGACGGCGTTTACCGCCAAAGGCGCGCCGATTCCACGTGAGCGTTTAGATGCTTTGCTGGAGCGTCTCCAGACTCTCGAATCCATGTTGCCGAGCCTGGTGGATATCGATCTCGACGAAGACATGGTGCGCGATCTGTCAGGGCACGAGCGCGAAGGCCTCGAGGTGGTATCCGAGGGCGGTGCCACGCCCAGCCCGGCGATGCTGGCTTGGGCGCGCGAGTTGACCGTCGGGAGCTGGTTCCGGCTCAAATACCGGAGCACGGAGGACACCGTGCAGTTGGCCTGGGTGGGTGCCCGCAATCAATTGTTGCTTTTCGCTTCGGGGCAGGGCCGGGCCGTCTTGTTTCCGTTGCATCGATTGGCTGCCTACCTCCAGGCAAGTTTGCTCCAGCCGGCGCAGGAAGAGACGCTCACTGTGCGGGCAACTCGCGACGCGTTGGCCAAGCTTGATATCGACCCCGGCGCTTTGCAGCGCTAGAAAGCAAAGCGGGCTCCGCAGAGCCCAAATGAGGGTGCCTTAGGCCTCAATGGATGAGGCGATCTTCCGGGTCGACGAAGAGTTCGTCGAGGATGAGGGCGTCAGGCTCCTCGCCCAAACTCCAGAACACCATCAGAACAATGATCTTGAGATCTTCCAGCGGAATTGGGATCTCTTGCGTCGCCATGGCGCGCTCGATCACCACCTCGCGAAGCGCGGGCGTTAGCACCCCGGCCGAGGTGAGGAAGCTGATGAACGAGACGGAAGCTTCGCCCAGGTGCAGCAGCTCGTCTTGGGTGTAGACGCGCACGCTGGTCGCGCGAAGCGGCGCCAGGCCGGACTGAGCTGCGCTCGAAAGCCCATCGAGCCAAGTCAGCGCTTCTTGGATTTCATCCCGCTCAAACCCCATCGCGCTGAGCTTTCGCTGCAGTTGCACGGGCTCTGGGCAGGCATCGGGCCGCCAGTAGTTCTCGTAGAGGTAGACGAGCACATCAAACATGGCTGGATGATAGCGGAGGGGGTCTTGGATGCGCCTTGGCGCCAACCCGGGATATCTCCCTAATGCGGGGCTGCTTCACGCTTTCAAGCCAGACCGCTGCGTTCGAAGCGCCCGCCCGCAAGTCGCCGCACTTGACCTTCGAGCTCTAGCGTAAGGAGGCGCTCCAGCAATTGCGCCGTTGGCCAGCCCAAGCGGTCCTGCAGCGACTCCAAAGAGCTTGGCTCCCAGCCCAGCGCTTCAAGAAGGGGGTCAGCGATCGCGGCAGGCGTCTCCGCGCTGCTTGCTGGCTTGGGCACTGCCGTGGGCGGCAGTTCCGGCAGCAGGTCGCTCAGCGCCGTGACCAGCTTCGCCCCTTGTTGAATCAAGAGATGGCAGCCGCGTGACTGCGGAGAGCGGATGGGGCCGGGCAAAGCGAAGACTTCGCGCCCAGCTTCCATGGCCAGTCGCGCGGTGATCAAGGAGCCCGACTTCTCCGCGGCCTCAATCACCAGACAGCCTTGGCTCAGCCCGGCAATGATGCGGTTGCGGACTGGGAAGTGTTGGGGAAGCGGCTGCGTGCCAGGAGGGTGCTCGCTGATGAGCAAGCCGTGTTCGATCATGCGCTCGGACAGCGCCCGATGGCTGCGCGGGTGGATGACGTCGAGGCCACTGCCGAGCACAGCCCAGCTGGCCCCTTTGCTGAGTGCGCCCCGGTGCGCTGCGCCGTCGATGCCCATGGCCAAGCCTGAAACCACAGCGAACCCAGCGGCCGCCAACTCGGCGCCAAAGTATTCGGCGTGGTCGAGCCCTTGCGGCGTCGCGTGCCGGCTGCCCACGATGGCCATGGCGGGCAACTGACTCAACTGCTCACGGCGGCCCTCTAGGAACAGCACAAGAGGAGGATCAGGGCTTTCGAGGAGCGCCTCTGGGTAGTCGCTGTCGCCCAAGCAAAGCAGTGTTCGCATTGGGCTTTGATCGAGCCAGCGTTGGCTGGCTTCGATGAGCGCGGAGGTTTCGTCTCGCAGCGGCAGACTGGCGGCCGCTGCTTTCAGGGTGCCAAATTGCTGGAGCAGCTTGCGTGCTTTGGTCCGCCCAACGCCGGGGCAGCCCAGCAGCCGCAGCCAATCGGCAAGGTCGGGATGTTGCACCTCGCAACCTGCCTATTCGGGCCTCAAGGCGAGGTGAACCGGTCCCCGGCATTCACAGCGGTCTTGACCGAGATGATCAGGGCGTAGCTGACGCGGTTGAAGGTCTGGAAAACGAACAACACACCGTGTTTTTCGTCAGGCAACTGCACCAGTTGGCCATTCGCCGTGCTGTCTTTCACCGGCTTGCCGGCGCGCCACAGCGCCAAAACATGGCCGCGCGCTAGGCCGTCGGCCGTCCCACGGTTCAAGGCCACGATTTGGTTTTGCCCTGCGGTGACCGCTTCTCCGTAGATGGAGATGATTTGGCCCTCAAGTGCTTTCTCGGGCGCGTGTGGGATGTAGCGGGAGAAGCTACGGGGGGGGATGGGTGCGAGCCGATCGTTGACACCGGCTTCAACGCGCATCTTGCGAAGGGTCAGCGTGGCAGGTACGTCCAGCACAGAGCCATCCACGGTCCGGGTACCACCCAGTCGAGTGAAATCGGCAGCGCCCACATAAACGCCTTCGTAGCCAAGAATTTCGCCGGTCGAGGGGTCGCGCAGCGGGCGCGGGCTCCTGAAGAGGCGGTAGCTGTCCTGAGGTTGGGTGATGCCGCGCACGTAAGCGAGGTCGCCCGCTGCGAGCAGCACTTTGCCTTCGGGGGCCGCCACGACGCGAGGGGCGGTTGCCATCTCATTGGTGTCGAGCACGACGGCTTCGTTCAGGAACGGCTCGATCAGGTGCTGGGGAATGGCGGCGACCGGGTTGTCGGCCGTTGGGGTGCTGCGAATGCGGGGTGAGAGCTTGATTCTGCCGCTGCTGCCGCTGCTGCCACTGACTTGTTGCCCGAACTGCAGCATGGCGCGGCCATCGCGTTTCACCAGGACCAACAGCTGTCCCGGGTAAATCAAGTGCGGGTTGGCGATTTGGCTGCGGTTCATGCCCCAGAGTTCGGGCCAGCGCCACGGCGTCTTGAGGAACATCGACGAAATGCCCCACAGGGTGTCGCCGGGGACCACGGTGTGACTGTCTGGGGCGTTTGGCGCCAGGTCGCTGAGTGGAACGCCGCTTTGGGCCACTTGCTGGGCGGTGCTGCGCTGCTCAGGCGTGATCGGGAAGTTGGTGGCCCAGGCGCTGCTCAAGGGCAGGGCGAGCCCAGCAAAAGCGGCAATAAGGGGCAGGGCGCGAGACATTGGCATGCTGAAGTTCTCCGGCCGCGCTAAGGGCGACCCTGGTTGGCTTCCGGACAAGGGGGATGCGTGACAATCACACCCATCTTGGATCGGGCATTCTGCCGCCAATATTTGGGCAGCCCGACGTACTTCCGTGGTGGCGCTCCCACAGCCCGCCTAGTCGTTTGCAACTACCTTTTGCAACAACCCGTCATCTCCAACCGCTTTCAGACATGGCCCGCCTTCCCATCTTGCGCTTCCCAGACCCTCGTTTGCACACCGTGGCGAAGCCCGTGGCGGCTGTGGATGCGCGCATCCGCCAACTGGCCGACGACATGCTGGAGACGATGTACGCGGCCGACGGCGTCGGCTTGGCTGCTACCCAGGTGGACGTGCACGAGCGCCTGCTGGTCATTGACGTGTCTGAGAAGCGGGATGAGCCGCGCGTGCTCATCAACCCAGAGCTGGTTTGGGCCAGCGATGACCTGACGGACGGCGAAGAAGGCTGCTTGTCGGTGCCGCAGACCTACGACAAAGTGCCGCGCCACACCCGAGTCAAGGTGCGCGGCTTGAACCGTGACGGTGAAAGCTACGAATTTGAGGCCGAAGGCTTGCTCTCGGTTTGCGTTCAGCACGAGATGGACCACTTGATGGGCAAAGTCTTTGTGGAGTACCTGAGCCCCCTCAAGCGCGATCGCATCAAAACCAAGATGCTCAAGAAGAGCCGGGACGAAGTCGATTCCCGTGCACCGCGCCGTTCCTTCTGATGCGGCTTGTCTTTGCCGGCACGCCCGAGTTCGCTGCCGTAGCGCTTGACGCGCTCTTGGCCGCAGGGCACGAGCTTGTGGGCGTGCTCACCCAGCCCGATCGCCCAGCAGGGCGCGGCATGAAGCTCCAGGCCTCGGCCGTGAAGCAGCGTGCGCTGGCGTCGGGTGTGCCGGTGGCGCAGCCCCAAGGCCTGAAGCTGGACGGCAAGTACGCCCAGGATGCCCAGGCAGCCCATGCCCAGCTGCAAGCCTGGGCGCCCGAGCTGATGGTGGTGGCGGCCTACGGTTTGATCCTGCCGCGCTGGGTGCTGACCTTGCCGCCTCGGGGTTGCCTGAATATCCATGGCTCCTTGTTGCCACGCTGGCGGGGTGCCGCGCCCATCCACCGCGCCATTGAGGCGGGAGATGCCGAAACGGGCATCACCCTGATGCAAATGGATGAGGGTCTTGATACCGGCGCCATGTTGCTCAAGGCCAGCCTGCCCATTCGCCCCGACGACAGCACCGGCCAGCTTCACGACCGCTTGGCGCAGTTGGGCGCTGACTTGACTGTGCAGGGCATCGCCCGCCTGAATGCTTTGGTGCCCGAGGTGCAGCCGACTGAGGGGGTTTGCTATGCCCACAAGGTCGACAAGGCAGAGGCCCAGATTGATTGGACGCAGGACGCCGTGCAAATTGAGCGCCGGCTACGCGCCTTCGACCCCTTCCCCGGCGGGCAAGCCCAGTTGGGGGGCGAGGCGCTCAAAATCTGGCGCGGCAGGGTGGCGCAGGGTCAAGGCCGGCCGGGTCAGTACCTGGGCGCGCAGCCCGATGGGCCGGAGATTGCGTGCGGCCGTGGGAGCCTTGTCCTGACGGAGCTTCAGCGCCCTGGCGGCAAGCGCAGTGCCGGCGCGCAAGTGGCCTTGGGTCTGAATTGGGCGGCCTAAGCCCTTCTTTTTGGTGGATGCTCTTGCGCCCCTGAGCCGATAAGACCGACATGCGCTCCCTCTTCGTTCTCGCCTTGCTGATCATGCTCACGGCCTGTGAGCAGCTTGGTATCCCTGACCCGGCCAAGGAGGCGGCCGCCAAAGAGGCAGAGGGCAAGGCGGTGGGAGGCGCGTGCCGGCATGCCATGCGTGCCATTGAGGACTGCTACACGCTGAATCCGCGTGCAAGCAAGGCGGCGGTGCACCAAGGTTGGCGCGAGATGGACGAGTACATGCGCGAGAACAAGCTCGAAGGTGTAGCGCCCGTGGTGCCTCGGCCCGAAACCAAGAAGAAGCGCGACGAGGCTGAAGCCGACGAGGAAGAAGAGAGCGCCAAGCCGGCGAAGGCTGCCAAGTCGTCCCAAAAGGCCAGCGGCTGAGCAACTGGCGCCGCGTTTCTCGCAGTTCGTCGCGCTGCGCTTGGTCGCGGCGGGGTGGCCGGGCAGGATGCCCTTCATCGCATCCTCTACCGGAGATCCCCATGAGTCTGATTCGCCGCACCCTCTTTACTGGGGCCGCCGCCCTTGGCCTGACCTTCAGTGCGGCCGCCCTCGGCTGGTCCATGAGCTGGGGCAGTGGCGAAAAGATCCACGGCGACGGCAAAGTGGCCCGCGAAACCCGTTCGGTCAGTGGCTTCGATGGCATCACACTCTCTGGCCCGTTTGAACTCAAGGTCAAGCAATCCGGCACCCCGCGCGTGGAGTTGGAAGCCGACGGCAATTTGCTGCCCTACGTTGAAACACGCGTTGTGGAAACGAGCAAAGGCAAGATGCTGGAGATCGGCGTGAAGCGCGGCTTCTGGGTGTACTCCCGCCAAACTCTGAAGGTTGAAGTGGACATGGCCAGCCTTCGCGCCATCAGCATTGCGGGCTCGGGCAAGGCGGCCGTCGATGGCTTCAAGTCAGAGCGCCTGGACTTCAGCGTGGCCGGCTCGGGTAGCGTGAGCGCGCCGCGCTTGGACGCGGGCAAGCTCAGCATGAGCATCGCCGGCAGCGGCGACATCATGGCCGGCGGCAAAGCCAACGAGCTGGGTGTGTCGATTGCCGGCAGTGGTGATGTGAAGGCCATGGACTTGCTTGCCGAGGAGGTCAAGGTCAGCATCAGCGGCAGCGGAGACGCCCAAGTGCAGGCTGTCCAAACCTTGAAGGTGTCCATCGCCGGCAGCGGCGACGTGCGCTACCGCGGCGATGCGCAAGTCAACACCAGCATTGCCGGCAGCGGCTCGGTCAAGAAACTCTGATGAAACCTGGGGCGGCCACAATGCCGCCCCTTGAACGCCATCACCCAACACCCTGAATTTCGGCGCGGCGCCCGCGAAATGGCCGGCCCCGTGCTGGGCATGGCCGCCTGGGCCTTGGTCACGGGGGTTGCCATGGTCAAGAGCGGCCTCACCGTCACGCAGGCGCTCGGCATGTCGCTGTTGGTGTTTGCCGGTAGCGCGCAGTTGGCCAGCCTGCCGCTCATCGTGGCCGGCGCGCCGCTTTGGGTGGTGTTCGCCACCGGCTTTTGCGTCAACCTGCGCTTTCTGATCTTCAGCGCCCAGTGGCGCAACTACTTCGGTCATCTGCCGCTGCGCCAGCGTTTGTCGATGATGTACATCGCGGGCGACCTGACCTTTGTTCACTTCACCCGGCGCTTCCCAGAGCCCCAACCGGGCCCCGGCCAGGTGGAATACTTTTGGGGTGCGGTTTCGGTGAATTGGATGGTGTGGCAGGCGGCCTCCATCGTGGGCATCTTGGCCGCAGACCGCATTCCAACCCAGTGGGGCTTGGGCTTTGCCGGGGTGCTGGCTCTTTTGGGCTTGGCCTATTCGCTGCTGAACGAGCGCGTGCTTTGGGTCGTTGCCGGCGTGGCGGCCGTGGTGTCGGTGGCCGCCTACTCGCTGCCCTTCAAGCTCAACATCGTGGCGGCCATCGTGGTGGCGGGGGTGGTGGGCTGGCTGCTGGATCAGCGCATGGCGCAGGCCAAGCGGAAACTGCCATGAGCGACGCCCAAATCTGGCTCGTCATTGCTGGGCTCATGGGCATCAGCGTGCTGTCGCGCGGGTTCTTCTTGCTCTCTAGCAAGCCCTGGCCCATGCCGCATTGGCTGCGCGAAGTGCTCAAGCTGGCGCCCTTGGCGGCCCTGGTGGCCGTGATTGCCCCCGAGGTGCTCATGACCCAAGGCGAACTCATTCAAACCTGGCGCGACCCGCGCTGGCCCGCGGTGGTGGTGGGCAGTGCTTACTACTTTTGGCGGCGCGGCATTTTGGGCACCATCTTGACTGGCATGGCTGTCATGCTCACGCTCAAACTGGGCTTCGGCTGGTAACTTCTTTTCCTTAACCTGCGATTCATCATGAACGTCATTCGCTTTCAAGACCTCATCGACCAAGGCCGCGTTGCTGGCCAGCGCGTTTTCATCCGTGCGGACCTG
The DNA here is from genome assembly GCA_046317675.1 of Burkholderiales bacterium. Classification (GTDB taxonomy): domain Bacteria; phylum Pseudomonadota; class Gammaproteobacteria; order Burkholderiales; family Burkholderiaceae_C; genus Inhella. The sequence continues at coordinate 13,929 of JBKCVH010000285.1, forward strand.
AATGTGCCGCAGGACGACGCCGGCAACATCACCGAAGACACGCGCATCCGCGCCTCGCTGCCGGCCATCCAAATGGCCCTGAAGGCAGGTGCCGCCGTGATGGTGACCTCGCACCTGGGCCGGCCCACCGAGGGTCAGTTCAAGCCGGAAGACTCCTTGGCGCCCGTGGCGGCGCGCATGGCGGAACTGCTGGGGCAGGACGTCAAGCTCGTTAGCAGCTGGGTTGACGGCGTCGACGTTGCAGTGGGTCAAGTGGTGATGCTGGAGAACTGCCGCCTGAACCCGGGCGAGAAGAAGAACAACGAGGCCCTGGCGCGCAAGATGGCAGCGCTGTGCGACATCTTTGTGCACGACGCCTTTGGCACCGCACACCGCGCCGAGGCCAGCACCTACGGCATCGCGCAGTTCGCCAAGGTGGCCTGCGCCGGCCCACTGCTTGCCGCCGAGATGGATGCCATCACGAAGGCGCTGGCGCATCCCAAGCATCCGCTCTTGGCCATCGTTGCGGGCTCCAAGGTCAGCACCAAGCTCACCATCTTGCAAGCGCTGGCCAGCAAGGTCGATGGCCTGATCGTGGGCGGCGGTATTGCGAACACTTTCATGTTGGCCGCTGGCCTAAAAATCGGCAAGAGCTTGGCCGAACCTGACTTGCTGGACCAAGCCCGCGCCGTGATGGCTGCCATGCAAGCGCGCGGTGCTGCGGTGCCGATCCCGGTCGATGTCGTGTGCGCCAAAACTTTTTCAGCTGATGCCGTCGCCACCGTCAAAGACGCGAACGATGTGGCCGATGACGACCTCATCCTCGACATCGGCCCCAAAACCGCTGCTCTGCTGGCCGATCAACTGAAAGCCGCGGGCACCATCGTCTGGAACGGCCCGGTTGGGGTGTTCGAGTTTGAGGCCTTTTCGCACGGCACCGAGGCACTCGCCCGCGCCATTGCCGCCTCCAGCGCCTTCTCCATCGCCGGTGGGGGCGACACCCTGGCCGCCATTGCCAAGTACGGCATTGCCGATCAGGTCGGCTACATCAGCACCGGTGGCGGCGCCTTCCTGGAAGTGTTGGAAGGCAAGACGCTGCCGGCCTTTGAAATCCTCAGCCAGCGCGCTGCTGGCTGAGTTCAGGCGCCTTCGTCCAGCACCTCGATGGCCGAGCGGGCCTGCTCGATGGTGGCGATCAGCGTCTCCTCCGGGTAAGGCTTGCCGAGCAGCACGCTGACGCCGGCCGCGTCAGCGGCAGCTTGGCGGTCGTTGGAGGAGGTGATCATGATCACGGGCATGGACGCCAGCGCCGGCGTGGCGCGCACAAAGCGCGTGAGGTCAAAGCCGTCTTGCCCTGGCATTTCCACATCGGTGATCAGAACGTGCGGGGCCTCCAGCGTCATTTTTTCCATGGCTTCTTCGGCGCTTTCCGCCAACACCACGCGGTAGCTGTGCTGGGCCAGCAAGCGGCTGAGCTTCACGCGCACGACCCTCGAGTCGTCGGCCACCATCACGATGGTTTCCGGTGCCGTGAGGGGGCGGGTGCGGCGCTTGGCGGCAGCGGCAAGCGCAGCCGCTTCGGCCGCAGCTTGCTCTCTTGCTGCTTGTTCTTGCGCTAGCTTCTCGGCGGCGGCCCGCGATGCTGCTTCAGCTTCCTCGCGAGCGGCAGCTTGGCGCTCCTCTTCCAGTCGTTGCGCTTCGGCGTAGGCCGCAAGGGCTTTGGCCGCGCGCTCTTTGTTCAGTAGGCGTTGACGGTCCGCCTCGGCTTGCGCGAGTCGATCGGCTTCCGCGCGGGCGGACTCGCGGCGGCTGGCTTCTTCTCGTGCGGCTTGTTCCTTGGCGACCGCTGCAGCTTCTTCGGCGGCCGCTGCACGTGCGGCTGCGTCGGCGGCAGCCCGCTCCGCCTCCATTTGGCGGCGTGCTGCTGCCTCCATCTCCAGTCGCTCCGCCTCAAGGCGTGCGGCTTCGGCGGCGGCCCGCACTGCGGCTTCTCGGGCGGCCTCTTCGGCGGCCACGCGCTCGGCTTCGAGTCGCTCGGCTTCGAGTCGCTCCCGCTCCAAGCGTTCGGCGGCTTCCTGTTCAGCGGCGGCCTTGGCAAGGCGCTCGGCTTCTTGGCGTTGCGCCTCGGCTTCGGCTTCGGCGGCCGCGGTGTCGGGCGTGCTCTCAGCTTGTTCGGGCGTGCTGCTCGCACCCTTGGCCCGGCGCCATGCCCAAAAAGCAATCGCCAGCGCTACAGCGGCGGCCAGAATCCAAGGAAGTAGGTCTTCGTTCATCATGGGGCGGGGCTCCTAGAGCGGTCTAGTGCGCGAGCATCGTGCATTTGGGTTGCAGCTTAGCGAAGCCGCGAGCTCTCGTGGCTTTTGCATGTGGCTTGTGTTGATCTACAACCCGTGACTTTGCGCAGTCAAACGGCAAGCACGTTAACGCTGCGCACAATGGAGCCCTCCGTGTTGACTGTCCGGTGACCGTGACCCCTGCTTCCGAACCGCCTGTCCCAACCGGCCCCAGTGCCGAAACCGTGCCCTTTGTGGCCGTGCGACCTCGGCCGCCCGAAGCGGAGCCGAGTCAAGCTTTGCCCATTGGCTTTCGGCTCGATGAGTTTGAAGTTCAGGCGCACTTGGGCGAGGGCGGTTTTGGCATCGTTTACCGCGCCTGGGACCACTCTCTCGGTCAGCCGCGCGCCATCAAGGAGTACATGCCCTCCAGCATGGCGCGGCGCGAGGGCAGTCAGGTGCGCGCTCGCACACCGCGCATCCAGGAGACCTTTGACAAGGGCCTGCAGCGCTTCATTGAGGAAGCGCAAACCCTGGCGCGCTTTGACCACCCGGCCATGGTACGGGTGCTGCGCCGCTGGGAGGCCAATGGCACCGCCTACATGGCCATGCCCTTGTACGAAGGGCCCACGCTGCGCGAGCGCGTGCGTCAAATGCCGGAGCCGCCGAACGAAGCCTGGCTGATGAACGTGCTGGCGCCCCTGACCGAGGCCTTGGCCGTGGTGCACCAGCACCGGTGGTTGCACCGCGACATCGCGCCCGACAACATCTTGATGATCAAGGACGGCAACCGCCCCTTGTTGCTCGACTTCGGTGCGGCGCGCCAGGTCATTGGAGACGTCACCCAGGAGCTCACGGCCATCTTGAAGCCCGGCTACGCGCCGGTTGAGCAATACGGCGAAACGCCCGGCCTGGAGCAGGGCCCCTGGACCGACATCTACGCCTTGGCCGCCACCGTGCACTGGGCCATTCTGGGGCGCACCCCGCCGCCCTCGGTCAGCCGGGTGTTGGTGGACAACCAAAAGCCGCTCACCGAAACCGCCCAAGGCCGCTACAGCGAACGCTTCTTGGCCGCGATCGACAAAGCCTTGCGCGTGGACGCCCGCCAGCGCACGCAAAGCGTGGCGGAATTTCGGGCCGACTTGGGCCTGGACGAGATGGCTTTCATTGCCACGCAAGTCACCGTGACCGCAGCTGGAACGGCCTGGGCGCCCACCGCCCATGCGGCCACCCGTGCGGTGGACATGGCCGCCACCGAGCACATGGCCAGGCCTTCACAGGCCGATGCGGCCACCCAAAAGTTGCCCACGGCCATCACGCCAAGGGACGATCTGCCCACGCAGGTGCTCCTGACCCCAGCGGCGCCGCAAGAAGACGACGAGCGAACCCGTGTGCTGACGCCGCCGGCGGCCCCGCCGCAGCCCGAAGAATCGTTCAAGACCGAACCCGTGGGGCGGCCTGTTGCGCAGCTGCTGGCCATGCCCGCGCCTCGCGCGCCCATGCCGCCGGTGCCCGCGCCAGCGAAGTCGCGCGCAGGGCTCTGGGGCGGCCTGGGTGCGCTGGCCCTTCTCGGGGCCGGTGGGGCTTATTGGTTGCTCGGTTCGGGGGCGCCGCCCGCCGCGCCGGCTGAGCCTCTCGCGCAAGCGCCAGTGACCGCGCCGGCGCCACCGCCGCCGGTGCGCTTTGAGCTGGATGCCGCTTTGACCGCGCTCGTGGCGGGTGGCAACCCGCAGCGCCAAGTGGCGGTGAGCGGGCAACCGGCGCAAATCTCCATTGCCAAGCAAGAGCAACTCAGCTTCACCGTGCAGGTGCCGCAAGACGGTTTCCTCACCGTGCTGGTGCGCGGGCCCGATGGCTCGCTCACGCAACTGCTGGCCGACCGGCCGCCGCTGGCCGTCAAGGCCGGGCAGCGGGTGAACCTGCCGCCAGCCGGCAGCGACCGCCTGCAAGCCGCCGAGCCTGCGGGGCTCGAAGAAGTGCTGGTGCTGCTCAGCGCCGTGCCGCGCGACTTCAGCGCGTTGGCGGCCGAGCGGCAAGGCAGCTTTCAAGCCCTGAACACGGGCGATGGCGCCACGAGCCAACTCCGCACCTGGACCCGCAAGACGCCTCTACTGGCTGGCGCTCCCGGCCCCTGTGAAGGCACCGCCTGTGACGACTACGGCGTCACCCGTTTCACTGTCAATGTGCTGCCTTGAGGCAGCTTGGAGAGCGAGCATGAACACGAGCACCCTGCGCATCTTTTTTGTGAGCCTGCTGATCGCCGTCGCCGGCCCCCTTTGGGCTCAAGCGGCCCCGCCAGAGAAGGTTCTCAAGGGCAAAGAGGTCACGCCCGAGGCTTTGGTCGACGCTCTGGCCCTGCCGCCCGAAGCCGCGCCACCGCGCACCCGCGGCCTGCGCCCGGTGGCGGCCCCGGAGAGCAGCAAGCCGGCCAAGCCTTCCAGCGGCCGCGCCAACTTGCAAGTCACCTTCCTCACCAACTCCACCCAGCTCACCCCCGAGGCGGAAGAGGTGCTGGGCAAGCTCGCCCAAGCCATGAAGTCCGAAGAGCTCGCCGCCATCCGCTTCATGGTGCAGGGCCATGCGGATGCCCGTGGCGATGCGCAGGCCAACATGCTGCTTTCAAAAGCACGCGCTGAGGCCGTGGCGGCCCACCTGACCTCGCGGCACGGCATTGCGGCCGAGCGTTTGCAGTCCGAAGGCCGTGGCTCGGCCGAGCCCCTGAACAAAGAGCGTGTGGATGCGCCGGAGAACCGCCGGGTGACGGTGATCAGCCAGCGGCCTTGAGGTAGACCGGCAAAGCCCGCTGCTGCGGGCTTTTTGCTGTCTCAGGCCAGGGCCGTTTGCAGCCGTGGCGGCAGGGTGTTGACGAGGATGCGTTTCATCACCGTCAGGTACTGCTTGAACAAGCTGCCCGTGTTGTAGTGCAGGCCGTACTTGGCGCACAGCGCTTGCACCTTGGGTGCCACTTCGGGGTAGCGGTGGGCCGGCATGTCGGGGAACAGGTGGTGCTCGATCTGGTGGCTCAAATGTCCCGTCAGCACATGGAACCAGCGCCCGCCCGTGAGGTTGCTCGAGCCGCTGATTTGCCGGATGTACCAGTCGCCGCGTGTTTCGTTGCGGGTGTCTTCTTCGCGGTAAATGGCCACGCCCTCGGTGAAGTGGCCGCAGAAGATGATCAGGTAGGTCCAGAGGTTGCGCAACAGGTTGGCGGCAAAGTTGCCGGCCAGCACGCGCGGCGCGCTCCACAGGGCAAGGGCAGGGAACAGCAGGTAGTCCTTGAACCACTGCTTGCCCACCTTTTGCGTGAAGGCCCGCAGCCGCGCTTGGAACACGGGCTTGGGCACAGCGCCGTGCTTGTAGCGGCCAATTTCTAGGTCGTGTGAGCCCACGCCGTACTGAAAGCCCAGGGCCAGCATCAGGTTCGCCAGGGGCTGCAGCCAGTGGCGCGGCTTCCAGCGCTGCTCGGGCGTCATGCGCAAGAGCGAATAGCCGAGGTCGCGGTCTTTGCCCAGGATGTTGGTGTAGGTGTGGTGCACCACGTTGTGGGAATGGCGCCAGGCGTCGCCGTCGCAGGCGATGTCCCATTCAAAGCGGTGCGAGTTCAGGGCCGGGTCGCCCGTCCAGTCGTACTGGCCGTGCATGATGTTGTGGCCAATCTCCATGTTGTCGAGGATCTTGGCGTGCGCCAGAGCCAGCACACCGCCCACCCAGCTGATGGGGCCCAGGCCAAAGTGCAGCAGGGCGCGGCCGCTCACTTCGCTGATGCGGCAGTTGCGAATGACGCGGCGAATGTGGTCGACGTCGGCCTGCCCGAGCGTGTTCATCACGCTGGCGCGCACGGCGTCCAGCTCGGCTTGAAAGGCATCGACCTCGGTGCGACTCAGGGTGGTGGGCTTGGCAAAAGTAGTCATGGCGTGCTTTCGAGGGGTTCAGAGGTCGAGCTGGAGGTCGGAGCGAGCGGCGCTGATGCACAGGCGAATGGCCTGATCGGGCTCGCTGCACAGCTCTCCGGTTTGCAGGTTCTGCACCGTGCCGCTGCGCTTGGTGCACTGGCAGGCCCGGCAAATGCCCATGCGGCAACCGTGGGCGGGCTGGAGGCCGGCGCGCTCCGCTTGCTCCAGCAGCGAAGCGCCGCCTTGCGTCTCAAACTGCTTGCCGCTGCGTGCCAGCAGCACTTGCGCAGGGGTGTCGGTGCTGGCGTGCACTACAGGGGGCGTGCCAAAGCGCTCGCTGTGCAGCGGCGCGCTGTAGCCGGCTTGCTGCCAGTGCTGGTGCAGCGCGTCCATCCAGGCGCCGGGGCCGCACACCCAGGTGGGGCGGCTGGCCAGGTCGGGCACCAAGGCGCTCAAGTCTTCCAGGCTCAGCCGGCCGCGCTCGGCCGTGAAGTGCAGGTGCAGGCGCAGGCTGGGCCACTCGGCCGCCAGCACATGCAGGTGGCTGGCAAAAATCAAGTCTTCCGGCGTGCGGCAGGCGTGCACAAACAGCAGGTCGCCGGCATAGCCGCTGGCGTGCAGGGCGCGCAGCATGGCCATCACGGGGGTGATGCCGCTGCCGGCGCTGAGCAGCAGCAGGCGCTCCGGAAGAAGTGCTGGCAAGGTGAAGTCGCCCATGGCTTGGGTGAGGGTGAGCACGCTGCCCGCTTGCACTTCGGTGTGCAGGTGTTCACTGAGCAAGCCGCCGGGCTGGCGCTTCACGGTGATCACCAACTCGCGCTCGCCCGGGGCGGAGGACAAGCTGTAGCAGCGCTGCACGCGGCGGCCATTCACTTCCATTTGCACGCCCACGTACTGCCCCGCCTGCGCGCCGCGCCACAAGGCGTTGGGCTGCAGCACAAAGCTGCGGGTGTCGGGCGTTTCTTGCAACACACGAAGCACCCGGACCCGCACTTGGCTGAGCGAAAGCAGCGGGTGCAGCGCCTGCAGGCTGTCTTCCACCGCGCTTTCGCGCACGATGCCGCTGACCCAAGGGTGCTGCAGCGCACGCTGCAGAGGCTTTGTCAGGCGCTCCAGGCTGCGTGGCGCTGGGTTCAGGCGGGCTTGGGTCATATCGGCTTTCTTGGCTATGGGCAAAATCTGCCCGATGCCGAATTGTGTACGACCGTACACCGAGCCGCAAGTGCCTCACTGCAGATAAAACAAGGTGCAGCGCTCTAAACTGTGCATCTATTGGCAGATGATCTGCCCAATTGGAAGTACGAGTGTTCACAGTCGAATGGGATGCGCAATGGCCGCCGACTCCACCGCCAACAGCAAAGACATGCTTTCGCGCACCGAGCGCAAAGACCTGACGCGTGCCAGCCTGCTGCAGGCCGCGCTGAGCTTGATGGGGGAGGGGCGCAGCTTCACCAGCTTGGGCCTGCGCGAAATTGCCCGTGAGGCTGGCCTGGTGCCCAACGCTTTTTACCGTCACTTCCGCAACACCGATGAGCTGGGCCTGGCCCTCGTCGAGGAAGTCGGCATTGCGCTGCGCCGCTTGCTGCGCGAGGCTCGGCAGACCAGCGTGCCGCAGCGCGAGGTGCTGCGCCGTTCGGTGCAGGTTTACTGCAGCTATGTGCAGGAGAACCGCCTGCTGTTCCTCTTCATCAGCAGCGAGCGCGCCGGCGGCAGTCGCATCTTGCGCCTGGCCATTCGCAATGAAGTGACCCACTTCACGAATGAAATGGCGCAAGACATGCGCCGCATAGGCGCCTACCCCGACATGCCCACCGCCACCCTGCAAATGGTTTGCGGCCTGGTGGTGAACACCATGCTGGCGGCGGCGCCGGAGATGCTGGATCTGCCGCCCGGCCAGCCGCTCTTGGAGGCGGAAATGACCGCCACCTTCATGCAGCAGCTGCGTGTGGTGTTTTTGGGCGCAGCGGCTTGGCGGGCTCCAAGCCAAACCTAAGCTGCAGGCAGCTTCGCCGCGTTGCTGCCCTTGCTCGTGTCCTTGCCTTTGCCTATGCAGCTGGCCCTAGCCTGCCGCCAGCTCCTGCAGCGCCTTCACTTGGCACAGCACCACCTGCCCATAACGCTGGCGCAGCAAGCCGTCGCGCTCCCAGGCCTTGAGCGCCTGGTTCACCCGCTGCCGGCTGGCGCCCAGCATTTGGGCCAGGGCGTCTTGCGGCAGGTGCAGGTCGATGTGAATGGCGCCGCCTTCCTCGTTGCGGCCATAGGTGCCGGCCAGGCTCAGCAGCTGCTTGGCCAAGCGCTGCTCCAGGGGCAGCAGGTTCACTTCTTCCAGCGCGGCAAAGAGGAGGCGCAAGCGCTGGCACTGCAGGGTGAGCAGGGCGCGGGCAAAGCTGGGGTGCTCGGCGTAGACGTGCTCAAAGTCGGGGCGGGCCAGCATGAGGATGTCGGTGGCGCCTTGCGCTTGCCCGTCGTGCGTGCGGGGCTGGCCGTCGAAGATGGAAATCTCGCCGAACCAGGCGCCGGGCTCCAGGTAGGTCAGCGTCATCTCTTTGCCGCTGGTCGTCACGTTGCTGATCTTGATGGCGCCGGCCAGCACGCCGTACCAAGCGGCGCCGGAATCGCTGCGCAGGAACAGGGTTTCGCCGTCGCTCAGGTGCCGCAACTGCGCGCGCTGCAGGATGCTGCTGCGCAAAGCCTCGGGCAAGCCGGCGAACCACGGGTTGCGGGTCAGAACGTCGAGTTGAGCGGCGCTGAGCGGCATCAGGAGGGCCTGTGGCGGGGTTGAGTGGTTGCGGCCATCTTGTGTGGCCAGTTTGTGCGGCGATTCTGCGCGGCGATGATCCGGCCCCGGCGGCTCCTTGCCCGCCGCAAGCACACGCACCCTGGAGACCACCCCATGAGTTCCTTTGCCGGTAGCCGCGCGGCCGACGACGCTTGGCTCAATCTGCCCGCCTTGCAAGCCTTGCTGCAGGCCGAGTTGCCGGGCTTTGAGGGCCCCTTGAGCGCCGAGCGCTTCAACGGCGGCCAAAGCAACCCGACCTTCAAGCTGCTCACGCCCAAGAAGAACTACGTGATGCGCTGCAAGCCCGGCCCCGTGGCGCAGCTGCTGCCCACCGCCCATGCCGTGGAGCGCGAAGCCCGCGTGATGCAAGCCCTGAAGGGCAGCGCCGTGCCCGTGCCCGAGGTCTACCTGCTGCACGAGGACGAAGCCCTGCTGGGCCGCGCTTTCTTCGTGATGGAAATGCTGGACGGCGAGGTCCACTGGGACCCGCGCCTGAAAAGCCACACCAAAGAGCAGCGCGCCGCCCTCTTTGACGCCATGAACCGCACCATTGCCGCCATCCACAGCGTGGATTTGGCAGCCGCTGGCTTGGACACCTACGGCGCCCCCGGCAACTACTACGACCGAGGCCTGGGCCGCTGGACCAAGCAGTACCGCGCCTCCGCCTTCCCCGAGGCGCCCATCGAGGCCATGGAAAAGCTCATCGAATGGCTGCCCGCCCACGCGCCAGCCCCCGACACGGTGCTGACCCGCTTGGTGCACGGCGACTTCAGGCTCGACAACCTCTTGTTCGAGAAAGACACCGCCAAGGTGCTCGGCGTGCTCGACTGGGAACTCAGCACCCTGGGCGACCCCCTGGCCGACTTCGCGTACCACGCCCTGGCCTGGGTGGCGCCGCCCGGCCCCATGCGCGGCTTGGCGGGTGTGGACCTGGATGCCAACGGCATTCCCCAGCTCCCCGCCTATTGCGCCCAGTACGAAGCGCGCACGGGGCTGAAGGTGGGGCAGCGCTGGAACTTCTACTTCGCCTACAACCTGTTCCGGCTCGCGGCCATCATGCAAGGGGTGGCGGCGCGCGCAAGGCAGGGCACGGCAAGCAGCAAAGAGGCCGTGGCGCAGGGTGCTTTGGCACCGGCAGTGGCCGAACTCGGTTGGCAAATGGCACAAAAGAAGGAATGGGCATGAACTTTGGAATGACAGAACGCGGCAATGCGCTGCTGGCCCGCGTGGACGCTTTCATGCGCGAGCGCATCGAACCCCAAGAACAAGCCGCCCGCGAGGAGTTGGCCGCCAACACGGCAGCCGGCAAGCGCTGGACGCCGCTGCAAACCATTGAAAAACTCAAGCAAGAAGCCAAGGCCGAGGGCCTGTGGAACCTCTTCTTGCCCGACTCCGACCAAGGCGCCGGCCTCACCAACGCCGAGTACGCCCCGCTCGCCGAACGCATGGGCCATGTGCTCTGGGCCAGTGAAGTCTTCAACTGCAGCGCCCCCGACACCGGCAACATGGAAGTGCTGGCCCGCTACGCCACGCCCGCCCAGCAAGAGCGCTGGCTCAAGCCGCTCTTGGCCGGGGAGATCCGCTCCGCCTTCGCCATGACCGAGCCCGATGTGGCCAGCAGCGACGCCACCAACATCGCCACCCGCATTGACCGCGACGGCGACCATTACCTCATCAATGGCAGCAAGTGGTGGATCAGCGGCGCCGGCGACCCCCGCTGCGCCGTTTACATCCTGATGGGCCGCTCCAGCAGCGACGCCCCCAAGCACGAGCAGCAGTCCATGATCATCGTGCCGGCCAACACCCCCGGCGTGGAGGTGGTGCGCCCGCTGCCCGTCTTCGGGCAAGACGACGCCCCGCACGGCCACTGCGAAATGCGCTTCACCAATGTGCGCGTGCCGGCCGAGAACATGCTGCTGGGCGAGGGCAGGGGCTTTGAAATCGCCCAGGGCCGCCTTGGCCCCGGCCGCATCCACCACTGCATGCGCCTCATCGGCATGAGCGAGCGTTCGCTCAAGCTCATGTGCCAGCGCCTCTCCAGCCGCGTGGCCTTTGGCAAACCGCTGGCCGCGCAGGGCGTGTGGCACGAGCGCATTGCGCAAAGCCGCATCCTCATCGACCAAGCGCGCCTGCTCACCCTCAAAG
>JBKCVH010000286.1:0-9526 GCA_046317675.1 Burkholderiales bacterium
GTTCAAGAAGTGAGCGCAGCACCCATGAACTTTCTGCAACGCTGGTGGGACAGCGATGTCGGCTACAGCTTTCGCACCTCCCCCGTGGCCGTTGGGGCTGCGTTGGTGGCTTTTGTTTGCGTGTTCTGCGCGGCCTTTGCGGGCTGGGTGGCCCCACACAACCCGTTTGACTTGGCCACGCTCGAATTGAGCGATGCGCGCTTGCCGCCGGTGTGGATAGAGACCGGCACCTGGAAATACCCGCTGGGTACCGACGACCAAGGCCGCGACATTTTGTCGGCGCTGATGTATGGCGCTCGCATTTCGCTGGTGGTGGGCATGGCCTCGGTGCTGCTGTCGGTGGTGGTGGGCGTGGCACTGGGTTTGTTGGCCGGATTCAAAGGCGGTTGGATCGATGCGCTCTTGATGCGCCTGTGCGATGTGATGCTGTCTTTCCCGGCCATCTTGGTGGCGCTGCTCATCGCAGGCGTGGGCCGTGCGCTGTTTCCAAACGCGCACGAAACGCTGGCCTTTGGTGTGCTCATCGTCTCCATCTCACTCACGGGCTGGGTGCAATACGCCCGCACTGTGCGCGGCTCCACGCTGGTCGAGCGCAACAAGGAATATGTGCAGGCAGCCCGCGTGACCGGCGTGGCCCCGCTGCGCATCATGACCGGGCATGTGCTGCCCAACGTCATGGGCCCGGTGCTGGTGCTGGCCACCATTCAAGTGGCCACCGCCATCCTGACCGAAGCCACGCTGTCTTTTCTGGGCGTGGGCGCGCCACCGACATCACCCTCGCTGGGCACGCTCATCCGCATCGGCAACGACTACCTGTTCTCGGGTGAGTGGTGGATCACCATCTTCCCGGGCCTCATGCTGATCATCATTGCGCTGTCGGTGAACCTGCTGGGTGACTGGCTCCGTGACGCTCTAAACCCCAGATTGAGATGAGCGTCTTGATGAACCCCCCTGAGCCGCTTCGCGTCTTCCCCCCAAGGGGGGACCACACCAGTGGCCCGGCGGAGCCGGTTCCACGGTGTGTGCTGAATCAGGCACGCCCTACGAATGCTTTTCTGGTTGTAGTTTCATGAGTCTTCTGCAGGTCAAAGATTTGGTTGTGGAGTTCCCAACTCGGCGCGGCACGCTGCGCGCTTTGGACCACATTTCTTTCGACATCGCACCCGGTGAAATCTTGGGTGTGGTGGGTGAATCGGGTGCTGGCAAGTCGCTCACGGGGGCGGCCATCATTGGGCTGTTGGAGCCGCCGGGGCGCATCGCATCGGGCGAAATTTGGCTCGAAGGCCAGCGCATCGACAACCTGCCATCAGCGCGGATGCGCCACATCCGGGGCCGGCGCATTGGGGCCATTTTTCAAGACCCACTCACCTCGCTCAACCCGCTCTACAGCGTGGGTCGACAACTCACAGAGACCATCCTGGCACACCTGCCCGTGAGCGCAGCCGAGGCGCGTGCCCGGGCCATTCGTTTGCTGGAAGACACCGGCATTCCAGCCGCCGCCGAGCGCATCGACCACTTTCCGCACCAGTTCTCGGGCGGCATGCGCCAGCGCGTGGTGATTGCGCTGGCACTGGCCGCAGAGCCGCAACTCATCGTGGCTGACGAGCCGACCACGGCACTCGACGTATCCATTCAGGCGCAGATCATTTCGCTGCTCAAGACCATCTGCAAACAGCGCGGTGCGGCCGTCATGCTCATCACGCACGACATGGGTGTGATCGCCGAGACCTGTGACCGTGTGGCGGTGTTGTATGCGGGGCGCGTGGCCGAGATCGGCCCGGTGCACGAAGTCATCAATCAACCGGCGCACCCCTACACCGCAGGCCTGATGGCCGCCATTCCCGACATGAGCCAAGACCGCGAGCGCCTGCACCAGATCGACGGCGCCATGCCACGCCTGAACGCCATTCCGCCCGGCTGCGCCTTCAACCCGCGCTGCACCAAGGTCGGCCCGCGCTGCCACCGCGAGCGCCCCGAGCTGCTGGCAGCCGGTGCCACGCAGGCCGCCTGCTGGCTGCACGACGCTGGGGGTGTGGCATGAGCGACATCGTCACTCCGCAGCCCCTGGTCCAAGCGCACGACCTGGCGCGCACCTTCGATGTGTCCGTGCCTGGGCTCAACCGCGTCATTGAGCGCAGGCCGCGGCAGTTGCTCAAAGCCGTGGACGGCGTGAGCTTCGAGATCGAGCGCGGCCAAACGCTGGCTTTGGTGGGCGAATCCGGCTGCGGCAAAAGCACCGTGGCGCGTTTGCTGGTGGGTTTGTATGCGCCCACACGCGGTGGTTTCACCTTCGACGGGCAAGACGCGCACGCGGCCTTCAAGACATCGGCTGGGCGCACGTTGCGCCGACGCATCCAGATGATTTTTCAGGACCCCTACGCCAGCTTGAACCCGCGCTGGAAGGTCGAAGCCATCGTCGGTGAGCCGCTGCTGGAGCATGGTTTGCTGGTGCGCGGCCCCGAGCTGAAAGAGCGTGTGGGGCAGTTGCTCAGCTCAGTGGGCTTGTCGCCGCTGGACATGGTGAAGTACCCGCACCAGTTCTCTGGCGGGCAGCGCCAGCGCATCTCGATTGCGCGCGCGCTGGCCACGCAGCCTGAGTTTTTGGTGTGCGACGAGCCCACCTCTGCGCTGGACGTGAGCGTGCAAGCGCAGGTGCTCAACATCATGAAAGACCTGCAACGCCAGCAGGGCCTGACCTACTTGTTCATCAGCCACAACCTGGCCGTGGTGCGCCACGTCAGCGACCAAGTGGGTGTGATGTACCTGGGGCGGCTGGTGGAGTTGTCGCCCAAGCACACGCTGTTCGACAGCCCGCGCCACCCCTACACGCGCATGCTGCTGGACGCCATCCCGAAGATGCACGACACCGGCCGCGCCCGCACACCCGTGCAAGGCGAAGTGCCCAACCCGCTCAACCCACCCACGGGTTGTGCTTTTCACCCCCGCTGCCCACACGCCAACGCGCGTTGCAAGGCAGAACGCCCAGAGCTGCAGACCATAGGCGGGGTGCGCGTGGCCTGCCACGCGGTGGAAGAAGGCCGCATCTAACTCGGCTCAACGCTGCGCCTGACGGGGCTGGTCAAGCCCAGCGGCGCGGCACGGGTTGCCCGCAAACCGACTTCCCAGTTGGTGGCTTCTGCGCCACGTTTCGCACCCCTGGTCTGACCTCACTGGACCGCCCTGAACACTTGACCGCTGCTGATGGCTGTTGGCCTCAGACCATCGACCGACGTTGTTCAACCCGGTCTTGGTCAGAGGTCCCATGCTCATTCATCTGCTCATCCAAAACGGTGCCCGTGTTCAAACCTTCGAAGCCACCCGCATCGGCGATCAGCCGGTGTTGATGGTCAACCCGCCCGGTGCGCAATTGCGCCTGAGCATTGACGGCGTGCCGCAGTCCGGCCGCGGCCTGTCCGGAAAGCGCCGCGGCGCGGATTTGGTTGTGGCGCGCGACGGTGAAGACTTGCTCGTGCTGCAGTCTTACTTTGACGAACCCAGCGCGCTGCAAGGCGACGCTTGGGGCTTGTCTGGTGAGTGGCCCTCAGGCGCAAACGTGGCCTCGGCTGATGCAACACAGGGCGCGGCGTCAGATTCGGTGGCGGTCACTGCAAACACTGCCACTGGATCAAACGCAACCTCGACCTATGCGCCTGCTGCCTTCGCCGCAGGCACCACACCGGCCCACTCCACAACAGCCAACTCAGCCGCCGCCACACCACCCCCCAGCACCGTGTGGACATGGCCAGCCTTGGGCGGCCTGGGCTTGCTGGGCGCAGCGGCAGGCGGCGGCGGTGGAGCCGTGGCTGCGGCGGTGGCTGCGGCGGTCACCGCCCCAGCGGCGGGTTTGCTCAGCATCAGCGGCCAAGTGGTGGCGGGCACGTTCTTCCAAGGCGTGGAGGTGCGGGCTTACGACAACCGAGGCGTGCTCTTGGGCAGCGCCGAGATGAATGGTGACGGGAGCTACCAATTGCAGTTGCGCACCGACTACCGTGGCGTGCTGTTGTTGATCGCGCGCGACACCAACGGCGACTCGCCCAACTTCACCAGCGAAGCCGGCACCCCGGCCAGCCTGAGTGGCGAGGGCGTGGCTTTGGGCCATTTGCGTGCCTTGGTGCCCGTGGCCAGCGGGCGCGAGGTTGCGCTCGAAGTCACCATCACACCGGTGACAGAAATGGCCGTGGCGCAGTGGCAGCGCTTCATGGCCGATGACGACGCGCCTGCGGTGGTTCAAGACTTCCCCACCAGAACCGAACTCCAAACCCTGCATGCGGCCTTGGCCGAGTTGCTGGGCTTGCGCGCACCCGAGGGCGCTGCTTCAGCGCCCCTGCCCTCGTGGCCGGTCGAGGTCTTGGGCGCAGCGTTGCTGCAAACCTTGGCCCCTGCCGACAGCACCGATCCAGAAGAAACCCCAACCACCACACTGAGTGCCGCGCAAACGTACGGCTGGGTTCTGGCCCAACTGGCTGGGCTGGACGCCGCGCAGGGCCGGCTGCCGAGCGCAACCGTGGCCGCGCTGCTGGATGCGCTGCAAGACCCCAGCGCCACCACGGGCCTGACCGACACGCTCCCTGCAGCCGTCATCCAACAACTCAACCAAGGCGCGGCCGAGGTCTTGGCTTTTTGGGCCCGCAACCCCGATGCCAGCGAGGCCGCTCAAGCGGCTGCGCAAAGCCTGCTGAACACCGCACTGCAGGCCTACGCGCAGGGAGATGCCAGTGCCGCTGTGCCCAGCTTGGGCCTCTACGCCGCCGCTGGCATGGACGTCACTGGCTTGCTGGCCGAAGACGCGGCCCTGCTCAATGCGGCCTTGCGCGGGCGTGCGGGTGACACGCTGGATGCCGTCAAAGACCGCGCGGTGGACCAAGCCTGCGAGCTCATCAGCAGCTACCAAGGCGACACCACTGCCAGGCCCACAGCGTCGCACTACCGGCTGGCCACCTGGGCCGACAGCACCACGAACCAAGGGCCCACCGTTGCCGCAGACCACCTGTCCTTGCTGAATGACGCCGTCGCCTTCAGCAACCGATCAGGCGCACAAGCCACGCCCGTCAACCGGGTGGACAGCGCCGATGAACTGACCCGGCTGCTACAGACCGTGCAAGGCGTGTTCTTGGAAGCGGGCGACAGCGCCGGCAACCACCGCAACCCCACAGCTGAGGACTACGCCGCCTTGGGTGTTGACCTCGGCGCATTCGGCGCCAACCCAACAGAGGGCCTGCTGCGCTTCAACGCCTTGCTGCGCGCCGCTGGCAGCGCGCAAGCCGACGCCCTGGAAGAACTGCAAGCCTTGATGGCGCAGGTGGTCACTGAAGCTCAGCAAATCGTGACGGCCTACATCGGCAGCGCCTTGTCCAACACGGGCGCCTCGTCAGTCACAACGCCCACGCTGGCAGACCATCAATTGGCCGGCTACGCCGAGCAAACTGCGGATGGACAAACCACCATCTATGTGAGCCCGCGCGAACTGATGTTGGTCAATGCCGCCTTGGCCTTGGTGACGCCAAGCACACCTTCCGCCCCCGTGGCCGACTTGGTTCGCGCTGCCTCCGGGCATGCTTTGGCGGTTTTGCGGGAGGCAAGAGACAACTCAGGGGCAAACCCAGACCCTACTTTGGACAACTACGCCGCCTTGGGTGTTGACCTCAGCGCATTCAGCGCCAACCCAGTAGAAGGCTTGGCGCGTATGAACACCCTGGTGCGCCAGCGCGGCTTCGGCCTCGTCGATACCCCGCAGGAATTGCAAGCCTTGGTGGCGCAGGTGGTCACAGAAGCCCAGCAAACCGTTGCGGTCTACATCGGCAGCGCCTTGTCCAACACGGGCGGCACGCCAGTCACGACGCCCACGCTGGCAGACCAGCAATTGGCGGGCTATGCGGCGCCAGCCACCGGCGAGGGCGGCAGCCTGGGGGTCACGGCGCAGAACTTGGCCCTGGTCAACGCAGCGCTGTCTGTGGCGGCCTCTGCTCCAGCGCCCGTGGATGTGCCCAGCATGGTCAGAGCAGCTTCAGCGCACGCGCAAGCCGTGTTGCAAGAAGCCAGCGACAGCGCAGGCACCCACCCCGACCCCACGGCTGCAAACTACACCGCGTTCGGTGTCAGCCTCAGCGCCTTCAGCGCCAACACCGCAGAAGGTGTGCTGCGGCTCAATGCCCTGCTGCGCAGCCGCAGCGCGGCGCAAGCCGACAGCGTGGAAGAGCTGCAAGCCTTGGTCGCACAAGTGGTGCAGCAAGCCAGCGATGTGATCGACCAGTACAGCGGCACCAACACCGCCCCCACCCTGGCCGACTACCACTTGGCGGGTGCCGCGGCTGTCACGGCCAATCGCATCGCCTGGGTGAACCAAGCGGCTGCACGCATCAACCAAGACGGCGGCAACCCCTTGAGCTTCGTCGCCAGCCTGCTGGCCGCCGCTGGGCGCATCGTGGGCGAGGTGGGCGACACCACCGGCACCAACCCCAACCCCACCTACGCCGACTACACCTGGTTTGGTTTACCCGGCAACGTGATTTTGGGCAACCAAGCGGCGGCGGCTGAGTTGGTCAGCAGCGCCTTGCGCCAGCGCACAGCCAGCGCCAGCTTTGGCCCGCAAGACCTGAGCACCATCTTCTCCAACCTGCAAAGCGAGGCTCTCGCCGCCCTGGCGGCCTACCAAAGTGACGCAGCCGCGCCCACCGGTTTTCCCACACGTAGCATCTACGACCTCGCAGGTGTGGTGCTGCCTGCGTATGAAGACGCACCTGGCCTTTTGCGCTCCTGGAACAGCACGCTCGAAGCGCAGTTGGGCAGCGCCTTGGCTCGTTTGGGTGCAGAAGCTACCGACACCTTGCCAGAAGTGCAGGCCGTGGTCGACGCCTATTGCCGCGTGCTCGATTACCTCAGCGGCTTCGCCAGCACAGCGCACACCGCTGCCGACTACCTCGCCATCGGCGTCGACCCCAGCGGCCCCATGGCCCCCATGCTGGCGTTCAGCGATGTACTGGCCTACTTCCACCAACAGGCAATTGGTAGCCCGGGCCGTGTACGGCAGCTGGAACAAATAGCGGCCGAACTACGGCTAGCAGCGCTGGACCGCGTTAACTGGTACGGAGGAGGCGGCGCAACCCTGACCTTGGTGGAGGTTCGCCTCGCATTCCCAGATGTCCTGACCAACGATCCCCCCCGCTTCGCCGCGTTCGTGGAGCTGCTGATGGCCGCACTACCCAACAGGCCCAGAGGCGCACTCGCAGATACTCAACGCATGGTCTATGAAGCCAGCCGCGTTGTCATGGAGATCGGCGACGCCTCCAACACCAACCCAGACCCAACGCGTTCTTCGTACTTCACACTCGGCTTGGACACCAGCACATGGGGCTCCTCGGCGGTGGGCCAGATCAATGCATACCTGCGTGGCTTGGCCGGGAATAGCCCAATGCCCACCTTTGCTGAGCTACAGGCACAGGTCATCAGCGTGACGCCTGCGAGCCGCTTGGAGGCCTTTGTGAAGCTCGCCCAAACCACGTCGCTGCAAGCTTCCCGCGACGCCTTCACTCAGGATCAGTTCACCGACTTGGCGGGCCTGAGCGCAGCGCCTTATACCGATGAGAACTGGCATTGGTGGCTGGACTGGGCCCGCCGGGCCGCTGTGGCGGTTAGGCGAGAACAGCCGGGTGCTGATTTATCTCAACTGGAAATCTGGGAGTTGCAAATGTCAGCCGTCAGCGATGACCTGCACGCGCTGTGGCTCGAAATCGGAGACCGAAACAACCAACACAGCGCCGAGGTGGATTGGCAGTCGCTCGGCGGCAGTGGAGACAGCTCGGTTTGGCTAACGAGGCTGGGCAAAAACCCGATTTGCGCCGCGTGCGCAGAGCCGGTTTGCCGTCAAAGCTGAAGTTCTCGTCATCATCGATTTTTCGAAGTGGATGGCGGTGCTGATGGGCCCATTCTTATCGAATTCAGACCTGCCTGGATAGCCGAGTTGCTGCTCTGGCAGCCCTCAAGCGCTGCCTGCCACGTTCGCCAGCTTCTCGATGTTGTGCACCAAGCAAAAGAGCCGCCACTGCGTGCCAACCTTTGCCTTGCCGCGCAGCGTGAAGCGGCTCAGGCGCTTGTTGTGGCGGATGTTTGCGAACACGGGCTCGACGGTTGCAATGCGTTGGCTGTACAGCTGTCTGCCCTGCACGCTGTCGATGGCCGCACGCATGCGGTGAATCGGATCGTTCGGATCATCGGGCTGGCGGTGGTGAACGGTGACCTTGCGCGATGGGGTGTGCGCATTGCGAATGCACTTGGGCCGGTGCAAGCAGTCTTGGCAGTCGCTGGCGCGAGCCTTGTAGTCTTGACGCTTGTAGCGCCCGGCCGTGTACAGCGCGCCGCTGCTGCGCAGGGTACAGCCCGCCGGGCAGGTACAAGTGTTGTCGGCGTTGAAGACAAAGTCCTCGGTGCCGTAGAAGCCCACAACCTTCGGGTTGGGGCTGGTGCCAGGCGTGCGCTTGTCGTGCAGCACCTCACCCTTGGCCTTGTGTTTGGCTTGCTGGGCGTAGCGCTCATCGCGCTGGCGCATCTGGTTGTCTGCCACGAGCGCCGCAATACCCGACTCGGACAGCGCGTTGACGTTGTCGCTGGAGTGGTAGCCCGCGTCTGCGGTGATCAATGTTTGGGCCGCGCGAACCGGCGCGCTGGCCTCGATCATCGGCAGCAGCATGTTTTGCTCTGAGCCCGAACCGGTGACATCGGCGGCCACGATGACCTGGTGTGCGCTGTCCACCGCAGCTTGCGCGGCATAGCCCTGGATCACGCCCTTGCCCGTGGCCATCTTGGCGCTGTCAGGGTCGGTGACGTTGCTCTTGAGTTCTTGACCACGCTCGCTCCTGCGGGGCTCACGCCGGGCCACGAAGTCACGTGTGGCGCGGGCCTCGCGGCGCAGCTCATCCATACGCGCTTGGCGCGCGGCGTCCAGCGTTGAAGGGCCATCGCCGCCCACATCTTGGGCCTGGTGCAGTGCCAAGATCTTGTCGGCAGCCTTGTCCAGCCGCGCCGCGCGGTGCAGCAACTCCTCGTGCGTGCCACTGCGCTCTTTGCTGGCATTGCAGGGCAGCTTCACGCCGTCGATGGCGAACATCTGGCGTCCGATCAGGCCGATGCGGTCACAGGTCAGCAGCACCTGAGTGAACAGCGGATGGATCTGGTCCTTCAACTCGCGCACGAACTTGGCGATGTGGGTGTAGCTGGGTTGACTGTCGCCGCTGATGGCGATGAACTGCACGTTGTGCAGGCAGGCCGCTTCGATGCGGCGCGATGAAATCAACCCCCGGCTGTAGGCCAGCAGCACGATCTTGAGCATGACGCGAGGGTCATAGGCGCTGGCACCCGTCTCATCGTTGCAAAAGCGCGCGTCCAGGGCGCTCAGGTCGAGCTCGTTGTCAACCAGATGATCCAGGGCGAACTCGAAAGTGCCAGGCTGGATTTGTTCGCTCAGCACCACCGGCAAGAGCCGGGGATTGCGGTCGATAGATTTGTATCGGGCCATGTCCTGCTCTCCTGCTTT
>JBKCVH010000287.1:0-3825 GCA_046317675.1 Burkholderiales bacterium
CACCAGCTTGAAGCGGCGGTTGGTGCGAAACGGGTCGCCTTCACCGGCAAACATGCGGGTGGGGTCTTCGCCCTCGCGCTTGAATAAAAAGGTGCCAGCGGTGTAGGGGTAGCTGCCGGGCACGTTGTCGAGCATGAGCCATTTCAAAATTTCGCCATGGTCTTCGTAGGTGGGCAGCGCCACTTTGCGAACCACGGTGCCGCTCAGGCTCTTGGTGGTGAGTGCGGTGCGAATCTCTTTGTCGCGAATCTTCACCACATACTCGTCGCCTGCGTAGGCCTTTTGCATGTCAGGCCACTGGGCCAGCAGCTTGCGGGCGTCGGCGCTCAGCTGGGCCTCGCGGGCCTCGGCCAGTTCGCCCAGGGCCAGCAGCGCGCGGTCCTTCTCGGGGTTGGCTTGTTTGAGCATGGCGGCCGAGGCGCGCAGTTGCTGCACTTCGCGCGCCAGCCGGGCTTGCGCGCGGGCCTTGTTCTTGTAGCCCCGCACGGCGTCAGAAATCTCGGCCAAGTAGCGGGTGCGCGCTGGCGGCACGATGGGCACTTGGTGTGTGCTGTGGCGCGTGTTCACCAGGGGCAAACGGCCCTCTTTCAGGGCGAGGCCCTTCTCAGCCAGCGCGGGCTTGAGCGCTTGGTAGAGCGCGGTCACGCCGTCGTCGTTGAAGCGGCTGGCCATGGTGCCAAACACCGGCATTTGGTCGGGCGGCGTGGTCCAGGCCTCGCGGTTGCGCTGCACTTGTTTGGCCACGTCGCGCAGGGCGTCCAGCGAGCCCTTGCGGTCGAACTTGTTGATGGCCACAAAGCCGGCGAAGTCGAGCATGTCGATCTTCTCCAGCTGGCTGGCGGCGCCGAACTCCGGCGTCATCACGTACATCGGAATGTCCACATGCGGCACGATGGAGGCATCGCCTTGGCCAATGCCGCTCGTCTCCACCACGATGAGGTCAAAGCCGGCCACCTGGCAGGCGGCAATCGCGTCCGGCAGGGCTTGCGAAATCTCGGTGCCGAAGTCGCGCGTGGCCATGCTGCGCATGAACACACGAGCCCCGTCCTGCCACGGGCCCGTGGCATTCATGCGAATGCGGTCGCCCAGCAGCGCGCCACCGCTCTTGCGGCGCGATGGGTCGATGGAAATCACGGCAATGCGCACGGCATCGTCTTGGTCCAGGCGAATGCGGCGAATCAACTCATCCGTCAGCGAGCTCTTGCCCGCGCCGCCCGTGCCGGTAATGCCCAGCACCGGCGCGGTTCTTGGCGCGCTTTGCAGCGCGGCCTTGAAGCTGGCATCGGCCTTGCCGTTCTCCAGCGCCGTCAGCGCCTGCGCCAGCGAACGCCATGCGGCCTCGGTGTGGCCCTTCAAAGCGTCGAGCGAGGTGGGCGCCAGCGGCGACAAATCGCGGTCGCAACGCATCACCATCTCGCCAATCATTCCGGCCAGGCCCATGCGCTGCCCGTCCTCGGGGCTGAAGATGCGCACGCCATGCTCGTGCAGGTCGCGAATCTCGGCCGGCACGATCACGCCGCCGCCACCGCCAAACACCTGAATGTGCTCGCCACCGCGCGCCTTCAAGAGCTCCACCATGTACTTGAAGTATTCGACGTGCCCGCCTTGGTAGGAACTCACCGCAATGCCCTGCGCGTCTTCCTGCAGCGCGGCCGTTACCACCTCGTCCACCGAGCGGTTGTGCCCCAGGTGAATCACCTCAGCGCCCATCCCTTGCAGGATGCGCCGCATGATGTTGATGGCGGCATCGTGGCCGTCGAAAAGGCTTGCAGCCGTCACGAAGCGCACCTTGTGGGTGGGTTTGTAGTTGGCCAAGGCTTTGTGCTCTGCAGAGAGGTCGGTCATGGATCGGGTCTTCCAAGGGTCAGCCCAGGTCGTGCGCGGCGCCTCGTGAGCGCGGGACGGGTTGGGCGGGGTGGACAGTTTAGGTTTGCTGGGGGTGCGGGCGCGCAGGCGCGTGTTCCACCTTTGTCTTGGGGCTACACGCTGTTGGCAGGATGCGCCACTGCATGCGCGCCAATAGAATGCATGCACTTTCGCAAAAGAGGCTCAAGCCATGGCGATGCTGACCGTTCGCAATCTTCCCGACGAAGTTCACCGCGCCCTGCGCTTGCGGGCCACTCAGCATGGCCACAGCATGGAGGCTGAGGTGCGCACGATCCTGGAAACCGCCGTTAGCCCAAAGGGGCGCGTGAAGCTGGGCTCGCTGCTGGCAGATGTCGGCCGCAAGGCCAAGCTCAGCGACGAAGAGTTCGCCGTCTTCGGGCAAGTGCGCGACAAAACGCCCGCCCGCGCAGTGAGCTTCGAGTGATCCTGCTGGACACCAATGTGGTGTCGGAACCGCTGCGTGCGGTTCCTGATGCGCGCGTTATTGCCTGGATCGACGCCCAGCCCCTGGAGACGCTGTTTCTCTCCGCCATCACCGTGGCGGAACTGCGTGCCGGTGTGGCGCTCTTGCCTGCTGGCAAGCGCCGCACCGGCCTGCAGCAAAGCCTGGAGAAGCAAGTGCTGCCGCTGTTCGCCGGCCGCGTGCTGCCCTTTGACACGGCCTGCACGCAGGCCTATGCCACGCTGTTGTCCAAGGCCAGAGCGGAGGGCCTGGCCATTGCCACAGCCGATGGCTACATCGCAGCCATTGCCGCGACGCACTCACTCGCCGTGGCCAGCCGAGATGGCGGCCCCTTCAAGGCCGCCGGGGTGGCGGTGATTGACCCCTGGCGAGACTGAAGGCCCAGTCGTCGGACGGCGGTCTGCCTTCGGCTAGGCCAGTGGCAGCTCGGCGAATCGCCAGCATCGAACAGTGGGCCTTTGTGTCCAAAGTGACCGATTGGGTTGCCCGCGCCAAGGCCAGAGACCTCCAAGTGCGTGCCGACTAGGGCCGCGAGTTCAAGCAGCTCTCTTCTGGCCTTTGGCTCGGCCTGAGCTTCGAATGGCACAGGCCGGAGGGCATGGGGCTGCTGCAGTGGTCCATCTGAAAAGGCGAAAGGTGCGGGTGTTGCCGGCTATGGGCTCCATCAAGAGGGGCGAGCCGCGCCTGCGGCAGATCAAGTCCGGCCATCGGGGCTAGGGCGCTGGTTCAGGCAGAGTCGGCGGTTTGGGGTCGCTGGGGAGCAGGTCACTGAGTCCCGCTGGAGGCAAGAATCGAGACCTGACCCTCGCGGCCTGACCCTCGCGGCCTCCTCGCGGCCTCAGTTCGGCCACCCTGCGCGCCCGCAGCGCGCACGAGGCCATGATGATCGCGACGCAGATCGGGTTCCCGGTGGCGTTGAAGATCGACGCCGAGGGCGTGACCCACAAGAGCGACGTCGATGGGGTGGTGCTGGGCTTGCGCGACGCCGCCGCGGTGCGCGACGCCTACGACGCCTTGCTAGCCCGCGTGCGCCACACCTGCCCCGGCGTGCCCGTGCACGGCGCCACCGTGCAGCCCATGGCCTGCCAGCGCCATGCGCGCGAGTTGCACATCGGCCTCAAGCACGAACCGCCCTTTGGGCCCGTCATCGTGTTCGGGGCCGGCGGCACCGAGGTGGAGCTCATGGCCGACGTGGCGATGGAGTTGCCGCCGCTGAACCGTTTCCTGGCGCAACAGCTGGTGCAGCGGGCGCGCGTGGCGCGGGCGCTGGGCGCTTGGCGCGGCGCCGCGCCCGTTGCCATGGACGCCCTCGAAGCCCTGCTGCTGCGCGTCAGTGAAATGGCCTGCGAGTTGTCCCAGCTGTGCGAGATGGACATCAATCCCGTGCTGGCCGACGAGCGCGGGGGCGTGGCCGTCGACGCCCGCATCGTGCTCGCCCCCGAGGTGCAAGCCCCGGGCAGCCACGGCCACCAGCA
>JBKCVH010000288.1:0-2951 GCA_046317675.1 Burkholderiales bacterium
GGTGGGGAGGCCTTGGATGTTGCTGGGGAAGATGTTCCTGGGGCTCACCGGGACGCCCATGCGGAGGATGGCTCTTGCGTAAAGTTCGTTGGCGCTGGCGCTGCCGGAGCCGTTGACGTTGGCAAATTTGAGGACGAAGTCGTTCGTTAGTTCGATTCTTGTCATTTGGCTAATCTCGGTAGCGTTGCAGCCCGCAAGGGCTGTGCGCCCCTGCACCCGCACCTCCTTTTGGCTTGAACCAAAAGGAGGCAAAAGTTCAAGCCCCGAATGCGCTCGCTCCTTGGCGTTGCCAAGGAGTACCCGTCTCTGGCACCAAGACAAGGGCCGGCCAGAAACTCCCTGCGTTCGCTGCGCTCACTTCGGTCAGACAGTCTGGCCGAGCTTGATGGGTGGCGCGCCCGCGGCGCGCGCCCGTGCCTTGGCGCCAGAGCCGGCGGCGCAAAAGGGGCGGACCCCACACAGCCAAACCCAACAGCCAGCCCTCGAGTGGTGGTGTGCAGGCAGCGAGCGGATAGCTGGGTTTGGCTGTTCGGTCTTCGCCCCTCTGCGCCGCCGGGTTTGCGGCCAAGGCAGGGGTGCCCGCGAAGCGGGCTTCGTGCTCTGACCCGGGCAGACTGTTTGACAGAAGTGAGCAAAGCGAACGCAGGGAGTTTCTGCCCGACCCCTGCCTTGGCCGCAAACACGGGAACCCCTTGCCGAAGGCGAGGGGCGAGCGCAGTGCGGGCTTGATCTTTTGGTTTCTTTTGGATCAAGCCAAAAGAAACTCGCCTGCCGGGGCGAGACCCGGCGGGCTGCACCGAAAGCAAAAGGCAAGCTCATTCCGCACTCCGCCCACGCAAAGCAAACAAGCCTTGCGGCTTCTTCTGAATCACCAAAATCAGAATCAACAACAGCGCGATCTTGGCCAGCACCGCCCCTTGCCACCCCTCCAGCACCTTGCCCAGCACACCAAGCCCCAAGCCGGCATAAACCGTACCGGCAAGCTGCCCAACACCCCCCAGCACCACCACCATGAACGCATCCACGATGTAGCTCTGTCCGAGGTCAGGCCCCACATTGCCGATCTGCGACAAGGCGCAGCCCGCAAGCCCGGCAATGCCCGAGCCGAGCGCAAAGGCCAGCATGTCCACCTGCCCGGTGTTGACCCCTACGCAAGACGCCATGCGGCGGTTCTGCGTCACGCCGCGTACCGTCAGGCCAATGCGGGTGCGGGTCAGCAGCAGGGTCATGCCGATCAGCACCAGGGCGGCAAAGACGATGATGGCCAGGCGGTTGTAAGGCAGGGTGAAGTTGGGCAAAACTTGCCAGCCACCGCTCAACCACGCCGGGTTCTCGACGGCCACGTTCTGGGCGCCGAACAAAGTGCGCACCGTTTGCAGGAGGATGAGGCTGATGCCCCAAGTGGCCAGCAAGGTTTCCAACGGGCGGCCATAAAGGTGGCGAATGACGCTGCGCTCCATGGCCGCACCGACCAGCGCCGCGGCAAGGAAGCTCAGCGGAAGCGCCACGATGAGATAAGCATCAAAAAGCGAGGGCGGTAGCCATGCATGGAAGGCTTGCTGCACCAGCCAAGTGGCGTAAGCGCCCACCATCAGCAACTCGCCATGCGCCATGTTGATGACGCCCATGAGGCCATAGGTGATGGCTAGACCTAAGGCCACGAGCAGCAGGATGGAGCCGAGGCTCACACCGCTGAACAAGAGCTGCGCGCGCTCGCCCCACGCAAGGCGGGCGGCAATTGCGTCGATGGCCTTTTGCAAGGCGGCTTTCACGCCAGGGTCTGTTTCTTGCGCTTGGCGCTCCAGCAGCATGGCGCGCTTGGCGGGGTCGCCAGAGCTGGCGAGCTGCTGCACCGCGGCCAGGCGCTGTGCGGTGTCGAGGCTGGAGAGGCCCGCTGCCGCCACCAAGTCTTCGAGCTTGGCGCGCAGGTCTGCATTGGTCTCTGCTTTGAGCGCACGCTCGAACAGCGGCAGGCGCTCGGCAGTGGCTTCATCACGGAGTGCCTTGAGCGCCAGCTCGCGCTTGCCGGCATCGGCATCAAAGAGCTGCAAGCTGGCCAGCGCGGTTTCAATTTCACGGCGCATGCGGTTGTTGAGCATCGGCTCTTCGGCATCGGCTGGGGCTTCGGCTCCCGTGCCCTGCACCCAGACTTGCTGATCTTTGGCGCGCACACGCCCTTCCTGCAAAGCTTGCAGAAAGGGCGCTAGCGCGGGGTCTCCCTGAGCAAGCGCTTCATGCAATGCGGCAATTCGAGCATCGCCCTCGCCGACTGCGAGGCGCAGCTGGAGCTGCGGGCTTAGCGCCCATGCTGGCCAAGCGAGCAAGGCGACGATGACAGCAAACAAGAGTCGAGACATGAAACCCCAAGCAGAAAGGCCGATTGCCGTAGCTCGCGCACACGCTCATCAAGCGGCCGCCGTGGACTGGCGCTGCCAGTCCTCCAGCGGCGCCCCTCCCGCAGGAGGGGGCATGGCGAAGCCCGTAGGGGGTAGGCCTTACTTCTTCTTCTCAGGCTCGTTCTTCTTGCCCTTGTTCTCAGGGATGTAGTCGCTCCACGGGTCGGCCACCACAGGGCCGGGCGTCTTCCACACCACGTTGAACTGGCCGTCTGCCTTGACCTCGCCGATGAACACCGACTTGTGCAAGTGGTGGTTCTTCTCGTCCATCTTGGACGTGATGCCCGAGGGCGCGGTGAAGGTTTGGCCGGCCATGGCGGCAATCACCTTGTCGGTGTCGGTGCTCTTGGCCTTGGCCACGGCCTGCGCCCACATGTTCACGCCGATGTAGGTGGCCTCCATCGGGTCATTGGTCAGCGGCTTGTCTTTGTGGCCTGGTATGTTCTTGGCCTTGGCGTAAGCTGACCACGTCTTGATGAAAGCATCGTTTGTGGGGTTCTTGTTGCTCATTAAGTAGATCCACGCGGCCAAGTGACCTTGAAGCGGCGTGGTGAC
>JBKCVH010000289.1:0-3694 GCA_046317675.1 Burkholderiales bacterium
GCCATGCTGAAAGCCGCAAACCCCGAGAAGGACCGCGCGCTGCTGGCCCTGGGTGAACTGGCCGAGGCCCGCGAGGCCCAACTGAGCGCCGACGCCCGCAAGCTGCTGGCCCAGTGGCCCGACATGCAAAAGGCCTACGCCGGTGACGAGTACGTGGTGAAGATTCGCGACAAGGAGATTCGCACCCAGCTCGTGCAGCAAAGCCTCTCGGGCACCAAGATTCGCAAGGTGGTGCTGCCCACCTACGAGTGCCATGGCGAGTTGCTCAAGTGGCTGATGCTGGACAACGTGCCCGGCAGCTTCCCCTACACGGCTGGTGTGTTTGCCTTCAAGCGCGAGGGCGAAGACCCCACCCGCATGTTTGCAGGCGAGGGCGACGCCTTCCGCACCAACAAGCGCTTCAAACTCGTCAGCGAAGGCCTGCCGGCCAAGCGCCTCTCCACCGCCTTTGACTCGGTCACCTTGTACGGCGCCGACCCCGCGCCGCGCCCCGACATCTACGGCAAGGTGGGCAACAGCGGCGTGAGCATTGCCACGCTCGACGACATGAAGGTGCTCTACAGCGGCTTCAACCTCTGCGACCCCGCCACCAGCGTGAGCATGACCATCAACGGCCCGGCGCCGACGATTCTGGCCATGTTCATGAACTCCGCCATTGACCAGCAGTTGGAGAAGTTCAAGGCCGACAACGGCCGCGACCCCACCGACACCGAAGCCGCCAAGGTGCGCGAATGGGTGCTGGCCAATGTGCGCGGCACCGTGCAGGCCGACATCCTCAAAGAAGACCAAGGCCAGAACACCTGCATCTTCAGTACCGAGTTCAGCCTGAAGGTGATGGGCGACATCGCCAGCTACTTTGTGCACAACAACGTGCGCAACTTCTACTCGGTGTCCATCAGCGGTTATCACATCGCCGAGGCGGGGGCCAACCCCATCAGCCAGCTCGCCTTCACGCTCAGCAACGGCTTCACGTTTGTGGAGGCGTACTTGGCGCGCGGCATGCACATTGACGACTTTGCGCCGAACTTAAGCTTCTTCTTCAGCAACGGCATGGACCCGGAGTACACCGTGCTGGGCCGCGTGGCGCGCCGCATTTGGGCCACCGCCATGCGCGACAAATACGGCGCCAACGAGCGCAGCCAAAAGCTCAAGTACCACGTACAAACCAGCGGCCGCAGCCTGCACGCGCAAGAGATCGCCTTCAACGACATCCGCACCACGCTGCAAGCGCTGATTGCCATCTACGACAACTGCAACAGCCTGCACACCAACGCGTACGACGAGGCGATCACCACACCCACCGACGAGAGCGTGCGCCGCGCGATGGCCATTCAAATGATCATCAACCGCGAGTGGGGCTTGGCCAAGAACGAGAACCCCAACCAGGGCGCTTTCATCATTGACGAGATGACCGAACTCGTTGAGGAAGCCGTGCTGCGCGAGTTCGAAGCCATCGCCGACCGCGGCGGCGTGCTCGGCGCCATGGAAACCGGCTACCAGCGCGGCAAGATTCAAGACGAATCGATGCACTACGAGATGCTGAAGCACACGGGCGAGTACCCCATCATTGGCGTCAACACCTTCCGCAACCCCAAGGGCGACCTGACGCCCGAGACCATCGAACTGGCCCGCTCGACCGACGAAGAAAAGCAAAGCCAGCTCAGCCGCTTGGCCGACTTCCAGCAGCGCCACGCTGCCGAGTGCGGCCCCATGCTGCGCCGGCTGCAGCAGGCGGTCATCGACAACGGCAATGTGTTCGAGGTGCTGATGGACGCGGTGCGCGTGTGCTCGCTGGGGCAGATCACCAGCGCGCTATTTGAGGTGGGTGGGCAGTACCGGCGCAATTTGTGATTCCTTGCAATTTGAGCGGCACACGCTCAGAATGCAAGGATGATTGAACGACTGGCCCAGCTTGATTTGAACCAGCGGCTGGCGCGTGCGCCGGCTGTGTTGCTGCTGGGCGCTCGGCAAGTTGGCAAAAGCACGCTGGCCCGGGCGGCGGCAGCGGCAAGGCCTGGCAGCGTGCTGCTGGACTTGGAGCGCGCCTCCGACCGTGCGCAGTTGGCCGAGCCGGAGCTGTTCCTTGCGCGCCATCGCTCGCGGCTGGTGGTGCTGGACGAGGTGCAGCTCATGCCTGACCTGTTCAGCCACCTGCGCCCGGAGATCGACGCCGATCGGCGCCCGGGCCGCTTCCTGCTGCTGGGCTCGGCCTCGGGTGAGCTGCTTCGCCAGCACTCAGAAAGCCTGGCCGGCCGGGTCTCGTACCTGGAGCTGCCGCCCGTGCTGGCAGCCGAGCAGCCGCCCGACTTGGCCAGCCTGCAAACCCTGTGGCTGCGCGGCGGCTTTCCCTTGAGCCTGTTGGCTGCGAACGAAGCCGACTCCTACGCATGGCGGCGCGACTTCATCGAGAGCTTTTTGCTGCGGGACTTGGCGCAAATGGGCGTGCGCGTGGCTGCCGAGAGCTTGCACCGCTTTTGGCGCATGCAGGCGCACCTGCAAGGGCAGCCGTTCAATGCCTCGGCGCTGGGGCAGTCGCTAGGCGGACTGGCGCACACCACGGTGGCGCGCTACTTGGACACCCTGGTGGACGCGCTGATGCTGCGCCGCTTGGAGCCGGTGTTGCCGAATGTCGGCAAACGGCTCGTGAAGTCCCCCAAGGTTTACGTGCGCGACAGCGGCCTCGTGCACGCGCTGCTCGGCATCAACAACCTGGACGCGCTGCAGGGCCACCCCATCGTGGGGGCCTCATGGGAGGGCTTCGTGGTCGAACAGATCGCCGCCGCAGCCCGCCAAGCCCTGCCCGACGCCCGCCTCGGCTACTACCGCACCGCAGCCGGCAGCGAGCTGGATGTGGTGGTGGAGCAAGGCACGCGGCGCTGGGGCTTCGAGCTGAAGTTTTCGAGCACGCCGAGCGTCACCAAAGGCTTTTGGCAAGCCTGCCAAGACCTGCAACTTGACCGCGCCGCCGTGGTGGCCCCGGTGTCACGGGCGTACCCTCTGAAGGCGGGCGCCGAAGTGATACCGGTGTCTGACTTAGCCGCCTGGTTCCAAAACTGATCGCCCCCATGCCCACCGACGCCCCAGCCACTCCCCTTCCCAGCGCTTTTGCCGGCGCATTGGCCGGCGTGCGCGTGCTGGACCTCAGCCGCGTGCTGGCCGGCCCGTGGAGCACGCAAATCCTGGCCGACCTAGGCGCCGACGTGGTGAAGGTGGAGCGCCCCGGAACGGGCGACGACACGCGCGCTTGGGGGCCGCCCTTTGCAGGGGAATGCTCGGGTGGCAGCTCGCAGGAGTCGGCCTACTACTTGAGCGCCAACCGCAACAAGCGCAGCATTGCGCTCGACCTGCACGACCCCAGCGACCAAGCCACCCTGCGCGCCCTGGCGCAGCAGGCACAGGTGGTGGTGGAGAACTTCAAGCACGGTGACCTGGACCGCTTTGGGCTCGGGCCGGCGCAGCTGCTGGCGCTCAAGCCCTCGTTGGTGGTGTGCTCCATCACCGGCTACGGCCACACGGGCCCGATGCAAAACGAAGCCGGCTACGACTTCGCCATCCAGGCCCAAGGCGGGCTGATGAGCGTGACCGGCGCGATGGACGGCGAGCCGCAAAAAGTGGGCGTGGCCGTGGCCGATTTGTCCACCGGGCTCTATGCCGCCATCGGCATCCTGGCCGCGCTGCGCCACGCCGAGGCCAC
>JBKCVH010000290.1:0-12515 GCA_046317675.1 Burkholderiales bacterium
CGCCGGACTGTCGGACTTCGCGCTCTACTACATCGGCGGGATCATCAAGCACGCCCGTGCGCTGAACGCCATCACGAACCCTGGCACCAACAGCTACAAGCGTTTGGTGCCTGGCTTCGAAGCGCCGGTGAAGCTCGCTTACAGCTCGCGCAATCGTTCGGCCTCGATCCGCATTCCTTATGTGGCGAATCCCAAGGGCCGTCGCATTGAGGCGCGCTTCCCCGATCCTTTGTGCAACCCTTATCTGGGCTTCTCGGCCATGCTGATGGCCGGCCTTGATGGTGTGGAAAACAAAATCCACCCGGGCGAAGCAGCCACCAAGGACCTGTACCACCTGCCGCCCGAGGAAGACGCGAAGATCCCGACCGTTTGCCACAGCCTCGACCAAGCGCTGGAGTATTTGGACAAGGACCGCGCTTTCCTGACCAAGGGCGGTGTGTTCACTGACTCCTACATCGACGCTTACATCGAGCTGAAGATGCAGGAAGTGACGCGCTTCCGCATGGCGCCGCATCCGGTTGAATTCGACATGTACTACTCGCTCTGAGCCTGCTCAGCCAAGCGAAGCAAAGGGGCAGCGAAAGCTGCCCCTTTTTATTGCCCTGACAATCAAGCGCATGAAGCCAGATCTCTCCCGCCTTGCCTTGCTCTTGAGCCTCATGCCCCTGTTCGGGCACGCGCAGGGTGTGGTTTACCGTTGCCCGGGGCCACCGGTGCTTTACACCGATGCCCTCAGTGCAAAAGAGGCCGAGGCCAAGGGGTGCACCTCCATTGAGGGTGCGCCGGTGTCGGTGCTGCAGTCGCCGCGCAAGCCAGCCGCCGCCCCCAATGCGCCGCCGGCTCAGCGCACTGAGGTGAAGGACCGCGTCGATCCCAATTTGCAGAAGGCGCGCGATAACGACCGCCGCACCGTGCTCGAAGGCGAGCTTCGGAGCGCGGAAACACGCCTTGCAGAGCTCAAGCGCGAGTTCAACGGCGGCGAGCCTGAGCGCCGCGGTGATGAGCGCAACTTTGCCAAGTACCAAGAGCGTGTTGCGGGGCTGAAGGCGGCCATTCAGCGCCAGGAGTCGGACATCCAAGCCATTCGCCGAGAGATCGGCAAGTTGCCGCCTTGAGTGGGCTGGACACACCGGGGCGCTATGCCGCGCTCGACCTGCTCACAACGCTCACCCTTGTGGTGCAACCGGATGGCGCAGTGGTGTTTGCCAATGCAGCCTTTGAAGACCAGATGCGGCTGTCGCGCCGCACGGCTTTGCGGGGCATGGTGTTTGACTGGTTTGAAGACGCCACGCGTTTGCGTGAGGCGCTCGAGGCCGTCCACAAGAATTGGGTAGCCGCCTCGCGCTTTGAGGCTTTGCTCCAGCGCCAGCCGAATGAAGAGTTGCTGGCCGTGCAAGTCATCGTCTCGATGGCCGATGGTCCGCACGAATTGCTTGTGGAAATGATTGAGGCGACGGCACAGACCCGACAAGAGCGCGACGAGCGCAATGCCGACCAGTTGCGTTCCAGCAAGGACTTGATCCGAAACCTGGCGCACGAGATCAAGAACCCATTGGGCGGCCTTCGCGGTGCCGCCCAGTTGCTGGCACTGGAGCTTGGTCCCAACTCGGAGTTGCTGGAGTACACCCAAGTCATCGTCGGTGAAGCCGACCGCTTGCAGTCGCTGGTCGACCGCTTGCTGGCCCCGCACCGCCATGCGCCCGTGGTGGGCGACGTGAACATTCATGATGTGTGCGAGCGGGTGCGAGCGCTTTTGCTGGTCGAGTACCCAAAGGGTTTGCAGGTCAAGCGCGATTACGACATTTCCTTGCCCGACTTTCGGGGCGACCGAGAGCAACTCATTCAAGCCGTTTTGAACCTGGCTCAGAACGCGGCGCAAGCTTTGGTGGAGCGGATTGAGTTGGGGGACGCCTGCATCGTGCTCAGGACGCGGGTGACCCGCCAAGTGACGATCGGCAAGCAGCGCTGGCGCTTGGCACTGGAGTTGCATGTGGAGGACAACGGACCTGGCGTGCCGCCCGAGATTCGTGACCGTCTCTTCTTCCCACTGGTGAGCGGGCGCGAGGGCGGCACCGGACTTGGACTGCACCTGGCTCAAACAATTGCACAAGCCCACCAAGGCATGATCGATTGCGAGAGTCACCCGGGTCGCACCGATTTCCGCATCACTCTGCCCTTGCCTTGATGAAACCAATTTGGGTTGTTGACGACGATCACGCCATCCGCTTCGTGCTTGAAAAGGCGTTGATGCGCGAAGGCCTGCCAGTGCGCAGCTTCAGCAACACCCGCGATGTGCGCGCCGCGCTGGCCACGGAGTTGCCGCAGGTGTTGATCTCCGACATCCGCATGCCCGGTGGCAGCGGCTTGGAGTTGCTGGCCCAAGTGAAGGCGGAGTACCCATCGTTGCCGGTCATCGTCATGACCGCCTTCAGCGACTTGGACAGCGCAGTCAGCGCCTTCCAAGGGGGCGCTTTTGATTACTTGGCCAAGCCCTTTGACTTGCAGCGTGCCGTGGAGTTGATCCGCCGCGCCATGGAGCACAGCGAAAGCGAGGGGGCCGCACTAGAGGCGCAGGCACAGACGCCCGAGATGCTGGGCCAAGCTCCGGCCATGCAGGAGTTGTTTCGCGCCATCGGCCGGCTCAGCCAAAGCCAGGTCACGGTGCTCATCACGGGCGAGAGCGGCGCTGGCAAGGAGTTGGTTGCGCGCGCTCTGCACAAGCACAGCCCGCGCGCTGCGGGTCCGTTTGTGGCCATCAACACGGCAGCGATTCCGAAGGACTTGCTGGAGTCGGAATTGTTCGGCCACGAGCGCGGTGCCTTTACGGGCGCGCAGGCTATGCGCCGCGGCCGATTCGAGCAGGCCGAAGGTGGCACGCTGTTTCTGGATGAAATCGGCGACATGCCGCTCGAATTGCAGACACGGCTGCTGCGCGTGTTGTCGGACGGGCATTACTACCGCGTTGGCGGGCACAGCCCGATCAAGAGCCAAGTGCGAGTCATTGCTGCGACCCACCAGCACCTGGAACAACGGGTGCGCGATGGAGCGTTCCGCGAAGATCTTTTCCACCGCCTGAATGTGATTCGTCTTCGCATTCCCCCGTTGCGGGAACGCCGCGAAGACATCGCTTTGCTGGCTCGGAACTTTCTTCAGGACAGCAGCAAGGAGTTGGGCATGGAGCCCAAGCGCCTGTCCGAGGCGGCGCTGGCCCGGCTTGCGGCTTTTGATTTCCCTGGCAACGTGCGGCAGTTGCAGAACCTCTGCCACTGGCTGACCGTGATGGCGCCAAGTCAAGTGGTCGAGCCCAAAGACTTGCCGCCCGAGGTGCTCGAAGGCCCGGCGCCAACGCCAGCGCCCGCGCTGGTTGAGCCCGAAGCAGCGGTGCCCGCGCCGCCCACTGCAGCCCCCGTCGCGGCGCTGCCGCTCAGCCCGTCTGAGGATTGGACGCTGTGCGCTGCGGAGGAAGCCGCTGGCGACTTTGCCCGCGGTGATGCCGCCGTTTGGGACCGCTTTTCTCAGCGGTTCGAAGGCGCATTGATTCGTGCGGCGCTGTTGCACACACGGGGCAAGCGCATCGAAGCCGCGCGGCTGCTTGGTATCGGGCGCAACACCATCACGCGAAAGATTCAGGAACTCGGGATCGACGCCGAGGACTGATCAGCGAACCACGAGCACCGGAACGGTGCTGTGCGTCAAGACCTTCTGTGTCTCGCTGCCCAGCAGCAGGGCGCTGATGCCGCGCCGGCCATGGCTCGCCATCACGACGAGGTCGGCCTTCACCCGGGTCGCTTCATCGCAAATGATTTGCCAGGGCTGTGCCCCTTCCACGCTAACGCCCTCGCAAGGCACACCCGAGGCGCCCGCGCATTCGCGCACGGCCTTCAAGCGCTGCTCGGCGAGTCGCATCGCGGCATCCAGGTATTCCTGCGGCGCAACGGGCTGCGCCTCTGCCAATGGGCTGTAGGGGTAGGGCTCGACGACCGTGACGGCGCTGATGCGTGCGCCCAGTCGCTTGGCCAAATCCACGGCAGTTTGCGTGGCCTTTGCGCTGAGCTCCGAACCGTCGGTAGGAACAAGAATGTGCGTGTACATGATGGGGGCCTCCTGGGTGACAGTCTGCGCCCATGCCCGCGGGCGCACTTTGCGCAAGATCAATGACGAGCCAAAGGGTTCGCGGGGTCTGCCGACCATTCGCTCCACGAGCCCGGGTAAAGCACGCCCAGCGGCAGTTTTGCAACGGCAAGTGCCAGCAAGTTATGGCAGGCCGTCACGCCGGAGCCGCATTGGTGCACGGTGTCTTGGTTTGGGCGCAGCGTGGCCCACTCTGCGCGCAACTGTGCGCTTGGCTTGAAGCAGTTTTCTGAGGTGAGATTCAGGGCGAAGGGCCGGTTGCGCGCGCCTGGGATGTGACCCGCTTGACTGTCCAGGGGTTCGATCTCACCCCGAAAGCGCTCCGGCGCACGGGCATCCACAACGCGGCAGCGGCCCAGCTTCAGGCGCAACTCACCGGCGCTCAAGGTCTTCACGCGCGGCGCTTGAAGCGACGGGGCTTCGGCAGCAAACGGCACGGCCGGCAAGGCATTCGACAAGCTGCCGCCATTGGCTGCCCATGCCGCCATACCGCCGTCCAATACCTGGACAGACTCTTCACCCAGCCACTGAAGCATCCACCAGCCTCGCGCTGCGAACATGCTGTTGCCGGCATCCAAACAGACAACCCGAAGGCCGGGTTGCCAGCCCATCGAGGCCAGGAGTCGTGCAAAGTCTTCGCGCTCGGGCAACGGGTGACGGCCTTGAAAGCGGCCGTCCGGCAGTTGTTTGGGGCCGCAGACTTCGTCAAGGTTCAGGTAGTGCGCACCGGGTACATGCCCTTGCGTGTAGGAGCGTCGGCCTGCATGGGGGTCGCTCAAGTCGAAGCGCCAGTCCAAGATCAGAAGTGGCTCCCTTTGAGCCATTAGGGCTTGAAGCTCGGCAGCGGAGATCAGAGGGCTCATTCGTGGCGGTCCGGTTGAATGTCTTTGCTTTGCTGAGTCACTTGAGCACGCAGGAGCGTAGCCGCTAGTCCTGCCGCCACGATGAGCAAGATGCCCGCCGAGGCCAGCCAGCCCGGGCGCTCTTGGAATACCGCCCACCCGAGCAGCGCTGAAAAGGCGATGCCGCAGTAGTTCAGGCAGGCATTGACCAGCAATTTGCCACGCGCATAAGCGGCAGTGAGCATCACTTGGGCTAGGGTGGCCGTGAGGCCGACGCCCAGCAGCAGCGCAAGCCCCTTAAAAGTGTGACCTTCAAGGCGCCAGGGCGTGCCGGTGCCCAAGCTCAAACCAGCGCCGGCCAGCACGCTGGCGACGCTGAAGTAAAAAACTACGCGAAGCTCGGGCTCTCCAGCGCGCCCTAGCGCGGTGACGGTGAGGTAGGCCATGGAGGCAATCAGCCCCGAACCTAGGCCTGCGAGCCCCCAAATCAACTGCGCTTGGTGGAAGGTCGGCTGCAACACAC
This sequence comes from Burkholderiales bacterium, assembly GCA_046317675.1. Classification (GTDB taxonomy): domain Bacteria; phylum Pseudomonadota; class Gammaproteobacteria; order Burkholderiales; family Burkholderiaceae_C; genus Inhella. Next base: position 5,497 of record JBKCVH010000290.1, read on the forward strand.
AGGCGACCCCTGCAAAGCCCACCAAGACGGTGGCGACGAGGCGGCCATCGACCGCTTTGCCGCCGAGCAGCACCGCGCCACCCATCAAGTACACCGCCATCCAGATTGAACTCATGGCATTCAGCGTCATGGCCGTGGCCAAAGGCAAGCCGCTGATCGCGAAGAACCAGAGGGTGAGGGAGGTCACCCCCAGCAGGCCGCGCCAAAGGTGCATGCTCGGCACCGACGTGGCCAAAGCAACGCCCCGCCAGCGGGCCAAAACGGTGATGAAGACCACCCCGACGATGCCGCGGTACATCACGATCTCGGTGGGGCTGTAGTAGCTGCTTGCGAGCTTGACGCACAGGGCCATCAAGGCAAACAGCAAGGTGGCGCTGAGCATCAGCAGCGGTGCAGGCATGAAAAAAGCGCCCCTTGGGGCGCCCTGAGTCAAAGCGCCATCTTGGCGCGGTACCACTCGTGGAAATGACGCATGCCATCTTCCATGGGGCTCTGGTACGGGCCGACTTCGTCGTCTCCGCGCTGCAGCAAGGCCTTGCGCCCTGCATCCATGCGCTCCGCGATCTCATCGTCCTCAACGCAGGTTTCCATGTAGGCCGCTTGCTGGGCTTCAATGAACTCGCGCTCGAAGGCGGCGATCTCTTCGGGGTAGTAAAACTCGACGACGTTCAGGGTCTTCTGCGGCCCGACTGGGTACAAGTTGCTGACGACCAAGACATGCGGGTACCACTCGACCATCAAGGTGGGGTAGTAGGTGAGCCAGATGGCGCCTTGCTTGGGGAGCGTGCCTTTGCCGTAATTCAGTACCGCGTCGTGCCAACGCTGGTACACCTTGGAGCCGCTCTTGGCGAGGGCGTTGTTGACGCCAACCGTCTGAACTGAATACTCTGCCCCCCACTGCCAAGCCAGATCGTGACAGCTCACAAACTGACCGAGGCCAGGGTGGAAAGGACCGACGTGGTAGTCCTCAAGATAGACCTCGATGAAGCTCTTCCAGTTGTAGTTGCACTCGTGCACCTGGACCTTGTCGAGCACATACCCGTCAAAGTTAAGGTCGTGTGCCACGGCGAGTTGCCGGAGATCAGCGGCCACGTCGCGGCCGTTGTCTTCGAACAAGAGGCCATTCCATTCGCGCAAGTTCCAGCGGTTCAGGTGCAGGCAAGGGTCTTGCTCAAAATGCGGGGCGCCAATCAGTTTGCCTTCGAGGCCATAGGTCCAGCGGTGCAGCGGGCAAACGATGCTGCCGCCGGTGTTGCCTCGGTGATTGCTGTCGCCTTTGAGCATCAAAGCTTGCCGATGGCGGCAGACGTTGGAGACCAACTGCAAGCCATCCGCACCGTGCACAAGGGCTCTGCCGTTCTGCTCTTGCTGCAAGGTAAAGAAGTCGCCGCGCTCTGGGACGGCAAGACGATGCCCGATGTAGCGTGGGCCGGGTCGGATGATGCGCTCCTGCTCGCGCTGGAACAGCGCCTCATCAAAATAGGCAGAAACGGGCAACTGCGTGCGCGGGGAAGTGATGCTTTCTTCAAGCGTCCCGACAGCAAGACTCAGATCCGACATGATCCAAGGGGTCCTCGACGACACCGGCGAATGGAGATTCGCGAAGGGAAAAACAAAACACCCGGCCAGGTGACGCGCCGGGTGTGCGCTGACCGGGAATCGGTCAGGGGGTCAGATTCTAGCCAAGGGGCGCGATGGCAAGCCGCTCATGCACCGATGTATCCCTTTGTCAAGGAGCGTTAAGCCTTCTCCTTGCCCCGGGTTTCCATGGGGCTGCCGCCTACAATCGGTCCCTTTTTTACGCTGTGTCCGCTCGCCTAGCGGGCGCTTGGCCATGCCCAAACCCAGCAAATCAGCGCCACCCAAGAGTTACGAGCAGGCTTTGGCCGAGTTGGAACAGTCGGTGAGTGCGATGGAGACTGGGCAGCTGCCGCTCGATGAGTTGTTGCAGGCTTACCAGCGGGGCGCGGAGCTGCTTGGTTTTTGCAAAGATCGGCTAAAGGCGGTGGAACAACAGGTCAAAGTGCTCGACGAAGGCACGCTGAAGGTTTGGGAGGACGCTTGAACGCTGCATTGAAATTGGATTTCGATACCTGGGCCGATGAAGCGTTGGTCCGCATCGAAACACTGCTAGACGCCTGGGTCCCTTTGGCGGCTCCTGCTGGACTGGGTGAGGCCATGCGCTATGCCGTGCTCGGTGGTGGCAAGCGTTTGCGTCCTTTGTTGGTTTTGGCGGCCTGTGAAGCGGTGGCCGGAGACGGTGCGGCGGCCGATCGTGCGGCTGTAGCGGTTGAGCTCATTCACGCCTACAGCCTCGTGCACGACGACATGCCGTGCATGGACAACGATGTGCTTCGCCGCGGAAAGCCCACCGTTCATGTGGCCTTTGGCGAAGCGCAGGCGATGCTGGCGGGTGACGCCATGCAAGCCTTGGCCTTCGACGTGTTAACACCCGATGACGGCATGGATCCTGTGTTGCAGGCGACGCTTTGCCGAATGCTGGCGCGTGCCTCTGGACACGCTGGCATGGCCGGTGGTCAAGCCATCGATTTGGCGGCGATCGGGCAGCCCTTGAGCGAGGCGCAGTTGCGAGATATGCATCAGCGCAAGACGGGGCTCTTGTTGCGTGCCAGCGTTCAGATGGGTGCTGCTTGTGGCGCCTTGGATCCAGCCGCTGACAAGGCGTTGTGCACCTACGGCAGTGCCATTGGATTGGCGTTCCAAGTGATTGACGACATCCTTGACGTCACCCAAGACTCGGCCACGCTGGGCAAAACTGCCGGCAAGGATGAGGAGGCGGGCAAGCCCACTTATGTCAGCGTCATGGGCCTAGAAGCCTCGCGGCGATATGCCTCTCGCTTGCGTGACGAAGCCATTGCTGCACTCGATGAGGTTCCCCGTTTGCACAGCCTGCGCCTGCGCGAGTTGGCTTACCGCGTTGTGGCTCGTGACAACTGAAAGTTTCTCCATGAATTTGCTGTCGAAGATCAATGCCCCAGCCGACTTGCGCGGTCTGAGCCGCAGCCAGTTGCATCATCTCGCGGGTGAACTGCGTCAACATGTTCTGGACAGCGTGTCCAAAACGGGCGGGCATCTTTCGAGCAACCTGGGAACGGTTGAGTTGACGATTGCGCTGCACACGGTGTTTGATACGCCTCGCGATCGAATCGTTTGGGACGTGGGTCATCAAACCTACCCGCACAAGATTCTTACGGGCCGGAGAGATCAGATGGCCACCCTGCGGCAGCAAGGTGGCATTTCCGGCTTCCCTCGCCGTGATGAAAGCGAATACGACACCTTCGGGACGGCGCACAGCAGCACCAGCATCTCGGCCGCGCACGGTTTCGCCATGGCGGCCAAGCTCAAGGGTGAGAGTCGCAGGGCCGTTGCGGTGATCGGTGACGGCGCCATGACTGCAGGCATGGCCTTCGAAGCGCTGAACAACGCGGGCGTGGCGCACGGCGGTTTGCTGGGCGATGTCTTGGTCATCCTCAATGACAACGACATGTCGATCAGCCCACCCGTGGGCGCCCTGAACAACTACTTCACGCGCCTCATGAGCGGTAAGTTCTACAGCCAAGCGCGAGAAGGCGCCAAGGGCCTGCTCAAGAACACGCCGCTGTATGAATTCGCACGTCGCTTTGAAGAGCACACCAAGGGCATGTTCGTGCCCGGCACGATCTTCGAAGAGTTCGGCTTCAACTATGTAGGCCCCATTGACGGCCATGACCTGGATGCCTTGATCCCCACGCTGGAGAACCTGCGTGACCGGAAGGGCCCGCAGTTCCTGCACGTGGTTACCAAAAAGGGTCAGGGCTACAAGCTGGCTGAAGTCGACCCGGTCAAGTACCACGGTCCCACCCCGTTTGATCCTGCGCTCGGCATCGTTCCTTCGACCAAACCGGCGAAGAAGTCGTTTACCCAGGTGTTTGGCGACTGGCTTTGCGACCAAGCCGAAGCCGATCAACGGCTCGTCGGCATCACGCCCGCCATGCGTGAGGGCTCCGGGATGGTCGAGTTTCACAAGCGCTTTCCGCAGCGGTATTACGACGTTGGCATCGCCGAACAGCACGCCGTCACCTTCGCGGGTGCGTTGGCTTGCGAAGGGCTGAAGCCCGTGGTGGCCATCTATTCGACCTTCCTGCAGCGCGCTTACGACCAACTCATCCACGACGTGGCGCTGCAGAACCTCGATGTTTTGTTCGCCCTCGACCGCGCGGGCCTTGTGGGCGCAGACGGCGCGACCCACGCGGGCAATTACGACATTGCTTTCACGCGTTGCATTCCCAACATGGCGGTGTTGACGCCTGCTGACGAGCGCGAGTGCCGGCAGTTGCTGTCGACGGGTTACCAACATTCCGGGCCCGTTACCGTGCGCTATCCCCGTGGCGCAGGGTTTGGGACCGAGACCGGCAAAGAGTTGGGCATCCTGCCTTGGGGCAAGGGTGAGCTTCGGCGTGAAGGCAAAGACATTGCTATCTTGGCCTTTGGCACGCTGTTGTACCCGGCTTTGGCTGCCGCTGAAGCCTTGGGCGCCTCGGTGGCCAACATGCGTTTTGTCAAGCCACTCGACACCGCGCTGGTCGAGCAATTGGCACGCAGTCACCGCCTGCTGGTCACGGTGGAGGACGGCTGTGTCATGGGCGGTGCAGGCAGCGCGGTTATGGAGCATTTGCAGGCGGCCGGGCTCAATGTTCCTGTGCTGCAACTGGGCTTGCCCGATGCGTTCATCCACCATGGCGACCCCGTCAAGCTGATGGCGCAATGCGGGCTGGATGCGGCTGGCATTGAACGCAGCATTCGCCAACGCCTTGGCGAGCCGGCCCTGCGTGCGGTGAACGATTGAGGGATTGAAGTCATCCTTCAAACCGCTTGCTGAATGGGGCTCCGGCCTCATGTCATGCTGACCGCCTGATTTCTCGACCTGCCATGAGCCCGACTTCCGCCCATCTGCCCATTCCCGACACGCAAAGCGAGCGTGATGAGCGCCATCTCGCGATTCAGCGTGTCGGTGTCAAGCGCGTCCGTTTTCCTTTGCAAGTGAAGTTGCCGCAGGGCATGCAGCCCAGTGTGGGTGAGTGGACGCTGGATGTGGCGCTGCCTGCAGAGCAAAAAGGCACGCACATGTCGCGCTTTGTGGCCTGGCTCGAAGAGGGCGCCGAGTTGCCGCTGGACGCGGCAGGTTTGCGCGAGCGCCATTTGCAGATGCTGGACAAGCTTCATGCAGTTGACGGCGTGACCGAGGTCGCTTTCACCTTGTTTGAAAAGAAACGCGCACCGGTTTCGGGCATCGAGAGCCGCTTGGATCTGCAGGCGCGATGGACGGTGGAAACACGTGCCGGTCAAACCACGCTCTGGCAAGAAGTGGCCGTGCCGGTGAAGAGCCTGTGCCCCTGCTCCAAAGAGATCAGTGACTACGGTGCCCACAACCAGCGCTCATTGGTGACCATTCGCGCCGAGTGGCTGGCTGAAAAGCCGCTGCCCTTCTCGGCGCAGATGCGCTTTGCCGAAGACTCCGCCAGTTCGGAGATTTGGCCGCTGCTCAAGCGCGCCGATGAAAAGTGGGTGACGGAGCGCGCCTATGAGAACCCGAAGTTCGTTGAAGACTTGATCCGCGACGTGGCGCTGCGCTTGAATGCGGATGAGCGGGTGGGGCGTTACCAAGTCGAGGTCGAGAACTTTGAGTCGATTCACAATCACTCTGCCTATGCAAGGATGGAGCGCGGCTGAGGTTTCGCTTCGACCATGAGAAACGCCGCCCGAGGGCGGCGTTTTCATTCGCGCGGTTGGCAAAGCTCAGTCGAAGACGGGCGACTCGACGCCGAGCACCTTGTGCAACTTCGGGCTGGTGGTCGTGTACTGCAGGTGCACACGCTTCTCGGGATTGATGATTGGCATGGCGCCAAAGGCGGCCAGCGCGGCTTCGTGGAAGCCCGACAGGATGAGCTTCTTCTTGCCCGGATAGGTGTTGATGTCGCCCACCGCAAAGATGCCCGGCACATTGGTCTGGAACTTCTCGGTGTCCACGGCGATTTGCTTGCGCTCCAGCGTCAGGCCCCATTCGGCAATCGGGCCGAGCTTGGGCGAGAGGCCGAAGAAAACCAGCACCTCGTCGCAGGGCACGACGCGGGTCACGCCGTCGCCGCCGGTGACTTTGACGCCTTTGAGGTTGCCGTCATCGGTTTCATCGAGCGCACTGACTTGGCCGACGATGAACTGCATCTCATAGGCCTCGCACAAGTCGCGCATCTTGCTCACGCTCGCCGGTGCGGCACGGAAGCCATCGCGGCGGTGCAACAGCATCACGCTCTCGGCTTTGTGCGGGTTGCCGTCGGCATTGCCGGCGCAGAAGTTCAGCGCCCAGTCGAGCGCCGAGTCGCCGCCGCCAATGATCAGCAAGTTCTTGCCGGCGAACTGGCTCGGGTTGCGCACCCGGTAGTGCACCTGGCTGCCCTCGTACTTGTCGATGCCATCCACCTTGAGCGTGCGCGGCTGGAAGCTGCCCACGCCGCCGGCGATTAAGATGGTCTTGGTGAGGAACTGCGTGCCCTTGCTGGTGGCCACGAAGAAGCGGCCGTCTTCCTGCTTCTCGACCGTGGTCACTTCCTGGCCGAGGTGGAAGGTGGCACCAAAGGGCTCGATCTGCTTGAGCAGGTTGTCGGTCAGCTCTTTGCCGGTCACCACCGGCAGCGCCGGGATATCGTAGATCGGCTTGTCGGGGTAGAGCTCAATGCACTGGCCGCCTGGGTAGGCGAGCGAGTCAATGATGTGCGCCTTCACCTCGAGCAAGCCGAGCTCGAAGATCTGGAACAGGCCCACGGGGCCGGCGCCGACGATGACGGCGTCAGTCTCGATGACGCCTGCGTGGGGAGTAGCTTGGTCCATTACTTGATCAGTTCCGGCAGCTTGCCGGTCGTGTCTTTCCAGTCGTCGGCGTCAGGCAGCGGGGCCTTGCGCTTGGTGATCGAGGGCCACTTCTTGGCCAACTCGCCATTGAGTTTGATCATGTGAATCTGATC
>JBKCVH010000291.1:0-11020 GCA_046317675.1 Burkholderiales bacterium
GCATATAAGGGCGGCGCAGGTCAAGCACGCGGTGCGTGAGGCGGGTGGTCTCGGAGAGGTTGTCGTCGTCGAGCTGGAACGGGGGTGTGACCGAGGCGTTGAGCACCGCGATCTCGTGGCACAGCACTTCAATCTTGCCGCTGGTCAAGCCAGCGTTTTCGGTGCCAGTGGGGCGAGCGCGCACCAGGCCTCGCACCTGCAGGCAGAACTCGCCACGCACGCCTTCGGCGGTCTTGAACATCTCAGCGCGGTCCGGGTCGCACACGACCTGCACCAAGCCTTGGCGGTCGCGCAAGTCGATAAAGATCACGCCACCGTGGTCGCGCCGGCGATGGGCCCAGCCCATCAGGGTTACGTTCTGCCCCAACAGGGCCTCGCTCACATCACCGCAGTAACTCGTTCGCATTTCTAGCTCCAGCGCCGGCAGCAAGCCGGTCGTTCAATTCAAAAAAAGGGGAAGGTGGCGATGGATTCGGTTGCGCCCGACGCCGGCAGGCTCAACCGATCGGATTAGGGCGATTCGTCGCCAGTGGCGCGTTCGGGGGTACCACGCCCATGGAGATGATGTGCTTGAGCGCCGCATCCACGCTCATGGCCAGGGGCCGGAGGTCTTTGCGCGGCACCATCAAAAAGAACCCCGACGTGGGGTTCGGGGTGGTTGGCACATAGAGCGACACATGCTCGCTCCCATCGCCCAGCAACGGGGCCACTGCAGCGGCAGGCGTGCCCGTGACGAAGGCGATCGTCCAGCAACCCGCTCGCGGGTACTCCACCAGCACCGCCTCACGAAACGCATTGCCCTTGCTGGAAAACAAGGTGTCGGACACCTGCTTGACCGAGCTGTAAATGCTTTTGACGATCGGCACTTGGTGCAGCACCCGATCCCACTGCTTGAGCCACCATTGGCCGACGATGTTGGCGGCAAAGACGCCGGTACCCAGCAAAAGCATCAGCAAAGCCAAGACACCCAAACCCCGGATGCCGGCCAACTTGCGCAGCAATTCCGCCAAGCTGTTCGGCAATACCGAGGCCGAGGCCGTCAAAACGCCGTAAAAAATGCCGTCCAGCAGGCCCACCACTTGCAGCAAGACCCAGATCGTCACGACCAAGGGAAGCCAAACCAGCAGGCCGGCCAGCAGGTACTTGCGGAAAAGGGCCATCATGGCGAGACGCTCACGGAGCGCCGCCACCGGCACTCGTGGGTGCGGGCGCTGGAGCTGCCACCGGAGCAGCTGCAACCCCCGAAGCCGGAGCAGCCGCCGCCGCAGCAGGCGCAGCCCCGCCCTTGAAGTCAGTGGCGTACCAGCCAGAACCCTTGAGCTGGAAACCTGCGGCCGTGACCTGTTTGCTAAAGGTGTCGGCACCACACGCCGGGCAGGTGCTCAGTGGCGCATCCGACAGCTTTTGCAGCACATCTTTGGCGTGGCCACAGGCGCTGCAGCGGTAGGCATAAATCGGCATAGAGGTCAGGCAAAAGGGCTGATTTTAAGGATGTGGCGGCAAGTGGTGGCTGACGTGGTCGTGCCGGCTGGCCAGCCACTGTGGCAAAAGCGAGCCCAGCACCATGCCAGTCAGCGCGGCAATCAAGCCTGCCAGTTGGCCCGGGAACACCTCACCCCAGGTGGTGACCTGCGGGAAGAACAAGACCCAGGTGAAGATGCCGGCGAAGATGGAAAAAATGGCGCCCTGTGTGCTGGCCCGCTTCCAGTACAGGCCCATGACCAAGGGCACAAATGCGCCCACCAACGTGACCTGGTAAGCCGCACTGACCAACTCATAGATGGGCGTGCCTTGCATGGCGATGGCGTAGATCAACACACAAGCGGCGAACACCACGATGGTGACGCGCATGGCCAAGAGCTGCTGCTTATCGCTCATGCCGGGGCGAATCTGCTTGAGGATGTTCTCGACAAAGCTGGTGGACGGCGCCAGCAGCGTGGCCGACGAGGTGCTCTTGATGGCCGACAGCAGCGCCCCGAAGAAGAGAATCTGCATGAACAAGGGCATGTGGCCCATGATGAAGGCGGGCAGCACCCGCTGGTAGTCGTTCTGTGCCAATTCCATCGCGCTGGAACCCACCACGGCCACCGCAGCCAGCACGATGAACATGGGCACGAAGGCAAAGAGGATGTAGCTCACCCCACCAATGACGGCACCCTTTTGCGCAGTCTTGGCATCCTTGGCCGACATCACGCGCTGGAAGACGTCTTGCTGGGGGATAGAGCCCAACATCATGGTGATGGCCGCAGCAAAGAAAAACACGATGTCGTGGAAGCTCGGCGCGGGAAGGAAGTTCCACAGTTCCTTTTGCGCGGCAAGGTCCAGCACCACACCGGCACCGCCCGCAAGGTCAGCCGCAAACCAAGCAATGGCCGACAGCCCCACGACCAGCACGATCATTTGAATGAAGTCGGTCCAGGCCACTGCCATGAAGCCACCGATCACCACATAAATCAGCACAGCCAGTGTGCCAATGACCATGCCGGTGGCTGGGCTCATGGCGCCGTTGGTGAGCACGGCAAACACCAGCCCCAGCGCAGTGATCTGCGCGGCCACCCACCCGAGGTAGCTCATGATGATGGCCAGCGAGCAGAAGATCTCCACGCCCTTGCCGTAGCGCTGACGGTAGTAGTCGCCAATGGTGAGCAGGTTCTTTTGATAGAGCTTGGCGGCAAAGAAGAGGCCCACCAAGATCAAGCACATGCCGGCGCCAAAGGGGTCTTCCACGATGGCATTGAGACCACCCTGCACGAACTTGGCGGGAATGCCCATCACCGTCTCTGCACCAAACCAGGTCGCGAAGGTGGTGGTGACCACCATGATCAGAGGCAGGCTGCGACCCGCAACGGCGAAATCCGCGGTGTTTTTGACCCGGGAGCCGGCCCAAACGCCAATGGCGAGGGTGACAAGCAGATAGAGCACGACGAAAGCGATCAGCGTGGTGTTCATGGTCCGGCAGTGGCGTTCAAGAGTGGAAGGGGGCGGCGGATTATGGCGGCCGCCCCCTCACCAGGCGGCAGCGCAGCAGCCCCGCATTGGGGCATTCGGTCTAAAAACTCAGGCCAGCAAAGCGCATCAAAGCCACCGTGACGAGCATGCCAAGGGTGAAGCCCCCAAGCACCCACAGCACCGCCGCCAGCATGCGATTGCTGCGCCGCAGTTCTTGAACCAAGGCCTGCATCTGGGGGTCTGGGCGCCCCTGATCCGCTTGTGCTCGCAGGGCGTCGTGCAGGAGGCGCGGTAGCTCTGGAAGGAAGGGGGCGAAACGGGGCGCCTCCTTACGCAGGGCCTGCGCAAAGGCGCGGCCACCCACCTGCTCGTCCATCCAACGCTCCAAAAACGGCTTGGCGGTACTCCACAAGTCCAAATCGGGGTCCAACTGCCGGCCAAGACCCTCAACGTTCAGCAGCGTTTTCTGCAGAAGAACCAACTGCGGCTGGATTTCGACGTTGAAGCGACGCGAGGTCTGGAACAAGCGAAGCAGCACCTGACCGAGCGAAATATCCTTCAAAGGGCGGTCAAAGTGCGGCTCACAGACGGCGCGAATGGCGCCTTCCAAGGCATCCACGCGGGTCGTCTTGGGCACCCAACCGCTCTCCACGTGCAGTTCGGCAACGCGCTTGTAGTCGCGCTGAAAAAAGGCAATGAAGTTTTGCGCCAGGTACTCCTTGTCAACCGCTGAGAGCGTGCCGATGATGCCGAAGTCCAGGGCGATGTAGCGCTGAAACGTCTCGGGCGCCAAGCTCACCAAGATGTTGCCTGGGTGCATATCGGCATGGAAGAAGCCATCTCGGAACACCTGGGTGAAGAAGATGGTGACGCCGTCGCGAGCCAGCTTTTTGATGTCGACGCCGGCGGCGCGCAAGGTGTCGAGTTGGCTCACCGGCGTGCCGTGCATGCGCTGCATGACGATGACCTGGGGCGTGCAGTAGTCCCAAATCATCTCCGGCACCAGAACCAGATTGAGCCCATCCATGTTGCGGCGCAATTGAGCGGCATTGGCCGCTTCGCGCACCAGGTCCAGTTCGTCGTGCAGGTGCATGTCGAACTCGGCCACCACCTCGCGGGGCTTAAGCCGTCGACCATCTTTCGACAAGCGCTCCACCCAACCCGCCAGCCAGCGCATGAGCGCCAAGTCGTCGTCAATGATGGCGAGCATGCCGGGCCGCAGCACTTTGACGGCGACCTCGCGACCGTCTTTGAGTTGCGCGAAGTGCACTTGGGCGATGGAGGCACTGGCAATGGGCTCTGCATCGAAGCGCGCAAAAACCTCCTCAATGGACTTGCCAAAGGCGCGCTCGATCAAGCGGCGGCTGTCTTTCGCTGGAAATGAAGGGACTTGATCCTGCAGCCGCGCCAGTTCATCGGCAATGTCAGGCGGAACCAAATCGCGCCGCGTCGATAGCACCTGCCCAAACTTGACAAAGATGGGCCCAAGATGCTCCAGCGCCAAGCGCAGGCGCTCGCCGCGTGGCGCCTGCCAACTGCGGCCGAAAACGATAAAGCGGCGCAGCCACCGAACACGACGGCGCTGGCCAAACCCCGACAGCGCGAGGTCGTCTAAACCAAAGCGAACAAGGGTCCAGAGGATGACCAGAGCCCGAAGCAGGTTGCGTGGTTTCATTCCCGTGGCGCGAGGAGGCGACCCAGGGCGGCGCGCAGGCCTTGAGCCGCCTGCTCCAGCAGGTGGGCCGGAGCCGGCCCCACGAGCCGAGCCAGTTCGTCGCCCAAGTCCCAGCGCAGGTTTTCAAAAAGCCAGTTGACGGCGCTGGCCATGGCCACATCGCCACTGACCGTGATGCCACGGCGCTCTCCCTTGAATGCCGCCAAGGCGGACTGCAAGGGCTGACTGCCATCGATTTCGATGCGTAGAGGCGCCACTCCCGGCTCATCTAGGCGCTCGAACAAGCCCGCAGGCGAGACCCCGAGCGCCAGTGGCGGCAGTTGCGGTGCCCAGGCCGGCTGTCCGAGCAAGGTCACACACAGAGACTGCCCCGCCAGGGGCCGCAAACGCTCCATGGCGGCGGGCTCTCGACTGAGAACATGGTTGATCAGCAGGACCAGGCGGTCTTGCAGGCCGAAAGCGAGGGCGGGAGGCAGTTGGGGCATGGCGCCATTCTAGGAAGCAGACCTACCACTCCCCTTCCTCTAGAGACCAACAGCCTTCGCAGACAATGGCGCCGGCCCTCGAGTGACGGCTTACAGCCAGAAACACGCGGCTTAGCTCTCGCCTGCCCGCCACCTCGCAAACTCTGAGCCCCCCAGACCACCCCTTCCACGATGTTCGAGGACCGTAGCTACAAGCGGACGTTCTACAGCGCCCCCCAGTCGGTGCAGTCCTTGATTGCCGCCTTTTTGGAGCCGGGCCTGAGCGTTGCCTTGCTGCTCGGTGCGATGGCTTGGTTTGACGAGCCGGTGCAGCGGCCCGCATTGGTGCTGTGCTTGCTGGTGTTTGCGCTGACTTTTCCTGGACGAGACCGCTTCATGCTGCATCCGGTCAGCGGCAGCCTCGATGTTCTTGGGTCATGGCTGACCTTGCTCGCCATCTTGGGTGCCTTTGGCTATGCCACCGACAGCTTGAGGTTCTTTGAAGAGCCCGTCTTGATCGCTTGGGCCGTCTTGACACCTTTTGCCCAAGGCGCCGCCATCGTCGTCGGGCGCTTGTGGTTGCGCTGGCAAGCGACGCGACCGTCGGCTCGTCGCCCCTCGCTCATCGTTGGAGCTGGCGAATTGGGGGCCAAGGTAGCACGCGCGCTAAGTGAAGACGACCGTTATGGGCGGGAGTTTTTGGGCTTCTTCGACGACCGAGCGCTAGAGCGCCTCGACCCCCAAACTGCGGGAAAGGTGTTGGGGGGGCTAGCCGAACTGCCCGAGCAGATTGCGCGACTCGGCGTGCGGGACGTTTACATCACCCTGCCCCTCGGCTCGCAACCGCGCATCGTGGAGCTTTTGGAGCGACTCCAAGGTACAACTGCTTCGCTGCACTTCGTGCCCGATGTGTTCGGCATCAGCATCATCCAAGGCCGGCTCAAAGACCTGAATGGTGTTCCCGTGGTGGGCATTTGCGAAACCCCGTTCACGGGAACCAACGGCCTTGTGAAGCGCGTTTCTGATGTCATTCTGTCGGTGCTGATCTTGGTGCTCACCTCACCGCTGCTGTTTGTCGTCGCGCTCGGCGTCAAGATCAGCTCCCCCGGTCCGATCATCTTCAAGCAACGCCGCAATGGGCTCGACGGTGAAGAGATTGAGGTTTACAAGTTCCGTTCGATGCACACCCAGGAGAACGGCAACGATGTTCGCCAAGCCACGAAGGCGGATCCGCGCATCACACGCTTCGGCGCCTTCATTCGGCGCACGTCCATCGACGAGTTGCCACAGTTTGTGAATGTGCTGCAGGGCCGAATGAGCATCGTCGGGCCTCGGCCACACGCCGTGGCACACAACGAGCAGTACCGCGAGCTGATCAAGGCCTACATGGTGCGGCACAAGGTGCGGCCCGGTATCACAGGCTGGGCGCAGGTCAATGGGCTTCGCGGTGAGACCGCCACCTTGGAGAAAATGCGGGAAAGGGTGGAATACGATTTGGAGTACTTGCGCAATTGGTCGTTGGCGCTGGATCTTCAGATCATCGTCCGCACGGTCCGACTGGTGCTGTTTGACCGCCACGCCTACTGACCACGAGCCCCATGTCCCGATCTTGTCTCGCCCGCCTTTTTCTGGGCACCTGCCTGCTCCTGCCCACGGCCTCCGTTTGGGCGCAGTCCGTAAAGGAACCAAGACCTTGGTACCTTGGCGCTTCTGCGTCGCTGACCCAAGTTAGCAATGTGTACCGCGTGAACCAGTTGCCGAGCCAGGGACAGGAAGTCAGCAATGACGACCGAGTGACCGGGGTCACGGTCTACGGCGGCATCCATGCGCGCCTGGGGCGACAGCGCCTTCGGCTGGATGGCTCCTTGATCAATAACAGTTACCAACGCAACCCTGGCTTGCGCTACCAGGGCTACAACGCCACGGGCGGCGTCGACTGGCAACTGGGCAATGACCTGAGCGGCACGCTGGAGTTGACCGGGCAGCGCGGCCTCGCTCCGTTCAACCCCGGCACCTTGCCGTCGACCTTCAGCAAGAACATGGAGACGAATCGCGGCGCCTCCTTGGGCGCCCGCTACGGCCTTTTCGGGCCCTGGTCGGTCGATGTCGGCTTGAGCAGCTCACGACGCGACTACAGCCTTGCGCTGTACGACCGCTGGGACCTTGAACTGCAAAGCTTTGACGTGGGCCTTCGTTGGTCGCCTTCTCCCGCACTGTCCACCCGTTTGGTGGTGCGCAATGGACATGGCAAATACCCGCGAGTTCCGATCTTGCCAGCCACCCAAGGAGGGGGCTTTCAAGAAGACAAGTTCAAGCGCAAAGACCTGGACTTGATCCTGAATTGGCAGCCCAATAGCCTGCACACGGTGGCGGCACGATTGGGCCAAGGCCGCACCACCCACGAATTGGCGACGGCCAGCAATGGCAAGGGAACCAATTACCGCTTGGACTGGACTTGGCTCCCCAGCAACAAGCTGCGCCTGCAGACCATCTTGGCTCGCGAAAACGGCGCGGACACCCAGCAGCTTCGCTTCGCCGGCTTCGTGTTGGGCGACGCCCTCAACGCGCGGCGCTACGACACCCTTCAATTGCAAGGCGCCTACGCCCTGACCACCAAGCTCAGCTTGACCGCATCCGTCGGGGAGATTCGGCGCACGGTTGACAGCAGCTTCAATGGCAACACCACGAGCGGCGGTCGCGACAAAACGCAAACCGGCAGTCTTGGGCTGAACTGGGCCGTCACCCGCAATGCCTCGGCGCTGTGCCAAGTCAACACAGACCGCCGAAAGGGCACTGCGCTGTTCGGCCAACCCTACTCATCGCACAGCGTGGGTTGCACGCTGCGCTACGGCATCGAAGGCTGATTCATGGCTCGCATTCTTCTTACCGGCGCCGCCGGCTACATCGCCTCCCACACCTGGCTGGCCCTGCACAGTGCCGGCTTTGAGGTCCTTGGCGTCGACAACTTTTCAAACAGCTCCCCCAAGGTGCTGCAGCGCTTGGAGCAACTGCTGGGCCAAACGCCGCGCTTTGAAGCACTGGACGTTTGCGACACCGCCAAGCTCACCGCACTCCTTCAAAAGGAACCGGTGGATGCCGTGATTCACTTTGCCGCTCACAAGGCGGTGGGCGAGTCCACGCAGCAACCCCTGAGCTACTACCGCAACAACCTGCTCGGACTCATTTCGACGCTGGAGGCCATGCGCGCCAGCGCCTGCTCGCGCATGGTTTTCAGCTCCAGCGCCACGGTGTATGGCTCGCCAGAGCAATTGCCCATCCGCGAAGACGCACCCACCACCTCCACCAACCCCTATGGCGCCACCAAGCTCATCGGGGAGCAAATCCTGCGCGACTTGGGCGCGGCCGATGCCCATTGGCAAACCGGCTGCCTGCGTTACTTCAACCCCGTTGGCGCGCACGCCAGCGGCCTGATTGGCGAAGACCCCTGCGGCATTCCCAACAATCTGATGCCCTACGTGGCACAGGTCGCTGTGGGCCGCCGCGAGCATTTACAAGTTTTCGGCAACGACTACCCAACGCCCGACGGCACCGGCGTGCGCGATTACATCCATGTACTTGACCTCGCCGAAGGGCACGTGGCCGCTTTGCAGCGCTTGCTGAACGAGCCCGGCTCCTTCACGGTCAACCTGGGCACTGGCCGGGGCTACAGCGTCTTGGAGTTGGTGCGCGCCTACGCCCGTGCCAGCGGACGCGACATTCCCTACCAACTGGTCGATCGTCGCCCTGGCGACGTGGCCTCCTGCTATGCCGACCCCGCCTTGGCCGCGTCGCTACTGGGCTGGCGTGCAAAGCACGACCTCACCCGCATGTGCGAGGACTCCTGGCGCTGGCAATCCATGAACCCCAACGGATTTGAATCATGAACACCACAACCGACCTTCAACCCGTCATCATGGCGGGCGGCAGTGGGACGCGGCTGTGGCCGCTATCGCGCGGCGGCTACCCCAAGCAGTTCTTGGTGCTTCAGGGCAATGAGAGCTTGTTCCAGCAAGCGGCGCTGCGCCTCGCGCGGCTCGGCGGGGCGCCGCTCTTGGTGGTGGGCAATGAGGAGCATCGCTTCCTGGTGCTGGAGCAATTGCGCGAACTCAAGCTCGCGCCTGGCGCGCTCCTGCTGGAGCCAACGGGCCGCAACACCGCTCCGGCCGTGACCTTGGCTGCACTGCAAGCGCAAGCGGGTGGCCGCGATCCGGTGCTGGTGATCACCCCTGCGGACCAAACCGTGACTGATGAGGCCGCTTTCACAGCGGCCCTGCAAGAGGCTGCGAAGCAAGCCTTTGATGGCAGCTTGGTGGTGCTCGGCATCACCCCTGACCGGCCGGAAACCGGCTATGGCTACATCCGCGCCAGTGGCGGACTGGTGCAGGCCTTTGTCGAGAAGCCCGACCTCGCCACGGCGGAGCGCTATCTTGCCGATGGCGGCTACAGCTGGAACGCAGGCTTGTTCGTGATGCGCGCCAGCAGTTGGCTCAAGGCACTGGCCGAGTTCCGACCCGACATCCTTGCCGCCACCCAAGCGGCATTCGACAAGGCTTCGCAAGACAGCGCCTTCGTGCGCCCTGACAAAGCGCTTTTTGCGGCAGTGCCGAGCGAGTCCGTGGACTATGCGGTGATGGAGCGCTGCCCTGGCTCGACCTTCAAGCTCGCCATGGTGCCTTTGAACGCCGGCTGGAATGACCTCGGCGCCTGGGAAGCCGTTTGGCAAGTGGGCGAGAAGGATGCGCGGGGCAACGTCCAGCGTGGCGACGCGCTCATCAGCAATTGCGACAACACTCTGGTGCAGGCCGGCTCAAGGCTGGTGGCTGCAGTGGGCCTGAAGGACGTGATGGTCATCGAGACCCCGGACGCCGTGCTGGTCATCGACCGCGCGCGCAGCCAAGAGGTGAAGGCCATCGTCGAGCAACTGCAAAAGCAAGGGCGCGGCGAGCGCGAACTGCACCGCAAAGTGCACCGCCCCTGGGGCTGGTACGACGGCATCGATGCCGGCGAGCGCTTCCAAGTCAAGCGCATCCAGGTCAAGCCGGGCGCTTCCTTGAGCCTGCAGATGCACCACCACCGCGCCGAGCACTGGATTGTGGTCAGCGGCACCGCCGAGGTCACCGTGGGCGCCAAAACGGTGCTGCTCAGCGAAAACCAAAGCATTTACATCCCACTCGGCGAGACCCATCGGCTCGCCAATCCGGGCAAGCTGCCGCTCGAAATCATCGAAGTACAAAGCGGCTCCTACCTCGGTGAAGACGACATCGTTCGTTTCCAAGACACTTATGGGCGCTCCTGAATGAGCATTCTGGTTACCGGCGGAGCCGGCTTCATTGGCAGCAACTTCGTGCTGGACTGGCTTGCCCAAAGCGACGAGAAGGTCATCACGCTCGACGCCCTCACCTATGCCGGTAACCGCGAGAACCTCTCGCGCCTCGAGGGCGACGCAAGGCACACCTTCATCCAAGGCGACATCTGCGACCGCGCGCTGCTTGATGGACTGCTCGCCCAGCATCAACCGCGAGCCCTGGTGCACTTCGCGGCGGAAAGCCATGTGGACCGCTCCATCCATGGCCCGGGCGCCTTCATCAAAACCAATGTGGAAGGCAGCTTCACGCTGCTGGAAGCCGCGCGGGCCTACTGGAGCGGCCTGCAGGGCGGCGAAAGAGAGGCCTTTCGCTTCCATCACGTCTCCACCGACGAGGTCTACGGCAGCCTCGCGCCAGATGCCCCCGCCTTCACCGAGCGGCATCCCTACGAGCCCAACAGCCCTTACTCGGCCAGCAAGGCCGCCAGCGACCACCTCGTGCGCGCCTGGCACCACACCTACGGGCTGCCGGTGCTCACCACCAACTGCTCCAACAACTACGGTCCCTATCACTTTCCCGAAAAGCTCATCCCCCTGATGATCGTCAATGCGTTAGCGGGCAAGCCC
>JBKCVH010000292.1:0-4013 GCA_046317675.1 Burkholderiales bacterium
TTCCACACCATCATTCCCGCCTTCTTGACCCAAAACGGCCAAGCCCAAATGGGCTTCGGCATCATGGGCGGCAACATGCAACCGCAGGCGCACTTGCAAACCCTGGTGCGCATGCTGGTCTACCGCCAGCACCCGCAAGCCGCCTGCGATGCCCCGCGCTGGCGCTTCAACGAAGGCCTCGCCATCAATGCCGAAACGCATTGGCCGATCGAAACCCTGGCAGGCCTCAGTGCGGCGGGGCATGACATCCAAAACTTCAACGACAGCTACCAAGACTTCGGCGCCGGCCAATTCATTTGGCGCCTGGGCAACCCGGCCGTTGACGGCTACGTGGCCGCCAGCGACCCGCGCCGCGATGGCGCCGCGGTCGCCTACTGACCAAAGTCACGGGGTAGAGCGGCGGCTACCATCGCCCGCATGACCAAACTCCTGGACTGCACCTAAGCCCGCCACTCTCCCTGTGGCGGCCAGCATCTGCTGGCTTGTTCTGTGCACCTCGACCCCCGGAGACTTGGACCCATGACCTGGCTGAGCGCATTGCGAGAGCGCTTCACCCTCGCCCCCACTGACCTGCTGCGCGACCGCGCCTACCGCCGGCTGTGGACCTCGATCCTGATGTCGTCCACCGGCAACCAGATCACCCTGCTGGCGCTGCCGCTCACGGCGGCTTTGTTGCTCAACGCCAGCCCCAAGCAAATGGGCTTCCTCACGGCGCTGGAGCTGTTGCCTTTCACTTTGCTCAGCCTGCCCAGCGGCGTGTGGTTGGACCGGGTTCGCAAGCTGCCTGTTTACGCCGCTGGTGAGCTCACCTTGGCGGCGGCTTTGCTGACCATTCCCATCGCCTACTGGCTGGGCTGGCTCAGCATGAACTGGCTTTACGTCGTGGGCTTCTTGCTGGGGTGCGTGCACACGGTGGCTGGCACGGCCGCCCAAGTGGTGCTGACCCAAGTGGTGCCGCGCGAGCGCTTGGTGGAGGCACATGCCAAGAACGCGCTGGCCTCCAGCGGCCCTGAGGTGGCTGGGCCGGCGCTGGCCGGCTTGCTCATCAAGCTGGTTGGCCCCCCGATGGCCTTGGTGCTGGACGCCATCTTGCTGGCCGCCTCTGCCCTGGTGCTGCGCGGCATTCGCATCCAAGAGACGCTGCAAAAGCTCAGTGAGCGCAGCTTCAAAGAGGAACTGCTGACCGGACTGCGTTTCGTCAAAAGCAATTACCTGTTGCCCACCTTGGCGGTGCTGATTGGTGGCTGGCAGATGTGCCACAACGCGGCGCTGGTGGTGCAAATCCTGGTGGCCTCTCGCGAGCTGGGCTTGAGCCCCGGCTCCATTGGGCTGGCCTACGTGGCGCTGGGCATTGGCACCGTGTTTGGCTCGCTGCGCGGGCACCGCATCAGCGAGCGCCTTGGCCCCGGGCCTTGCTTGGTGCTCGGCGTGGCCATCACCTCCATCGGCTGGGGCGTGCTGGCCCTTGCGCCCAGCGGCTGGCTTGGCGTGCTCTGTTTCGCGCTCATGCTTGGCTGTTTCGGCCTGGGCGCCGTGCTCATCTTCATCAACTTCCTGAGCTTGCGCCAAGCCGTCACGCCGGCGCCTTTGCTCGGCCGCATGACCAGCACCATGCGCTGGCTCACCGTGCTGCCCGGCGTGCCCGGTGCTTTGCTCGGCGGTTGGCTGGGCGAGCACTTCGGCCTGCGCAGCACCCTGTGGTTCGCCTGCCTCACCGGCCTGTGCATTGCGGGTTTGGCTTGGCGCTCGGCCACGGTGCGGGGAGTTACGGAACTGCCGCGCTTGCAAGAGGCTGGGGCTTGAGCGGGAAGCCGTGAGCCGTAAGCCGTAAGCCCAATGGAACGACCCAGCCCTGCTCAGCGGTAAGGACGCTCGCTAGCGCTGCCCAAGAAGAGGCGAGCGGCCTATCTTCGGCACCTGGATGGCCTTGGCCGGTTCAGGGTCAGAGAACTTGGCGGCCGCAATGGGCGCATCCAGGCACGGCAAGCTCCCTGCCTTGTGCAAACGCAGACTGTTCATCCCATCGTTCCAAGCGTGCAGCATGCGTTTGCCCGTTTCATAGAACGCCGGGTATTGCGCGGTGGCCCTGACCACCTGAGGCGTCACCTGCACGATGGCCTCGCAAATGCGTTCCACGCGTTCCAGTGTTTGCGCCGGCATCACGTTGCACCGCGTTTGCATGAAGCGATCGAGCGCCTTGCCCGGCATCCAGGTGCTGCGTCCATCGACGGACATGCCCGGAGGGTTCTTGGCGTAGTCGTCGTAAACCGTGATGGTCAGCATGTCGTAGACGGGCGCCAGCTCAATGCTTTCGCGGGAGCTGTACAGCAAGGCAATGTTCTTCGTGTGGCAATCAGCGTTCCGCTGCGCGGCCAGCGGCGTCACATCCTTGATGCGCGCGACGACGCGCTCCCAGGTCGACTCGTACTTCTGCTCGGGCCTGAGCGTGAGCAAACTGCACAGGTCTTCCATGCCTTTGCGCGTCGTGCCGTCGGCCTCTAAGTTAAAGCGGTTCACCACCAGGGTCGGGCCATCGTCAGAGACTTCGGTTGTCGCTTTTAGAAACCCCGCCTGGCGTGAAACCTCCATGCACAGATGCTCGGTGAGCGCCACGCCAGGGAGCCGACGCGTCGTGCCTTTGACGATGCGGCGGCGGGGGCGGGTGAACGCGAGACTTGACCTCCAGCTTTCCAGCTTTTGACCCCCAGCTGTTGTCTGCCCAGGGCAGGAAGGCGAAGACGGGCGAGAGCGACGGCGGCATAGGGCGCAATGAAGGAGCAGGGCGCTGGGGCTCGTGTCAGGCGCGTGCTTCACGAAACTTTGCGCGTCGGTCACCAAGGCGCTGGGTTGAGGGCGCGAGACTTTGTCCGACCCCACCACGGTCCAACCACGTACCTGCCGGTATTGCCCGTTGCTGCTGGGCAGTGCGGTCGTTGGCCGCTTCCGGCAGCTTCCGGACTGGAGAGGGGCTTATAGGGGCCGCGATACCGGCCTTGTTTTGAACTTGACATGGAGTGAGCGATGAGTACCTGGAAACTGTTGGTGGCGACGACGCTGGTGGCTTGTTTGACCCTGCCCGTGGCCGTCAATGCCCAAGCCCCGCAGGCAGCAGACAAAGAACACCACGCGCAGCGCGGGCAAAAAAAGGCGATGAAGTTGGATGCCAACCACGACGGCCAGTTGTCGCGTGAGGAGGTGAAGGGCCATGCTCGGCTGGAGAAGGGCTTTGACCGCATGGACACCAACAAGGACGGCCTGCTGTCCAAGGAGGAGTTGGAGGCGGCTCGCTCCAAGATGAAGGAGCAACGCGAAAGCCGCAAGCCCGGCGACGCGACCTGATCGTTCAAGCCTCCGCTGATCGAAAGAAGTGCCCATGAAGCCGAACCTGCAGTTGTGCTCCAAGTCACGCCGCCCACACTGGGCGGGCTTGCTGAGTCTGAGCGTGATGCTCGCCTTGGGCGCCTGTGGCGGCGGTGGCGGTGACGCCCCGTCCACGCCAGCCCCTGTGCCCACCCCTGCGCCGCCCCCGCCGCCGCCCGCGCCGGCCCCCAGCCCAGCGCCCAGCCCAGCGCCCAGCCCAGCGCCCAGCCCGGCGCCCAGCCCGGCTCCCAGCCCAGCGCCTAGCCCAGCGCCCAGCCCAGCGCCTAGCCCGGCCCCGTACCCGGTCGGGCTGAGCGAGCACAGCTTGACCGTGTCCGGCGTGGAGCGACGCTTCCGCGTGCACCTGCCGGCGGGGTTGAGCAGTCCCAAGGGGCTGGTGCTGGTGTTGCACGGCGGGGGCGGCGAGGGCCTGGGTGTGTCGGAGTTGGGCAAACATCCGCTGTCGGTGTTCCGCACGGTGGCCGACCGCGAAGGCTTCGTCGTCGTCTACCCCGGTGGCTTGCCGGCCAAGGACATCGAGAGCAACCCAGGCTGGGACGACTGCCGGGCCGACAACACGGTGGCCAGCGGTGCCGACGATGTGGGCTTTTTGTCGGCGCTGATCACCCGGGTGTCTGGCGAGTTCAAGCCTG
>JBKCVH010000293.1:0-4236 GCA_046317675.1 Burkholderiales bacterium
GTGCGGGCCGCCAGCGTGCGTCGCGAAGCTGGCGCTCAGCGCTGCAGCCCCGCCTCAGGCCTCCGCGGCCGCCATCAGAGCCAGCCGGGCCGGCGTCGTCTGCCGAAGAAAGCGCCACACCAGCAGCACCGCCGCCAGGCCTAGCGCCATGATGAAACCGGTCCAGACCCCCGCCGGCCCCATCCCTAGCGGATGCGCCAGCACCCAGCCCAGCGGCAGCCCCAGCGCCCAGTAAGCCAGCAGCGACAGCCAGGCCGGAAACCCTGTGTCCGAGAGCCCCCGCAGGGCACCTGTCATGGTGGACTGCAGCCCGTCCATGACCTGGCTGAAGGCAAAGACGAAGAACAGCGCCGCCGCCACCGTGGCGACCTCCGCCTCGTCGGTGATCCATTCGGCAACCGTGTGTCCGTACAGGCCCAGGACAGCCGCCGATGCGGCCAGCCAGGCCGTCGCCAGCGCCAGTGCAGCCCAGGTGATCGGCCGCAGCGCCGCGTGGTTTCCAGCGCCGCGCTCCTGGGCCACCCGAATCGCTACCGCCCCGGCAACGCCCAGCGGCACCATGTAGAGCAGCCCACCCACCGACATCGCCACTTGGTTACCGGCCAGCGCGACCGCGCCGAAGGTCCCGATCATCAGCGTCGCCACCGCCATGGCGCCCGTCTCGGCCACGTACATCAAGCCCAGCGGCGCCCCCTCTCGGGCCACCGAGGCGATCACCGTTCGGCTCAAGTCGGCGCGCAGCCGCAAGCGCCGCATCGACCGCGCCCGCTTCCAGAACACCCAGGCCGCCGCCAGCGCCAAGCTTTCAGCGGCCAGCGAGGCGATGCCCGCGCCCGTCAGACCCAGCATGGGCAGGGGCCCGATCCCCCAGATCAGCGCGTAGTTCAGCGGGATGTTGACCCCGACCGCTAGGAAGGCAAAGCCAGTGCCCACCCAGGGCCTGTCGACCGCTTCGAAGGTGGCCTTGAACACCATCAGCATCGAAAACGGCAGCATCAGCACGGCAATCGACACCCAGTAGGGGAACATGATTGCCAGGACCTCGGGCGGCTGGCCCAGCACCGGCAACAGCGGCCAAGCCGCCAGCATCGCTACCGTGCCCAGCGTGCCGACGATGGCACCGAGCACGAGGCCGTTGCGCAAGAGCGCCGGGATTTGCCGCCCCTGCCCGGCGCCATGTGCCGCGCCCACCCGCACTGCCATCGCCGACAAGAGCCCGTAGATTGCCGCGAACAAGATGATGGCCACGGCATTGGTGATGCCCACTGCGGCCAGCGGCAAGGACCCCAGCGGCGCCAGCATCACCGAGTCGGTGACGCCCAGCAGCGTCGACGCGCCCAGGCCCGCCACGATGGGCACGGCCAGCGCCAGGATCGCGGGAGCCTCGCGGCGGATGGTGGACAGGACAGACATCTTGCGTTCTCGCACTGGATTGACATACGCTCCGTATGCCATTTTAGGCATTCCATACGAGCCGTATGTCAACTGATCGAATCACCCGTGCCCAGGCCGCCCAAGCCACGACCGAGCGGCTGATCGTGGCAGCTCACCGGGCCTTTGCCGAGCGCGGCTTCGCGGAGGTCTCGCTGGACGCGCTGGCCGCCGAGGCGGGCGTCACGCGCGGCGCGCTGCACCACCACTTCGGCAACAAAGCCGGCTTGTTCGAAGCGGTTCTGCGCCAGGTCGACGCGGAGATCGCCGCCGAAATGCAGGGCGTCTGGGATGCCAGCACCGATGCCTGGGAAGGATTCCGCGCTTGCTTCCACGCCTACCTCGACGCGGTCTTGCGCCCCGACCGCCGGCGCATCCTCTTCCAGGACGCACCGGCGGTGCTGGGCATGAAGTCAGTCGATATCTTGATGGAATCGGGCTTTGGCGACATGGTGGCGGAACTGGAGAACTTCATCGCCAACCGCCGGATCAACGCCCCCGATGCCGAGGCGCTGGGCCACCTGCTGAACGGCGCGACGATGAACCTCGCGTTCTGGGTCGCCGAGGACCTGGCCGACGAAAGCCGCCGTGACCGCGCGCATGCGACCTTGGCCGTGCTGTTTGATGGACTGCTTGTGCGGCAGTGACCCGCACTGCTGGGTCGGTTAGGGGCCGGAGCGAATGGGCTGCTTGGCCGAGTGTCTGGAGACCGCGCAGCGGCTGGTAGCCATCGACTTCGCGCGTCCACGTTTCGCGAAACGTGAGTGCGGCGAGCCCTTCCAACTCGTGAACGCAGATCGGTTGCCCGTGGTGCGACAGCGCAGCCAACCAAAGGGCGCGCACCTCCGCCGGATCGGTGCCCCAGGCTAGGAACTGCCAGTAGCCGATGGCTTTACGCAGGGCCTCATAGGCCGCACCATCGTTCCCAACCAAAGGTGCCACGACTCGCGTGTGGCTTTACTGCGATCCCGGCTGCTGCTTCGCCTCCGGCAGAGTCTTGCTGTAGAACCCCGACCCTGCCTTGCCCACGTCATGCAGGAAGGCGAGGACCTGCAGGCGTGCGCAGTCCATTCCGTCGAGGGGTCGACCGGTCAGCCGCTCCAGCCGGCGGCGCATCACCGGCAGTTCCAGCAGCGCCGCCAAGACGGCAGCCACGTCGATGCAGTGCCCCACCAGACTGAGGCGAGGCTTGGGGTCGGAGGCTAGGCGGTCGAGCTTGCTCCAGGCTTCATGGCGCATCAGTGGCTATTTCAGGCAAGGCCCGGCCTCGGCTCGCAGGCCATGCGCCAAGGCAATTCACACAAACTAAGCATGTCTCATCCCACGTGACTAACTTTCGAACTTTTCTATGCGTATCCCATCACGATGCCACGCATGGATGCACTTCAGGATATGGACCGCCTCGACCCCAGTCGCTTCGATGCGCCCGCCATTTTGAAGAAGCTGGCCAGCGCCAGCCGGCAATTGGCCGAGCTCAAGGGCATGGCGGCGAGCATTCCGAACCAGGCGATTCTGATCAACACCTTGGGTATGCAAGAGGCCAAGTACAGCTCGGCGATCGAGAACATCGTGACCACGCACGACGATCTGTTTCGCAACGAAACCAATTCGGAGGCTGCACTGAGCCTGGCGTCCAAGGAAGTTCTCCGCTACCGGCAAGCGCTGCGCGTGGGGTTTGACCCGGTGCGCGCGCAGGGCTTGCTGACGGTGAACCACATCATCCACATGCAGCAAGAGTTGGAGCGCAACCAGGCGGGTCTGCGAAAGCTGCCCGGTACGACCTTAAAGGACGGCGCCGGTCGCGTGGTTTACACGCCTCCGCAGGATGAACTTGAGGTGGAGCGGGCGATGGGCGCGCTGGAGCGTTTCATCAACGGTGCCGAGGTTTTCTCGGTCGACCCCTTGATCAAGATGGCCTTGATCCATCACCAGTTTGAGAGCATCCACCCCTTCTACGACGGCAATGAGCGCACGGGGCGCATCGTCAACGTCCTGTACCTAGTGAAGGAGGGGCTGCTCGAGATTCCGGTGCTGTACCTGAGTCAGCACATCGTGCGCACCAGGCCCGCTACCACGAACTGCTGCAGGGGGTTCGCGAGCAGGATTGCTGGGAGGAGTGGGTGCTCTACATGCTGGAAGCGGTGGAGACGACCGCAGCCAACGCGATGCGCGCGATCGCCGCCATTAAGGCGGCGCTGATGGACTACAAGCATCGCATCCGCGCCGGCCACCGGTTCTACAGCCAAGATCTGATCAATAACCTCTTCACCCACCCCTACACCAAGATCGAGTTCGTGCAGCGGGACCTAGGTGTATCTCGCCTGACCGCAACGAAGTATCTGGATGCGCTGGCCGTCGACGGCTTCCTGCGCAAGACCAAGGTCGGCCGCAGCAACTACTTCATCAACGAGTCGCTCCGCCGCATCCTGGTGGAAGGGCCGTCCGCTTGATGCAATCAGATGGCGGGGTGGCCCTCACTCCACCGCCTTCACCATGTCCTCAATCACCTTCTTCGCATCGCCAAAAACCATCATGGTTTTGTCGATGTAGAAGAGTTCGTTGTCGAGACCGGCGTAGCCCGCCGCCATCGAGCGCTTGTTGACGATGACGGTTTTGGCCTTGTAGGCCTCCAAGATGGGCATGCCGTAGATGGGAGAGCCTTTGACCATGGCGGCGGGGTTGACCACGTCGTTGGCGCCGAGCACGATGGCCACGTCCACTTGGCCGAATTCGCCGTTGATGTCTTCCATTTCAAAGACTTGGTCGTAGGGCACTTCGGCTTCGGCCAGCAGCACGTTCATGTGG
>JBKCVH010000294.1:0-15904 GCA_046317675.1 Burkholderiales bacterium
TCGAAAAAGACAGCCTCAAAGCCACCCGTCATCGCTGCAAAATAGCACCTTCAAAAGAGTGCTTCGAGACGCTCTTCGGCACCCCGCCTACCGGCCGGAATATGCCGACTCCGGGTGGCCGGATTACGCCGACTCGTGACAACCTTTAGGGCAGGGTGGGTAATGACGTGGTTTCGGGGCATGTTGCTTCCTTCAATGAACAGCGCACAGGCTGCTAGGAGATGGCATATCTAGATAGGTATCCCTTGGGGGGAGAACCTTCAGAGTCGAGTTCGGGCCTTTAGCTCCCACGGCGGGAGTAATTCGGGCGGGGCCTGGGTGCGGCTTATACCGTGGCGGGGGCGTAACCCTGGGGGGTTCTCCCGTGGCGGGGGGAGCGTTTGCGTTTTGGCGCACCTTCGCCCAGCGTGCAGGCCGATCCTCTTGGGGCGGTTGGTTGGCACCAGGGGCGACCTCTTCCCAATCCTTCGTGCTGTAACAGCCGGGGCCTGTGTCCAGCTTGGAGAAGTCGCAGTCCATCGGCCAAAGCGTTACAGCAAAGAGGCTGGGCCGGCGCCGGTTGCCTTGGCGCGTCACACACACAAGGCGTGCCGCCTTCAGTTCGGCCAGCGCTGCGGCGAGCGTTGTTTCGCTTGTCCAGCCCCTCGGTTCCAGCACTGAAGGCGCGGCGCACAGGTCGCCATTGCGGCGAGCGTTTGGCCCGAGTTGCGCGCACAGGTCTAGGAGCAACTTTGCGGCATGGAGTGACAGGCCGGCAAAGGTCCGAGAGGCTAGGAACTCAATTGGCATCGCGAACCAAGGCCCTCGCACCGTAACGGGCGACTTCTTGCTCTTGCTAAAGCCGCTCATGCCGTGGCCCTCTGGCTAAGGCTCCAGGCCCTCACCTTTGCTTGGCCCGTGGGGGTCAGGTAATAGATCCCGTATCGAACCGCCTGCCCGTCGCGGTCGTGGCACTTGATCCAGTCGGTGCAAAGGTCGGCGGTCGGGCTTAGGCCCTGCTCGCGTAAGCCTTGGATGATGTGAGGGCCATTCAAGGCGCCGGCAATGGAGCGAACATCGTTGTTTGTGAGGCGTCTGCCATCCATGAATTCAACGAGGACGCGGGCCTGTCGTGCATTTGCAGGGCCTTGGAAGGCACCTAGGCTTGGCTCTTGGCATAAGGCCTCAGGGCTGTGAGAATGCGCCGATTCGATAGTGGCAAGTCCACGGAAGCCCAGGCCGTTGGCGCGGTGCTGGGCTTCGTTCTTTGCGGCCCTCATTACGCGGCCCCTTGGCGCTGCGCGTGCAGCTTTTCCACCAGCTTTCGCAAGTTGGCATCGTTGGCGCCGGCAATGCGGGCCTGGATGATGGCTTCAACTTCGTCCGAGGGCCAAGCGGCGGCTCGGGCGCCCAGCTTTACCGGCTTGGTCATCGTGCCTGCGGCGATGCAGGCATAGAAGGGGCTGCGGGTCTGGCCGATGTGGGCCAGCACGGGTTCGAGGCGTAGGAGTCGTGGCATGTGTAGAGGCTTTCTGGTGTGTCCAAGGCCATCCCCGGATTCACGGCCTCTACTTGGCCTGGGAGAAAACTCAGGTCATGTTTCTTCCTTCACCATCCGCACAAACTCGTCCCACTTGTCCAACTCGCCTCTGGCCTCGTAAAGCTTGAACTTGTGGCGACATGCCTTTGTGAACTTCAGCTTCTTTCCGAGCCCATAGCGGTGGCGTAGAGCCTCGCCGGGGTCGTTGTTATGTTTGTGGCCGGGCGCCCAGCGGTTCAACAAGTCCCGCCAAGGTCTGCGGTCGGCCAATGCCTTGGTTGCTGCCAGGATGGTTTTGTGTGGGGTCGTTGTTGTGCGCTCGCGCTCGACTTCCACAACAAGTACGCCCAATTCGAACTCGCTCCATGTGCGTGGCCGTCCCTCTTCTTTGACGGGCATTAGCTCGGGAACATGCCGTCGCGCAAGTTCCAGCGCCAAGAAGTACCAGCGGTGTGGATCATCCGGAATGCCCATCTGCTCGGCAAGAGCAACTAGGCGGCGGTCTTCCTCTTTGACGCGCTCGGCAATCGCGGCTTGCTTTTGCTCTTCGCTCGCGAGTAAGCCGATTTGCAGGGGCGGGAGCCCTTTGGTGTTCTTTGCCATTGTTGGCTTCCAGGCTGTTGGGGTTGGCGCGGCTGGCTCTTTAGGCTCGGAGCGTGGCAATTGAGACCACCTGGGCCGCGCCTTCGCGAATGGCCTGGATATGCGCGCCGGCCCTGTCCCAAGCGTCTGCCATCTCTGCGGTGTAGTCGTGCCCGTCATAGACCCGGCGCATGGTCTCTTTCTCTTGGTGGTTCAGGCACAACTCGGCAACATGCGGTGCAACCCCGATCCGGGATAGCAAGGTGCGGAAGGTGCGGCGTAAGTCGTGGGGGCGCAGCTTCCGGCCTCCAGTCTCTAGGGTGCGCTCGGTCAAGCGTGAGAGGGCGCGTGCAACGGCCATCTTTTCAAGCGTGCCCCCTTTGGCCTCGGTGTCTGCCTTGGTGCGAGTTGCGCCAGAGGCGCCCGGGAACACATACCCATGCGCGCCTTCAAGTTCCTTCGCTTGCGCCAGCACGTTGAGAGCCTGGGGGGAAAGGTGAACGCGAAACTCTCGCGCCGACTTGCGGCCATCGGTTGCAGGCAGAGTCCAAACGCTGCGGCTCAGATTGAACTCGCCCCACTTGGCCTCCCGTACTTCGCCGGGGCGAGCGCCGGTCAGGAGTTGGAATTCAATTGCCAGTCGCGTGGCGGGCCAAATCTTCGAGCGCTCAAGTTCGGTCAGCAGAATGACCAACTCGGCATCGTTGGCGGCGTTCACCGGGGCAGGCCGGTATGGGCGTGGGTTCTCAATGCCTCGCATCGGGTCGGCGCCATCAATATGGCGGCGGTTAATCGCGAACGTGACCAAGCCGCGCAGGGTGCGGTACACATGGGCGGCGGCGCCTGGGGCTCCGCGCTTGCGGGGGGCGTCAATACAGGATTGCAGGGCCTCGGGCGTTAGCTTGGCAATCTTGGCTTCGCCGATGCGAGCCTTAATGTCTGCGTTGTAGCTGTCTTGCAGTAGGGTGATGGTGCGCTCGCGAACGGGTGCGCCGCCCTTGCGCTTGCTGCCGAGTCGCTTGTCGGCGATCCACTCGGCGAACACTTGTTCTGCCGTGGCCTGCTCCAGTTTGGCTTTGCGGCTGAAGCGGGCTTCGAGTACGGGGTGATCCGCTTCCCCCTTCTTGGCGGCTTCGTGAGTGCCCTTGTGGCGTAGGGTCTCGGCCTTGGCTTGGGCGAGTCCGATGGATTCGAGCGAGCCCAGCGAAAGCCAGCGCCTAGAGCCTGCAACCTGGGCGCGGTAGAGCCAGTGTTTGGCGGTTTCGCCGTTCGCCTTTGCGCGCAGGTGCAGGTACAGGCCAGAGTCCACCATGACCCGTAGTTCTGCCTTGCCATCGGGCAGTTTGAGTGCCTTTAGCTTGGGTTCTGTCCAAGTTGTTGCCCGTGCCATCGTGCCGCTCCTGTCTGTGTACCGCACCGTGTACCGTTTCGTGTACCAGAATAGGCGGATACGGGCGGAAGGTCAAGGATGCATCGGGACACTAGGTCAATCAAAACAATGGCTTGCGGTACTTCCGAAGCGCCTGCGAAACGCTATGCGGCTCGCCTTGTAAGCGGTAGGTCATCCGTTCGATTCGGATAGCCGGCACCATTTGAAATCAATCGGGTTGCATCAGTTTGATGCGCAACTCCCCAGGGCCAAAGCGTTCCTGGAGTAGGAGTTGCAGGTGAGGGCGCAGTTGTCGAAGCTTCGCCGCCGCGGCTGCATTGCGAGCTAGTAAGGTCCAACCCCCCTCGTCCAAGCCGCCAGCCAATATCGCGCCATGGAGCGAGTTTGGAATGCCGACCTTGACGGTACTGAGTCGCTCAAGGTGGCTCTGGGCCAGGCGAGTCAGTTGTTGCAAACTGGCGTGCTCTTCGAGGGTGTCTCTCAAGGCCTGAGCTTTGGGCACCATGGGGCGCACACGAGCGTTGAGGTAGCGCGGGCTGTTCACTCGGCCAGTGTAGGGCGCGCTGCTAAAGTGGAGCGCTTTTGCAGGGGCAGCGTCTACGCAGCCCTGGGGCTTGAAAACTTCAACAAGCTGCCCCAACTGCAGCGCTTCGCGCCACCCGGCTGATCCCGGTCGCCCACCTTTGCCTCCCTTTCCGTCTGCCATGTTGCCCTCGATCCTGACCCGCCTGTTTGGCAGCCGCAACGAGCGCTTGCTGCGCGATTACCGCCGCACGGTGCAAGTCATCAACACCCTGGAACCGCGATTCGAGGTGATGAATGACGCCGAGCTCCAGCAACAGACCACGTTGTTGAAGGAACGCCATGCCAAGGGAGAAAGCCTCGACGCGCTCCTGCCCGAGGCCTTTGCGGTTGTGCGTGAGGCCGGCAAACGCACCATGAAGATGCGGCACTTTGACGTGCAGTTGATTGGCGGCATGGTCTTGCACAACGGGCGCATTGCGGAGATGCGCACCGGTGAAGGAAAGACCTTGATGGCAACGCTGGCCGTCTACCTGAATGCGTTGGGCGGCAAGGGTGTTCATGTCGTTACGGTCAATGACTACCTGGCCCGTCGAGATGCCGAGCACCTGAGCAAGCTTTACAACTTCCTTGGCTTGACGGTCGGTATCAACGTTCCACAAACCACGCGCGAAGAGAAACAAGCCGCCTACGCTGCCGACATCACTTACGGCACGAACAACGAGTTCGGTTTTGACTATCTGCGCGACAACATGGTGCAGTCGACCGAAGATCGAGTTCAGCGCAGCCTTTCGTTCGCCATCGTTGACGAAGTCGATTCGATCTTGATCGACGAAGCGCGTACGCCGTTGATCATCTCCGGTCAGGCCGATGACCACACCGATCTCTATCAGCACATCAATCGCGTTGCCCCGCAGCTGAAGAGACAAATCGGTGAGGCTGATCCTCGTACTGGCGAGGGTGTTATCGAGCCGGGTGACTTTACGGTGGACGAAAAGTCGCACCAAATTTACCTGACAGAAGCGGGTCACGAAAGGGCTGAGCAGCTTTTGTCCAGTGATGGCTTGCTGCCGGCCGGCGCTAGCTTGTATGACCCGGCCTACATCTCGCTCGTCCATCATCTGTACGCATCGCTACGTGCGCATCACGTGTTTCAACGTGATACCCATTACGTGGTGCAAAACAACGAAATCATCATCGTTGACGAGTTCACGGGTCGGTTGATGACGGGCCGCCGTTGGAGCGATGGCCTGCATCAAGCCGTGGAAGCGAAAGAAGGCGTTGCCATTCAGGCCGAGAACCAAACGCTAGCCTCCATCACTTTCCAGAACTACTTCCGGATGTACGGCAAGCTGGGTGGCATGACCGGAACGGCAGATACCGAGGCCTACGAGTTCCAAGAGATTTACGGCCTTGAAACCGTCGTGATCCCACCCAATCGCCCGATGGTGCGCAAAGACGAGTTGGACTTGGTTTACAAGACCACCCGCGAGAAGTACGAAGCCGTTGTAAAAGACATCCGCAGCTGCCACGAGCGGGGTCAGCCGACCTTGGTTGGAACCACTTCGATCGAGAACTCAGAAATCGTTGCCAGCCTGCTGACGGCCGCCAAGCTTCCGCACCAAGTGTTGAACGCAAAGCAGCACGCCAAAGAAGCCGAGATCATTGCGCAGGCGGGTCGCCCGGGTGTGATCACGATTGCGACCAACATGGCTGGCCGTGGTACGGACATTGTTTTGGGTGGCAACGTTGAGAAGCAAGTTCAGTTCATCGAGGCCGATGAGTCGATCGCGCCAGCCGATAAAGCGCGCCGCATTGAAACGCTGCATAGCGAGTGGCAAGGGCTTCACGAAGCGGTAAAGGCCGCTGGCGGACTCCGAGTGATCAGCACCGAACGGCATGAGAGCCGTCGAATTGACAACCAGTTGCGCGGCCGCTCGGGCCGTCAAGGTGACCCAGGTGCGAGCCGCTTCTACTTAAGCCTCGACGACCAGTTGATGCGCATCTTCGCCGGTGAGCGAGTCAAGGCCATCATGGAGCGATTGAAGATGCCGGAGGGCGAGGCCATCGAAGCTGGCATCGTGAGCCGCTCGATCGAAGGCGCTCAGCGCAAGGTTGAAGCGCGCAACTTTGACATTCGTAAACAGTTGTTGGAGTACGACGACGTTGCCAACGACCAGCGCAAGGTGATGTACCAACAGCGCAATGCCATTCTTGAAGCAGAAGATTTGCTTCCGCAGATCGCCAATCTGCGTGAAGGCGCTATGACCGATATCGTGCGCGCTCATGTCCCGGTTGAAAGCTTAGAAGAGCAGTGGGATTTGCCCGGACTGCAGCGGTTGTTGAAGGACGAGTGGCAGTTGGATCTGCCCTTGGTCGAGACCGCAGAAAAGGCGGACGCGTACACCGATGAAGACGTGCTCGCCAGCGTCTTGGCAGCCGCGAATAAGGCGTTTGAAGCCAAGGTCGAGCAGATCGGTGCGGTCAACTTCAGCGCCTTCATGCGCATGGTCTTGTTGCAATCCATTGATCAACGCTGGCGGGAGCATTTGGCCGCCTTGGATTACTTGCGCCAAGGCATCCACTTGCGTGGGTACGCGCAGAAGAATCCAAAGCAGGAATACAAGCGCGAGGCCTTTGAGTTGTTCGGCCAACTGCTCGATGCGGTGAAGATGGAAGTGACCCGCGTTCTGATGAACGTGCGCATTCAAAGCGCAGAGGAGGCAGATGCCGCTGCTGCCGTCGCGGCCGCTCAAGCGGAGCAGGTGCGCAACGTGACCTACACCCACCCGAACGAAGACGGCTCGGTGTCGCAAGAAACCGATCCCGCCACCACTCGCAACTCCTTTGCGGGCGTGGGGCGCAATGACCCCTGTCCTTGTGGAAGCGGTAAGAAGTTCAAGTTTTGTCACGGCAAGCTCGCCTAATCCTTCGCGAGGGGTACAAATGAGGGCGGGTTCGCCTACATCGTGAAGCAATGCACACGGGCCCCTCGAATAGGGTGTGTTCGACACAAAGCAGCCGCCGTAGCATTCGTTCACCTAAACTAACGGTAGTTCTATTGCCGGAGACGGTCGTGGTTGCTGCACTATGAAAAACCTACTCGCTTTCTTTGCGCTGTCTTCTGCTGCACTGCTTGCTTCTGCGGGGCCGGTCGTGGTGTCTGGTAGTACCCAAGCGCTGCCGAGTAGTTTCATGGCCAACCACAGCGTCAATTTGGCATCTGGGGGCGTGTTCAATTTCAGCCTGCGCTCAGCTTCCTACGGTGTCGACGACGTTTTGCTCAATTCAGTTCGGTTCTCTCAGGGCAACCAAAGTATTTTGTTTGATGCCATTGCAGACGTAAGTCAACTGCTGCCGATGGGCCTGACCACCGATCTTGTGGCGCTTGATCCGGATGACCCTGACTTTTTTGTGACGCGCTTCACCCGTGACTACAGCATGACCTCGATGGCACTGGGCGCGGGCGCTTGGACCGTGAGCATCGGTGGCGTTGACTCGGATAACAAGGTGCTCAGTGAGTACACCCTGACCATGAATCGAAGCCAAGTTCCAGAGCCTGCTTCACTCGCTCTGTTGCTTGCCGCTTTGGTGCCGGCGCTAGGTCTGAGCAAAAAGCGTCGCGCGGTCTGATGATGAAGAAGCACGCAGCCGGCCTTGGTATCGCTCTGGCCTTTTCCATGCCCCTGGCCGCTGCGAGCACGCTTTTGTTGCAGTACCAGGGCACCAACGGCTTGGTGGCGAACAGTAACTTGACCACCGGGTACCTGACCGGTGTCATGAACTTCACTGATGCTGCTGCTGGGAGTTTTGCGGCTTTTTGTGTCGAGCCGACGATCAGTTTTGCGGATAACAGTCAAGGCTTGGTCAGCTACACGGTAGGAGCTTTCACGGGGCGCACCCAGACGCTGCTGCAAGGGCTTTATTCGACCAGTTACAGCAGCATCGCCAATGGCACTGCAACGGATGCGTACCGTGGCGCCTTTCAAATGGCAGTGTGGGAGATCGTTACCGAGACGAGTCCTACCCTCAGCTTGAATTTCAACAGCGGCTCCTTTTATTCCGCTGCGCCGTTGCGCGCTTTGGGTAACACCCTCCTGGCCCAAGCCGAGGCTTACAGCGGTCCTGGTCTCTATGACATCAAGCGACTCAGCAATGATCAGTTTCAAGACTTGATGATTGCAACGCCGGTGCCCGAGCCAAGCACCTGGGTACTGATGCTCGGTGGTGCTGGGTTGCTGGCATGGATTCGCAGGCGTAGGCCTACTTGATTTGAAGTCGTAGAAATGACAAGGCCCGCTTCAAGCGGGCCTTGTCATTTCTGCTTCCTAGAATTGGCGCTCCTTGTCTGGAGCTCCCATGCCTGTTTGCCTTACCTCTCCTGAAGCTGACTCCTTGCTACCGGTTGCCGGTGTCCGCATTGGCACCGCCATGGCCGGCGTGCGAAAGGCCAACCGGCGCGATCTATCGGTCTGGCTTCTGGACGAGGGCACGGTGGCTGCGGGCGTCTTTACTTTGAACCGATTTTGCGCGGCGCCGGTGCAAGTCTGCCGCGAGGTCTTGGCGGGTCAGCAGAGCGTGCGCGCTTTGCTGATCAACACGGGCAATGCGAATGCCGGCACCGGAGCTGATGGGCTTCAGCGTGCGCGGCGCAGTTGTGGTGCCTTGGCCGATTTGCTGGGCTTGGATGCTGGACAGGTACTGCCTTTCTCAACTGGCGTGATCATGGAGACGCTGCCGATTGATCGCATTGAGGCTGGCCTTTCAGCGGCTATCGGTGCGGCGCGAGCCGATGCTTGGTTGGAGGCTGCCCAGGCCATCATGACCACAGATACTTTGCCCAAAGCCGCCTCGCGCCAAGTCACGATCGGTGATCATGTAGTTACCTTGAGTGGTATCGCCAAGGGCGCCGGCATGATTCGGCCCAACATGGCCACGATGCTGGGTTTCATTGCGACCGACGCACGTGTGGAACTGCCCGTGCTGCAGCAACTCACGCGCGAGACGGCTGACGCCTCATTCAATCGCATCACGGTGGATGGCGATACCTCAACCAACGATTCGTTCGTGGTGCTCGCTACTCAAAAGGTAGGACATCCGACGATCACCGATGCAAGCAGTCCTGAGGCGATGCAGTTGCGCGAAGCGCTGGTGTCGCTGGCAGTGGAGTTGGCGCAAGCGATCGTGCGCGATGGCGAGGGCGCGACAAAATTCATGAGCATCACCGTCGAAGGCGGGCGTAATGAGGCCGAATGCCGACTTGCTGCTTACGCGATTGCGCACTCACCGCTCGTTAAGACGGCCTTCTTTGCGAGCGACCCCAATCTGGGGCGCATCTTGGCTGCTGTTGGCTATGCCGGCATTGACGACCTGGACCAGGGCTCGATTGACCTCCACATTGGCCCGGTGCACGTGGTGACGGCCGGTGGGCGTCATCCTGACTACAAGGAAGCTGACGCAGCGCGCGCCATGGCTGAAACCGACATTGAGGTGAGGGTGAGCTTGCATCGAGGCTCAGCCGTCAGCACGGTTTGGACTTGTGACTTGAGCGAAGACTATGTGCGCATCAACGCGGACTATCGTTCTTAGAAGTTCACCGCCCTTGTGCGCCATCCCCGGGCAATCATGGTGGCGTTCAACACTTGCGCTTCTTCGCGACTGCTGAAGGGCCAAGTCGCAGCGCGATAGCCCTGCGGAGACTCGAAAACCGCCCCTTCAATGGGCTTGCCCGGCCCAAGCGTGCTGCGGAGATGTTCGAGCATGCGTGTCAGCATGGCCTCCGCTTCGGCGCGCTGCGCATACCCGCGGCTCACCAGGGCGATGGTGTCAGTGGCGGGACCTGCATTGCGAAGCTCCAGCCGCGGTGCTTCCTCGGCGGTAGGCGATGCAATGGCCTTGCCTGAGGCCGAAGCTGAAGCCTTCGGACCGACTGGAGGGGGTAGGTTCGCCGTTTCTAGCGAACCTGAATCGGCAGCACTTGCGGCGTTGGGCTGAATCGATGCTGGCTTGGTGCCGCCAAGAAGTGGGGGGCGCGGCTTGTCGCCATCGCGTATGGGTCTAAGCCGGGGACGGATGTCGATGCGCGCTGGCCCGGTGTCCTTGACATTCGAAAGGCTCTGGCTGCTCGCAGCCGCCTGGCCAGACGCCACATCCATCGGAGGCGGCTGGGCGGACGCTACTGCGGAAGCCGGTGCGGCTGCCGAAGCCGCTGGCGGTGGCTCGGCAGGCATCGAGATTGCGGTGGAGGCTGCTGGGGACGAGGCCGGCGGCACGTCAGAGACGGAGACCACCGCACCTGCTACCCGCACCTCTGGCGCGATGGGCTTGGGGGTCTGAAGCGCCCACATCAAGGCGGCAAAGCCCGTTGCCATCAAGGCGCCTGCGGCGATGAGCCTGGGTGTGTCCCAATGACGACGGCCCATCACGGGTAGCGAATCTCCAAGTGCAGAGGCCGCAATGAGTACTCGCCGCCGGCCATTGGGGCCATCCAAAGCGGCGCTCACAACCCATCGCTCAAACGGCCACCCTGCGGGGTCGTTGCTCGCCAAGTCGCCATCGAGTTCGATTCGTCGCTGCGGCCAGTCGTCTCCTTTCGGTAGTGAATCAATGCCGTAGCGCAAGGCAAACGCCGCTGCTGCGGCTGGCCTCACGCCATCAATGAAAACCTCGCTGAAGGCGGGTATCGCAGATGCTGTGCGAGCCTGAGAGCGCCGCAGCATTCGAAGAACAGCCCTCCGCCATGCGGAGCCCGTTGGCTGCGCGGCCTCCTGCGGTGCTCGCAAGAAGGGGAGGGCCACCCAGCCCACGCTGTGCACCGCTTCTGGGCCAAGCCGCTTGGCCAAAAAATGTGCGCGCTGCCAGGCCAAAACCGACAAGACGACCTGCTCCAGCGTAGGCGCATTGGCGCCGGCTGACCTCGCCGCGCTATGACTGTCGGGTCCGATGGTTTCGCTGTCGCTCATATTCCCTGCTGCCCTGGACAATCGCGCTCATGCCCAACGACGCCCTCGCCCAGTTCCTCGCCATTTGCCAACAAGCCGACGTTACAAGGCTGCAATTGACTCAGCCTCCTCCGGGAGTAGATGCTGAACGCTTGCTGGTGCGTCCGATTGTGCTTCGCGGCGCAGCCCACTGGCAGGCTGTATGGCGTCACCCTAGCAAAGATCTGACCGAAAACTGGCCAGCCCCAGGCGCGCCTGCGCGACTGATAAAACTGTTGGCCAGCGGATGGCGCAGCGCTGCAGTTTGGACGGCGCAAGGGCATTGGCAACTCGACCAATCCCGCAAGGGGGCTTGGCGACTCGCTCGGCATCAGGCAAGGGGCGAAGGGGCTGCGAGTGAGCACAACCGAGAGAAGTTGCGCCCGCTTTCGCTCAATCACCCGGCATGGCGTGAACTCGGTGTGGCTGAGGTCGGCCGCGACGGCGCACCGCGATTGGTTCCGGCGATGGCGCGCAAGTGGAAGCAAATCAACCATTTCATAGAAATTGTTGACTCGGCCCTGCGACAAGCCGGTCTTTCGGAAACGACCACACCCTTGCGCGTCGCGGATTTCGGGTGTGGCCGGGGTTACTTGACGTTCGCCTTGGCCCTGCGTTTGTCCGAGCACGGACGACAGGCGCATGTTCTGGGGGTGGAGTTGCGCCAAGATTTGGTTGCCCAAACAGAATCGTTGGCGCGGCAGTTGGCGCTTGACGGCCTTGAGTTCGCCCAGGGCGACGTGGGGCAGCGCGAAGTGCAGGCTCTGGACATGATGATCGCGCTGCACGCTTGCGATACCGCCACGGATACCGCCATTCATCACGGCATCAAGGCCGGCGCCCGGGTCATTCTTTGCGCCCCTTGTTGCCACAAGCAGTTGCGCGGCCAACTGCAACCACCGTCTGTGTTGAGGCCGCTGTTCAAGCACGGTGTCCATCTGGGCCAGGAAGCGGAGATGCTGACGGACGGCCTTCGAGCGCTGCTCCTGGAGAGTCAGGGCTACGACACCCAGGTTTTTGAGTTCGTGGCGCTTGAACACACCCAGAAAAACAAAATGATTCTGGCCATTCGACGCCCTCGGTCCGAAGGGGCTCATCGGGAGCAAGCGCTTCAGCAGGTCCAGGCACTGAAAACATTCTGGCAACTGCAGGAGCATCACTTGGAGCAGTTGCTGAAACGCTGAGATAAAGGCGCCGATCACCTCGCCCAAAGACGCAAACGCGTGGGGCCGCGAGGTGTCGGAAGCGAAAGGGGATGCCAGAGCCCCCTTCAGACAGGCGCAGGCTGCCAGCGCGCCCTGCAAGAGCAAGGCGCGCTGCCCGAAGGAAGAGCGGGCTTTGCGTCGTCATGGCGGCATCTTCGTGGTGATGGGCTGGGCACCGTTGCGGCAAAAGCCGGATTGCTTTGCCGCATTCAACTGGATGTCAATCGCCCTACAACTCAACCGCTTGGCTGCGGCTTGTCTCGCCCATGCATCGAACTCAGGGCGGTTGCGTTGGGGTTTGGCCCCATGGCGGGCAAGGGCCTGGGGATAGAATGAAATTTGTATATTTCATGAGCTGGGTGCTGCGAGGACTTCCTTGCGTAACGCGCCCAGCTGCGCCGAAAGCGAGTGTTTCTCTCCTTCGGCGCCACCCGCAGCGAACGGAGTCAAAGCGCACCCATGAACAACCCAAAGCATCTTTTGAACCGAATCGCCCAGCGTGGCGCCGCACTGGTCGCTCTCGCTAGCGTTCAGGCTGTCATGGCTGTGCAAGACCTGCCCGGCGGCCCTGCTGTCAATCAGATCAACTTGCATCCGCCGGTCACGAAGATTGCGGCAGACCAGATCTGGTTGCACAACTTCATGCTCATCATTTGCACAGTGATCTTTGTTGCTGTGTTTGGCGTGATGTTCTATTCGATATTCAAACATCGGAAATCGAAGGGCGCTAAGTCAGCCAACTTCCACGAATCTGTGGGTGTTGAAATTGCCTGGACGGTTGTGCCATTTTTGATTGTGATCGCGATGGCGTTGCCGGCCACCAAAGTCGTTGTGGCGATGAAAGACACCACCAACGCTGACCTGACCATCAAGGCCACGGGTTATCAGTGGAAGTGGGGCTATGACTACATCAAGGGCGAGGGCGAGGGAATCGCTTTCTTGTCCACATTGGATCCTGCGCAGCGCCTCATGTCGGATTCCGGTGCGCCAGATCGAAATACTGTTGATTACCTGCTAAAGGTGGATAACCCGCTGGTCGTTCCTGTTGATAAGAAGATCCGGATCATTACCACGGCAAATGACGTGATTCACGCGTGGATGGTGCCGGCGTTTGGGGTCAAGCAAGATGCCATTCCCGGGTTCGTCCGGGACACCTGGTTCCGCGCTGAGAAGGTGGGCGACTTTTACGGACAGTGCGCTGAACTGTGCGGCAAAGAGCATGCCTACATGCCCATTCACGTGAAAGTGTTGAGTCAAGCCGACTACGCAGTTTGGGCCGAAGGCAAGAAGAAGGAAATGGCTGCCAAGGCGGATGACCCAAGCAAAGTTTGGGAGTTGGAGGCCCTGCTTGCGCGCGGCGAGAAGGTTTACAACGCCAATTGCGCCGCTTGCCATCGCGCGGACGGCAAAGGAGCGGGTCCGATCAAGCCGCTTGATGGCAGTGACATTGTGAAGAACGACCCGGCCAAGCAAATCGAGATTTTGCTGAACGGGGCAGCCAACGGCACGATGCCTGCGTGGAAGCAATTGAGCGACACGGAACTTGCGGCCGTTATCACGTACACGAAGAATTCGTGGAGCAACAAGACCGGCAAGGTGATTCAGCCTTCCGAATTGGTCGCTGCCCGCGCCAAGTAATAGCAAGTCAAGGAAAAGAACATGAGCGCAGTTCTCGACCCACACGGTCACGCCCACGGCCACGATCATCACGATGACCACCATGCCCCGAGTGGCTGGCGGCGTTGGGTCTATGCCACCAATCACAAAGACATCGGTACTTTGTACTTGTTGTTCGCTTTTGCGATGTTGATGATTGGCGGGATTCTCGCTCTGGGTATTCGAGCTGAGCTTTTCCAGCCAGGTTTGCAGTACGTGAATCCGGAGTTGTTCAATCAGCTCACCACGATGCACGGCTTGATTATGGTGTTCGGCGCCATCATGCCGGCCTTCGTGGGTTTTGCAAACTGGATGGTGCCCCTCCAGATTGGCGCCTCCGATATGGCCTTTGCGCGGATGAATAACTTCAGCTTCTGGCTGATGATTCCCGCAGCAGTCATGTTGGCCGGCAGCTTCTTCATGCCTGGCGGTGCGCCAGCCGCGGGTTGGACTTTGTACGCGCCCCTGACGCTGCAAATGGGCCCTTCGATGGATGTAGCCATTTTTGCGCTGCACATTCTCGGAGCCTCGTCGATCATGGGCTCCATCAACATCATCGTCACCATCTTGAACATGCGCGCTCCAGGCATGACTTTGATGAAGATGCCGATGTTTTGCTGGACTTGGCTTATCACGGCCTATTTGCTGATCGCCGTGATGCCAGTTTTGGCCGGCGCCATCACGATGACGCTGACGGACCGCCATTTCGGTACGAGCTTCTTCAACCCGGCCGGTGGCGGTGATCCGGTGATGTACCAGCATATTTTCTGGTTCTTCGGACACCCCGAGGTTTACATCATGATCTTGCCGGCCTTCGGCATCGTCAGTCAGATCGTGCCCGCCTTTGCGCGCAAGAAACTCTTTGGCTACGCCTCAATGGTTTACGCCACTGCTTCGATCGCCATCTTGTCTTTCATCGTGTGGGCGCACCACATGTTCACCACCGGCATGCCGGTGACGGGGCAGTTGTTCTTCATGTACGCGACCATGTTGATCGCGGTGCCAACCGGCGTGAAGATCTTCAACTGGATTGCCACCATGTGGCGCGGCTCAATGACCTTTGAGACCCCCATGCTTTGGGCGGTGGGTTTCATCTTTGTGTTCACGATGGGCGGTTTTACCGGTCTCATCTTGTCCATGGCGCCGTTTGATATTCAAGTGCAGGACACCTACTACGTGGTGGCTCACTTCCACTATGTGTTGGTGGCTGGTTCCTTGTTCGCGCTGTTTGCGGGGGTGTACTACTGGGGTCCAAAGTGGACCGGTGTCAT
This sequence comes from Burkholderiales bacterium, assembly GCA_046317675.1. Taxonomy (GTDB): domain Bacteria; phylum Pseudomonadota; class Gammaproteobacteria; order Burkholderiales; family Burkholderiaceae_C; genus Inhella. The sequence goes on from JBKCVH010000294.1 coordinate 15,126, forward strand.
GTACAGCGAGTTCCGAGGCAAGTTCCATTTCTGGGGCTCTTTGGTGACTTTCAACATCACCTTCTTCCCCATGCACTTCCTGGGTCTGGCGGGTATGCCGCGCCGCTATGCCGACTACCCCATGCAGTTTGCTGACTTCAACATGATTGCTTCAGTCGGCGCGCTGGGCTTCGGCTTGATGCAGGTGTATTTCTTTGTGTTTGTCGTGCTTCCGATGATGCGTGGCAAGGGTGAGAAAGCAGCGCAGAAGCCGTGGGAAGGCGCAGAAGGCTTGGAATGGGAAGTTCCGTCGCCTGCCCCCTTCCATACGTTTGAGAACCCGCCGAAGCTAGACGCAACGGCCACTCGAATTGTTGGCTGACATGTCTCCCGAGCAACGCAAGGCAAATAGGCGCTTGGGGGTGATCTTGGCCTCTATCGCCCTGGCATTCGCGGTTGGTTTCATGGGCAAGATGGCCCTCTACGGGAGCTGATTTGGCTGCATCCTGGTCCAAGGGGCTTCGCCGAGATAACTTGCAGTTGGTGGGCAAGTTGGCGGTGGTCTGTGCATTGATGTTTGGCTTCGGTTATGCCTTGGTGCCCTTGTACCGCGCGATCTGCGAGGCCTTAGGAATCAATGTTCTGAGCGAAACCGAGCGCAGCGATCAAGCGAAGAACACGCAAGTGGACTTCAGCCGAACGATTACTGTGGAGTTTGATGCCAATGCGCGCGGGCCCTGGGATTTCAAGCCTGCCAAGAATTATGTGAAGGTGCACCCCGGTGAGTTGGTGACGGTCAA
>JBKCVH010000295.1:0-2815 GCA_046317675.1 Burkholderiales bacterium
GGCATGAAGCGCGCAATGATGATGGTGATGCCGCCGTGCTTCTCATAAAAAGCGTGCGCCACATCAAAAGCAGCCTTGTTGAACCAGCGGCTGTTCTCCCACCGAAACACCTTGGGGCCGAAGTAGCGGCCAATCGTGTAATTGGTCTGGTCCCCCAAGATGGCGGCGGCAATCAGCACGCCCATGGCCAAAGGCAGGCTCATCAAGCCGGCGCCGCACAGCGCACCCACGATGAACAGCAGTGAGTCGCCCGGCAGGAAGGGCATGATCACCAAGCCGGTTTCCACAAAAACAATGGCAAAAAGCAGCGCGTAAACCCAAGTGCCGTACTGGGTCACAAAGCCGGCGATGTGCTGATCGACGTGCAGGATGAAGTCGATCAAAAACTGAATGATTTCCATAGGGTCGAGATTCTGGCCGGCTTCTTGGCTGGCCCTGGGAGAATGCGCCCCCCATGCTGGATGCTTCCGCCCCAACCGCCCCCACCGCCAACCCCCATGCCGAGCAGCGCGCGGGCGCAACGCCGCGCCCCATTCGTGAACTGCCGGATGAGTTGATCAGCCAAATTGCCGCTGGCGAGGTGGTGGAGCGCCCCGCCTCTGTATTGCGGGAGTTGCTGGACAACGCGCTGGATGCCGGTGCCGCACAGGTCACCGTGAGGCTGCAAGGAGGCGGCATTCGCGCCATCAGCGTGGAAGACGATGGCCAGGGCATTCCGGCGGCCGAGTTGCCCATGGCACTCAAGCGCCACGCCACCAGCAAGATCAGCTCACTGGCCGAGTTGGAGTCGGTGGGTAGTTTTGGCTTCCGGGGCGAGGCGCTGGCCGCCATTGCTTCGGTGAGCGACCTTTCCATCACCAGCCGCACACCCGACGCAGCGCATGCCACGCACCTGGATGCACGCAGCGGCGAACTGCGGCCCGCGGCCCGCAGCCGGGGCACCACCGTGGAAGTGCGCGAGCTCTTCTTCAACACCCCTGCCCGGCGCAAGTTCCTGAAGACCGAAGCCACCGAACAAGCCCATTGCGTGGAGGCACTGCGGCGCGTGGCCCTGGTGCACCCTGGCGTGGCCTTTGCGCTTTGGAGCGACGGCAAGCTGCTGGAGCAATGGCGCGCCGGCAGCGGCGCCCAGCGCCTGCAAGATGTTCTGGGCACTGACTTTGTACAAGCCAGCCGCTTTTTTGACTGGGAAGTGCCGCAACTGCGGATCGAAGGCCGGCTGGGTCTGCCTGAAGCGGCCCGCGCCCGCGCCGATCAGCAGTACCTGTACGTGAACGGCCGTTTCGTCAAAGACCGAACCTTGGCCCACGCCCTGCGCAGCGCCTTTGACGACGTGCTGCATGGCCAGCGCCAGCCCACGTACTTCGTGGCCATCGACATCGCGCCCGAGTTGGTGGACGTGAACGTGCACCCGAGCAAGATCGAAGTTCGCTTTCGAGACAGCCGAGGCCTGCACCAGCAGTTGCGCCGCTTGGCCGTGGAAGCGCTGGCGCAAAGCCGCTCTGAAGAAGCAAATACCCCAACGCCCCCAAGCTACGCCAGCGAGCCAAGCCCTGAAGCTTGGCAAGCGGCCGAGCCGCGCCAACAGCAAGCCCCGTGGGCCCGGCCACCGGAGCAGCAGGCCATGCGCTGGGAAGCCAGCGCAGCGACAGGCCCCGCGCCCGAGCGACGCGACGCTTGGCTTGCCCGCGTGACCACGCCCCCCGAGCCGCCGATGGACACGCGCCAAGCGCCGGCCGAGTTCCCGCTCGGGCACGCATTGGCTCAGTTGCAGGGCATTTACATCCTGGCCGAGAACGCTCAGGGCTTGGTGCTGGTGGATATGCACGCCGCCCATGAACGCGTGCTGTACGAGCGGCTCAAGTCGCAACTGGCGCAAACCGTTGAGACGCAGCCCCTGCTCATTCCCCTGGTGTTTGCCGCCTCGGCAGAAGAGTTGGCCACGGTGGAGTCGCACCAAGAGGCTTTGCTGCGCTTGGGCCTGGACCTCAGCGCTTTGTCGCGCCAACAGTTGGCGCTGCGTAGCCGGCCTTTGCTGCTGGAGGGCGCCGACCTCGTCAGCCTGTGCCGGGGCGTGTTGGCCGATTTGGCGCAGCATGGCAGTTCGGGCGTGCTGGACCGCGCGCAGCACGACTTGCTGGCCACGCTGGCCTGCCACAGCGCCGTGCGCGCCAACCGGCAACTGAGCCTGCCCGAAATGAACGCCCTGCTGCGCGACATGGAAGCCACCGAACGCGCTGACCAATGCAACCACGGCCGCCCCACATGGCGACAACTCAGCCTGAAGGACCTGGATGCGCTATTCCTGCGCGGCCGCTGAGTTTTTCTTCCTGTTTTCTCCAGTTTTCTTTTTCATAGCTTGACCGAGCGCTGCGAAGCGCTCACCCTTGCGCCTTTCCCCCACCTTTGCCGGGCCTGCCATGAGCGACACCCAAGACGACGACAACAACAACGACAACAAAAAACCTAAGACGCTGGGCGTGAAGCCAGGCTCTGAGGGCCGGGGTGACCGAGCGCCTGTGCGCGGCTTCAACAAAAACAAGCCCCGCCCAACTTTGGCGGAAGCTCAAGCCGAACGCCAAGCGCGCGATCGCGCTCAGGCCGAGCGCCCGCCGCGCCGTGAGGGTCCTGGCTCGTTTGGTGATCGGCCGCCACGTCGCGATGGTCCTGGCTCCTTCGGTGACCGGTCGCCGCGTCGTGATGGTCCTGGCTCGTTCGGCGACCGCCCTCCGCGCCGTGAGGGTCCTGGCTCGTTCGGTGACCGCCCACCGCGGCGGGATGGTCCGGGCTCGGTCGGGGACCGGCCTCCCCGGCG
>JBKCVH010000296.1:0-10573 GCA_046317675.1 Burkholderiales bacterium
CCGGCCTCGTCGTTCATCTTCAGCACGCCGATGGGGCGGCAGGTCACCACCACGCCGGGGATGAGCGGCACGGGCGTGATCACGAGCACGTCCACCGGGTCGCCGTCGTCCGCCAGCGTCTTGGGGATGTAGCCGTAATTGCACGGGTAGTGCATGGCAGTGCCCATAAAACGGTCAACGAACAAGGCGCCGGTTTCTTCATCCACCTCGTACTTGATCGGGTCGGCATTCATCTGGATTTCGATGATGACGTTGAACTCTTCAGGGGCTTTGTTGCCCGGGGTGACGTTATGCAGGCTCATGCGGTGTTTTCTCCTGGGAAACCCGAAGTCTAGGGGAAGGCTTGCACACAAGCACCTTGGGAGCCCGGGGAAACGCCAGCCACGCTAACCCTGAGGCGCTTGGGCAAACCCCCAAGACGATGGTCATCCGAGCTACCTAGCATCCGCGCGCGGCAGGAACAACCTTGCCCCCAGCCAACCTTTTGAGTGGAGTGGTGCTAATGACGACAGACATGGCCTTGTACTTCGCGCTCGCCTGTGGCGCAGTCGCGGTGATTTACGGCTTCATCCAACGAAGTTGGATTCTTAGCCAGGACGCGGGCAATGCCCGCATGCAGGAGATCGCAACTGCGATTCAGCAAGGTGCTGCCGCCTACTTGGGCCGGCAGTACCGCACCATTGCCATCGTGGGCGTGGTGCTGACGGTCGCCATCGCGGTTGTGCCCGGCTTGGGGCTGAAGACCGCCGTTGGCTTCGTGATTGGCGCCTTCCTGTCCGGCATTTGCGGCTTCATCGGCATGAACATCTCGGTGCGCGCCAACGTGCGCACCGCTCAAGCAGCCACCAAGGGTATTGGTCCGGCGCTGGACGTCGCCTTCAAGGGCGGCGCCATCACGGGCATGTTGGTGGTGGGCCTGGGGTTGCTGGGCGTGGCCGGCTTTTACATGGCCATCACTGGCGGCACAGGCGCCACCAGCGAGGCGCTCAAGCCCATGCTCGGCCTGGCCTTTGGCTCATCGCTCATCTCGATCTTTGCGCGCCTGGGCGGCGGCATCTTCACCAAAGGCGCTGATGTAGGCGCCGACTTGGTGGGCAAAGTGGAAGCGGGCATTCCCGAGGACGACCCCCGCAACCCAGCCGTCATTGCCGACAACGTGGGCGACAACGTCGGCGACTGCGCAGGCATGGCGGCTGACTTGTTCGAAACCTATGCCGTGACGCTGATTGCCGCCATGGCCCTGGGCGCCATCATGGTGACGGGCGCCAACGCGCTGACCGCCGTCATCTACCCGCTCGCCCTGGGCGGGGTCTCGATCATTGCCTCCATCATTGGTTGCAGTTTCGTGAAGGCCACCCCGGGCATGAAGAACGTGATGCCCGCGCTTTACAAGGGCCTGATCGTCTCTGGCGTGCTGAGCCTCATCGCCTTCTTCTTCGTGACGAAGCAAATGTTTCCGAACGAATTCACGCTGGCCAGCGGCATGACCGCCAACTGGATGTCGCTGTTTGGCGCCTGTGTGGTGGGATTGGTGCTGACGGCGGCCATGGTCTGGATCACCGAGTACTACACCGGCACCCAGTACGCACCCGTGCAGCATGTGGCGCAGGCCAGCACCACCGGCCATGGCACCAATGTGATCGCCGGTCTGGGTGTGAGCATGAAGTCCACCGCCTGGCCGGTGCTTTTTGTCTGCGCCGCCATCTTTGCGGCCTACACCTTGGCGGGCCTCTACGGCATTGCCATCGCCGCCACTTCCATGCTGAGCATGGCCGGCATCGTGGTGGCCCTTGACGCCTACGGCCCTATCACCGACAACGCGGGGGGCATTGCCGAGATGGCGGAACTCCCGCCCTCTGTGCGTGATGTGACCGACCCCCTTGACGCCGTGGGCAACACGACCAAAGCGGTCACCAAAGGCTATGCAATTGGATCGGCCGGCTTGGCGGCCCTCGTGCTGTTTGCCGACTACACGCATGCGCTGGAAGCGCGCGGCATGGCCGTGAGCTTCGACCTCTCCGACCCCAAGGTCATCATTGGCCTGTTCCTTGGCGGCTTGATTCCCTTCCTGTTCGCCGCAATGGCCATGGAAGCCGTGGGGCGCGCTGCTGGCGCCGTGGTGGTGGAGGTTCGCAAGCAGTTTGCCGACGGGATGATCATGGCGGGCAAGCGCAAGCCGGACTACAGCGCAGCCGTCGACATGCTGACCACAGCCGCCATCAAAGAAATGGTGGTTCCTTCGCTCTTGCCAGTGGTCGCACCGATCGTCGTCGGCTTGCTGCTAGGCCCGGCCGCTCTCGGCGGCTTGCTGATGGGCACCATCGTCACCGGCTTGTTCGTCGGCATCAGCATGTGCACGGGTGGCGGTGCTTGGGACAACGCCAAGAAGCTGATCGAAGAAGGCTTCAAGGATGCGGATGGTGTCGTCCACAAAAAGGGATCAGAAGCGCACAAGGCCGCCGTAACCGGTGACACCGTGGGCGACCCCTACAAGGACACCGCAGGCCCTGCGGTCAACCCCTTGATCAAGATCATCAACATCGTGGCCTTGCTGATCGTTCCGATCTTGCCCATGAGCACTGCGCCAGCGAAAGCAGAGCTGCCCACGGCCGTGGTCTCGCCAGTTGCCCCTGCTGCAGAGATGCCAGCGAGCCTTCCCGCGATGGCGGCCAGCGAAGCAGCCTCACAGTAAGGCGCATTCATTGCCAAGGAAGCCCGCTCCGGCGGGCTTTTTTTCGTCTTGCATTCGTGACAATGCAGCAGCCATGACCACCCCCGACCGCGCCGACTTCACCAAGGCCCTGCTCAACCCCCAGCTGTGGCGGCTGGAGGCGGTACGGCGGCGCCGGCAGCTCGAAGAGTTGCAAGGGTTTTTGGCAAGGCTTGAAGCCGAGTACGCGCAACTCGAAACCCAGGCGCTGGCCTTCCAGTCGCGTTATGAACAGCGCCTTGGGAGCGCCTGGCGCGAGGTAGAGCAGCTCCAAGCTGAGTTGCTGCGGGCCCTTGAAACCTTGGCGAGGGCCGAAGGAGCCCCGCTCCCGCCACTACCGCCCCAGCGTCGGCGCAACGCCCTCCCCCAGCTGCCGGCGGCCGTCGCTTGGCCGGCTCCACCTGCTGACGAACAAGGCCTGGTAGCGCCATCGATCAAAGACCTCCACCGGCGTGCCGCGATGCGACTGCACCCGGACCGCGCCACCAGTGACGATGAGCGGCAACGCCGCGAAGCCCTCATGCGTGACGCAAATCTTGCTTACATGAACAAGGACCGCGCCGCGCTGGAGGGCCTGCTGATTGCCAGTGGCGAAAACCCACAGCGCTTGGGCGGCTTTGATGTCCATGCCCACTGGCAATGGCTGGAGCGCTGCGAGCAGCTCGCCCAAGGCCGCCTTCGCGTGTTGCGGGCGCACCTGATGCTGCTTCGACAGCACCCCACCACCGTGTTGGCCGAGGCCTCAGAGCGAGCGCTGGGGCGCGGACTTGACGCACTGGTTGTGATGGAAGCCCGGCTAAAAAGCCTAGCGGCTGAACTCACCCAGCAGCTCTACATCGGCGAACGGCTCACACCGCGCAGCCCTCTGTCTCAGCAGTTCCTCGCCCAGTGGCAAGCACGCTGGGGCGAAGCCGCCTCGATACAACCGCTCTACCGGCCGGGAAGCACAGGGGGCTTGAAGGGTGAGCGAGCGGCCAGCTCCTCTTCGTAGGCAGCCACTGCAGACTGCTCCTCCTCCGCAAAGCGCTGAACGGCCTCGAAAAAGCGAGGATCCGCCAACCAGTGCTGGCTCCTTGTAGGCGCAGGCAACAAGCCACGCGCCATCTTGTGCTGGCCCTGTGCCCCGCCTTCAAAGCGCTGCACGCCATGGGCCATGCACCATGCAATGGGCGCGTAGTAGCAGAGCTCGAAATGCAAAAAGGGGACCTCTTGGACACAGCCCCAGTGGCGGCCATAGACCACCGCTTGGCCTTTGTCCCAGGCCAACAGACTGGCGGCCAATCGCTGCCCACCTTGCTCAGCCGTGAGCAGCACCCAATCGCTTCCCGCTGGCAACGCCTGACTAAAAAACCCGGTTGGCAAGTACGGAGCTTGGCCCCGTACCGCATAGGTATTGGCATAGCAACGTTCAAAGAAGGTCCAGTCCTCGGGTCCGATCTCCATTCCCACCTGCACCTGCACTCGGATACCCGCGTCACGAACATGCCGACGCTCCTGCTGAATCTTTTTGCGCTTCTCACGCTTCAGATCCGCCAGAAAGTTTTCAAAACTGCCCCAATGCGCAGAGCGCTGCCAATGAAACTGGGGTTGCTCGCGCGTGGCCCAACCCAGATCGACCAAGGCCTCTGCATCCGCCGCACTGCCGAACAAGAGGTGCAAGCCCGAAAGACCCTGCTCTGCCGTCCACTGCATCAGTCCTTGGGCCAACATCGCTCGACTGGCATCGTCTTGTGCCAACAACCTGCTACCACCCACCGGCGTGAAAGGTACGGCCACCAAGGCCTTGGGGTAGTAGCGTAAGCCGTGCTGCGCGTAAGCGCGCGCCCAAGCTTGGTCAAAGACAAACTCACCCCAAGAGTGCGCCTTGATCCACAGCGGGCAAGCCGCCACCAAACGCTCACCCTCCATCAAACAGGCGAACTGCGGCACCCAACCCGTCTCAGGAGCCGCGGCCTCGCTTTGCAATAAGGCTTGCAAATAGCGCGACGACATGAAGGGCGTGGGGGCATCCGCTCGGGCAAGCAATGCATCCCATTGCGGTGCCAACGAGTCGGGCAAGTCGTCACGAAACTGCAGGGAAAGAGTTGGCATCACGCTGTTTCAGTTCCCAAGCAAACAAACCAACCTTGATGACCAAGCAGCCACGAACGGTCAAAGAAAGCAGAAGGCCCAGCTACCGCAATCGCTGAGCGCCCAAGACGATGAACAGCATGAAGCAAACGAGCCTCGGCCTGGCCCAGTTGAAAAAGCCGACGCATCGGCCCGTGGCCCTGCTGAGGTGGGGCGCATTCTGCCGTGGGCCGAGTTGATGTCCTTGATCGCGCTGCACTATCCCGAAGGCCACCGAGACCGCCCGCCGTTCAACGTTGAAGCCATGCTGCGCATCCACGTCATGCAGCAATGGCTCAACCTCAGCAATCCAGCCATGGAAGAAGCCCCGAGCGACCCGCCCCTCCTTCGCGACTCTGCCTGCCAGGGCGGCTGAGCCGACGGACGACCGCCTCGGACTGAGCATGCAGCCCGCCGTCAAGGTGGTTTGGCCGGACGCTTACCGCTTACCCTTCGCCCAAGACACCGGGCGAATCAAAATGGGGTTGACCGGACGGTTACGCGCGAGTTGACGCGCTGAGCCTTGGACCTCATCCGCCTCCACTGGAAGCAGGCTTGAGATCGCGGGCCCGGGCTGGGGCGGCCTGCCTGCCCGGCGGTCACTGCCGGTGATTGCGCCTCAGTTCACTGGCGGCACGAGTCCAATTGATGAGGTGCGAGCCCGAAAGGAAGGTCTGGTCCATGACCTGAGCGCCTTCCGGGTCGAGTGTGGCGGGATCCAGGGCAAGCACTTGGGTGCGCAGACCGCGCGAGACGAACAAGCGATCGCCGCCCTGAGACAGAGTCACACCGCGCGGTCGCTCCATGGGCAGCATTCGCTTGAAGCTGCGGTCCGTCGCGCTCCAGAACGTGACCATGCCGCCGACGGGGTGAGTGACTACCACCGTGTCGGACGGCTCGTGGATGTCCACACTCAGCGCTTCGCCAGTCATGCGTCCCGTGATCTCGGCAGGATCGGTGATGAGTTGCAAGGTGTCGGCCACACCCGGGCGGAGGCTCAAGCCGCCCAGCGCCTGCTCCCCCAACCCGGCCCGCGGAGCCGAGACCACCGCCAAAGTGCCCGATGACGTGATAGCGAGATGGCCCGCGTTATGCCGATCGCCCTGAATCTCCTGGCGATGCAATAGCTTGCGCGTGCCGACGTCCACCCAAGTGATGGAGGGTTGGTCTGCGCCCGTCTTGCCGCCGCCGTTGGTGATGACCAGAACCCGCCCCTCCTCCACCAAATGACAATCATGAGGGTTTTGACCAAAGGTTGGGAAATCGCCCAGCGGCCGAAAGCTGTGTGCGTCGCGAACGCCGATCCGGCCCTCGCCAGTTTGGATGATCGTCTCGGTAGAGAAAAGCCATGCTCCGTCAGCAGAGAACACGCCATGCCCGTAAAACCAGCGCCCTGGCACCGGCGGGATGAATCGACGCAATTCACCACTCTTCAGATGGAATTCCGCGCAGCCCGGTCCGATCTTCTCGAACGCCACCACCTGCTGGGGCTGGTCAGGACGAATGGCGATAGCGTGCGGCAGAAAATTGACCGCCGTGAGCGACAGCTTGCGACCCGGCCAGTCCAGCGCCCCGAGTACGTAGCGCAATGTCTTGCCGTCTCCGGGGTCCACAAAGGCGCCACCTCCCACGAGCAAATCGCCCTGCATCGACCAGGAGGCCGCGTCCAAAGAAGGGTGCCCAGCAAGCTGCAGCGCGCGCCGCGCGGCTTGGGGGGCGCCCTGCATGCTGACTCGGGCTATCTTCATCGCGTCGGGGGGTGTCGCAAAGCGAGCACATGCAGGGTCCGAATGGGCTGACCATGGGGACGCATGCCGCTGGGTGGCACATGAGACCAGTCCAGCGTGGCAGGGATTTCATGGCTGCACCAGGCGCCCGGGCGTTGCCGGTCCTGGGTGGCGGCAAACACGCGGTAACCGTGGGCCATGAGCAGCCCCAAAACGCTTTGGAGCGACCGGTCAGGGCGTTGGTGCAGTTCGATGGCCCAGGCGAGCACCTGAGGCAGCCGAGGCAGCGCCTCCTCCAACACCTCATGCTCGTGACCCTCGATGTCCAGCTTCACCACCGTGACATCGGGAACCAAGACCGCCAAGGTCTCGGCGCGTGCGCTACGCGCCCCGTGGGGGTGAACCACGCTGTTCCAGCCCGACTTGGGGGTGACCCCCGCGTGCAGCTTCACCTCGCCGGCACAATTCGAAACTGCGAAGGGCTCGACGCGCCACAGGCCAGCAGCCTCGGCGGGAATCCGCGCACCGAGCAAAGCAATGTTTTCCGCCAAGGGCTCGATCGACACGACCTTGCTGCTGCCCTCACCTTCTCGCCAAAAGAAGGCCGACAAACGGCCCTCGTTGGCCCCCACGTCCGCAATCACCTGCTGGCGCAAGGGCAGGTTGGCGGAGTACCACTCTTCCTGCGGGGACCGTGATTCGGTGGTGGGTGGCGTTTGCATTCGGCCCAGGCCCGGCGGGCCATCGATAAGCGCATCAGTGTATCGGCAGCGTTGCGGCACCCCGATGCCCTCGGGGGCACTTGGGCAACTGGCGGTCGGCATCGCGGCCGGGGCCAGTTCAACCCGATCGACCGTCCAGCGCCCAGCGTTGGCAGCGCTGACGCTTGGACATCCTCAAGTCCATCTGTGGCGTCACTTCCGCGCGGGTCTCGACCAAGTCAAAGCGCACGCGAACGCAAAGCAGGCTTCGGGGGCCCGAGGGCTCAAAGGACGCTTGGCTGAGCGCCTGCTGCACGGCGTCGGCGTACTCCGTTGGACTGCCCGGGCTGCCTCGGACCGACACGGACTGGGCCACCCCGTCGGCGTCCACCTCGACCAGTGCCGCCACCCTGACCTCTTGAAGCCCTTGAACGAACACGTCGGGCAGGACGATGTTGGGCAAGCCCCCGGGCAGGAAACGGGCCTGGCCCGGCGGTTCTAGGGGGGGCGTGGGCTCGCTCGAGGGCATGGCGCCGTCGCTGGGGCCGCTGGGTCGATCCGATGGACCCGCCGGATGGGGTTGAGCGATCGACACCCGAACGAGCGTCGCCTGGTGCGTCACGGGAGCCTTCGGGACCAGCGTGGGCCGAGCCAAGTCCAGGCTGCCTCCGGTCATGAGCCACGCCATCCCGGTCGCATGCAGCAAGACGGAAGCGCTCCAAGCCAGCCAGCGGCTGGCGGGGCCTCCCGACGAAAAACGCCCGGCTGGGGCGGCCGGGCGTTGTGGTGGGGCGTGGCAAGCGGCGTCAGTTGCCACCCAATTCCCGCCAGGAATGACGCCGGGTACCACCCGCGGACACGTCAACCGGCAAGGCCCCGGTGTCTGGCTTGCGCGGGCTTTTGGACACCGTGGTGTAGCGGCGTACCGCGCCATTGGGCAGCATGCTCACCGTGCTACGGGAACCCAGCCCATTGAGCGGCACGCTCGCCACGCCTTGGGCCGTCACGACCGATGCACCGGTTCGGTAGTCCAAGAAGTTCACCCAGCCCCGACCTTCCTCGCACACATTGCCAGCCACCAAGATATTGCTGGTCACGACCAACGTACCCAGCGCCAGTACCGGCTCCGTGGTCACCCGTTCGCTCGATACCGGCAGATCAACATACCACCCCCCATTGGTGGCTAGGTTGACAGGCAGCGGAACGGGCACCGACCGCACCGAGCTGTTCGCCGTGCAGGCCGAAACGCCCGTGGGGCAAGTTGAGTCAACGAGCGTTTGGCGCACGAAGGCGCTGGGTGCGCTGCGGGGCTGGTCAAACGATTGGTCCGTCAGGCGATCCTTGATGGCATAGATCGACTGCTGTCTCGTATCCGAGAAATCAGACGTTCCGAGGTAGCGCCCGGTCCCCACGTAGACCATCGCATAGCTGCCCGCCTGCCCGAGTTCGGGGCGGGACGTCACCGGTTGCGCGTTACCGCTGCCGTCCTTCAAGGTAATCAGGCGCAGGGCCTCGAAGCCGGAAGGGGCCACGTTGTCGTTGATGTCGAAACGCCACACGTTGCCCAGGTTGTCGCCGCCGTACAGGCGCAGCATGGTGGCGTTGACCTCACCGTCGTCGAACCACGCCCGGATGTGTCCAAGGCCCGAAGGCGTTGACGTGCTGCCTTGCCCAGTGGGGATGATGCCGCTGTCATTGACGCTGGTGGCCAAGGTGCCGGTGGACAGGTTCACCACGTAGATATAGCCCTTACCGTCGGCGCCGTTGTAGTAATCGTCGCCGTTGGGGATGTTGTTCAGGCCAGAAGGCAATACCGCCACCCACTCCGAGTTGAGGGAGAGCTTGCCGATCTCCGCCCGGCCCACGGTGAGGCCCATGTTGGGGTGCGTGAACTCCCACAAGGCCTTGGGGTTGTCGGGGTCGGTGATATCCAAGGCAAAGTACGAGCGCCCGCCCAGGCCCAAACTGCCCACCAACACGGTGCGCCATTCGCCCCCGATGAACGCGTCCTGCACCGTTGGGGTGCCATCCACGAAGAACTCGTGCTTGTTGGCGTAGTCCTTGTCGGCTAGCTTGTACAGGCGCGGCAGAACGGCGGTGGGAATGAAGGCCCACACCTCGTTGCCCGTGGTCGCGTCGAAAGCGTGCAGCATCCCGTCGTTGGAGCCCACGTAGACCATCTTGCGCCGCGTCGCCGCCGAACTGGCGAAGGCGCCGTAGCCGGAATCCGAGAAGGCCAGCGACGGTTTGCCCACGAACACCGCCTCCGAGTTGACGATGTCCCCCAGCAGCGACTCCCGCAAGCGCCATGGCTTGGCCACGTCAGCGAACTCTCCTTCCAAGGTCCGTTCCCCGGCCAAGTACCGAACCAGAGGCTCGCCCGCACTGGCCGTTTGGGTGGCGCTGCTCAGGCAACTCACCCCCACGAGGCAGTACTGCGTCAACGAACGGCCGGCGGCCGTGATGTTGGCCAGTTCGAAGTGCGCTTTCTCGGAGGTCGACATGGTGGACCAAGCAAAATCCTTGAGCTTGGTCGTGGCGGCGCCGCTGAACATCAGCAAGCGCCGGCTGGTGTTGTTGTTCAGCAAAGAGCCAGCAGACCAATCTTGGCCCGTCAGCACGTCGCCCGTCACTGTGTCGATGCGCCGGCCTTGCAACTCTCCAGTCCAGGACTTCGTCTCGAAGGACGACACGAAGATCTGGTTGTCACCCGCCGTGATGTTGGGGTTGCTGGTGGTGGCCCCTGCCGTTGAGCGCTCCGCGCTGTCGATGGCCTCCAGCGCGTTGCGAATGCCAGTGAACAAGGCGTTAGGGTTGCCGGCGCTGAAGTAGGTGCCCCCGCCGTTCACCGCAGCGTGCCACAGGTCGTCGACATTGGCCTCGGTGTTGGGGGGCGCAGGCCAGGTGCAGTTGCCCGAGGTTTGCCAACTGCACACGCCTGTGGTGGGATTGGGGGTTGAACCGAGCTTCACAGCCTGGAAGTCAGGCGCTGAGTCTTCGTAATTGGGCAAATACTGCATCCGCCCGGCGACGCCAAAGCCCAAGGTAAAGGTCGTCATGCTCTGGATCGAGCCCACACTGCCGCACACGTCCACTCCCAGCAAGCCTGAACACCACGGTGCCGTTGTTCTGAGGTCGGTCAAGCGGTAGTACGCGGCCACGTCGGCCAGCGTGCCGGCCACGGGAACACGGTCCTTCATCGCGCCGTCCAAGTTGGCGTCTTGATCGCCGAGCACCGCGTTGTTCATGTCCCTGGCCGAGCCGAAATCCCCGTAAACGCCGTCCGTGGACAAGATCGTGTAGTTGCGCTGGCAGGAGTACTGCAT
>JBKCVH010000297.1:0-2624 GCA_046317675.1 Burkholderiales bacterium
CTTGAGCGGGGCTGCATCCATCGCCGTCAGCGCATGCAGCACCAGGGGCGGCAGGGCGAAGTCGTACACCCAGTCCACCTGCTTGGCGATCTCAATTTGCCGCTGGTAGTAGCTGTGAATCTCCACGAGCACTTCAATGCCTAGGGCGCGCGCCTCGGCCGCAAAAGCAGCGATGAAGTCGAAGGTCTCTGGGCCCATGAAGCAAGCCGTGCCCGCCTTCTTGATGGCGTAGCCCACGGCATCGAGCCGCACCATGCGGATGCCGCTGCCGGCGAAGCGCTGCAGGATGTTGGACAGGTAAGCCTTGCCCTGCGGGTGGCTGATGTCGATGTCGAGCTGCTGCGGCGTGAAGGTGGTCCAGAGCAGCTCGCGGTGGCCGGCCACCGGGTAAGGCGTGAAGGGCAGCCCGGGGCGCGGCCGGTAGATGCCGAGCAAGTCGTGCTCGGTGGCCCCATCTGGGAAGACCTTGTCCATGCGCAGGAAGAGGCCGGCGTATTCGCTGGCGGCGCCTTTGGCTTGGTAGTCCAGAAACTGCGGGCTGCTTGCGCTCATGTGGTTGACGATGACGTCGCCCATCACCTCCACCGACTGCGCCAAGGCTTGCACGTCGGCCCAGTCGCCCAGTCGCTTGTCCACGCTGAGGTGGTCAATGGGGTCAAAGCCGGCGTCGGCGCCGTCGATGGGGTGAAAGAAGGGCAGCAGGTGCACGCCGCCAAACAAGCCTTGCAAAGGGCCATGCTCCAGCAGCGCCTTCAAGGCCTTCAGGTCGCCGCCGCCCAGGCGGTCCACATAGGTGATGAGCTGAACGGCGTTCTTCATGACGATTTCTCGGTCTTGACAAAGCAAACCGCCACAGCGGCACAAGCCAGCAACACGCCCGCCAAGCGGATCACGTTCTCCGGCTGCCCCCCGAGCAGCGGCTCGTAGATGAGGGGGAGCGTGAGCATCTGGATGAGCATCGGGATGACGATGAACATGTTGAAGATGCCCATGTAGACCCCCGCCCGCTCCGGCGGGATGGAGCCAGCCAAGAGCACATAGGGATTGCCCATGATGGAAGCCCAGGCCAGGCCAATGCCGAGCATGGGCAAGAAGAGCCAGGCCTTTTCGCGGATGCCGGGCAGCATCCACATGGCCACGGCGGCGCAGCTCAGGGCAAAGGCATGCACCCACTTGGCACCGAGCCGGCGCGTGAAGGGCACCATGGCGAAGGCGGCCACGAAGGCGACAAAGTTGTAGAAGCCGCCGATCTGGCCATTGGTCAGCACCGCGTCGACAAAGGCAGGGCTCTTGGGGTCGCTGCTGCCGTACACGCTGCTGGCAATGCTGGGCACGATGTAGATCCAGTAGCACATCATTCCGTACCACTGGAAGAGCGCCATCCACCACAGCCTGCGCATGGTGGGCGGCATGGTCTTGATGGCTTCCCAGATTTCGCGCAGCGTGGCGGCTGCGCCGGTCGGCCGGGAGGCGATCTCGGCGCGTTCGGCCGGCGAAAGCGGCAGCTCTGGCACTTTCTTGATGGAGTAGTACACCGTGGTGAACGAGAGCAGCGCGCCGATCATGAAGGCCGTCGTCACCACCAGTGGAATGCCGTTCGCACCCAGGGTGTCTTTGCTCATGCCAAGCCAAACCAAAAGGCTGGGCGCCAGGTAGGCCATGGTTTGCGCCAGCCCCGTGAATGCCGATTGCGTGAGGAAACCCGGCGCGTGCTGCTCGGGCCGCAGGCGGTCGCTCACGTAGGCGCGGTACGGCTCCATGGTGACGTTGTTGGCGGCGTCCAGAATCCAAAGCAGCGAAGCCGCGAACCACAGCGCCGGGCTGAAGGGCATGGCCACCAGGCCCAGGCTGCACAGCAAAGCGCCGTACAAGAAGTAAGGCGTGCGCCGGCCCCAGCGGTGGGTGGTGCGGTCGCTCAGTGCGCCGATCAGCGGCTGCACCAGCAGTCCGGTGACGGGCCCAGCCAGCCAGAGCAGCGGCAGGTTCTTGCCCTCAGCGCCCAGCATTTGGTAGATCGGGCTCATGTTGGCCTGCTGCAGACCGAAGCTGAACTGAATGCCGAAGAAGCCGACATTCATGTTCACGATCTGCCAGGGCGACAGCAGGGGTTTGTTCATCCAAGTTCCTTGGGCAAGGCGGCCAAGGCGGCCCGCCACGGGGGATAGAAAGAGGCCGGGTCCGACGCCGACGCACCGGCCTGGCCGCACATGGCGGCCGAAAAACGATTGGCCAGGGCCAGGGCGGGTGCCCAGGCTCGGCTTTGCAAATGGGCGGCAAGCAGGAAGGCACTGAAGGCGTCACCGGCGCCCACGGTGTCCACCAAGTGCTCCACGACAACACCTGCGCCCTCGGCGTCACACAGGCCCTGGGCGTTGAAGCTCTGGTAGCCCTGCGCGCCTCGCGTCACCAGCAGGCGTTCAAGGCCAAAGTGCTGAACCAAGGCGCTTGCGCTCGGCAAGTCGGTCCAGCGCAGCACCTGCAGCAATTCCTCGTCATTGAGCTTGACCCAATGCGCGAGCCGCAAGGATTCAATGGCAATGGCCTGCAGATCTCCCACGCCCTCGCGCAAGTTGAGGTCCAGGTAACGCCGCCCCGCACTGGCATCGAGCGCCGCACGAATGGCG
>JBKCVH010000298.1:0-15002 GCA_046317675.1 Burkholderiales bacterium
GGATTAAGACCAAGTAGCTGGACACCGGAGGCGTTAGTGTTCCGGCTCCCCGAATTCCGAAGGGGATTAAGACGGGAAAGAAAGTTCGCGTTTCATAGATAACGTTCCGGCTCCCCGAATTCCGAAGGGGATTAAGACTCGTCCTTTGCTCCACCGAATGCCGTATGAGTTCCGGCTCCCCGAATTCCGAAGGGGATTAAGACTTCTTTACAGATCGAACGCGCGCACTATGGGGTTCCGGCTCCCCGAATTCCGAAGGGGATTAAGACTGTCACAATTGGAGTCCGACGAGCATTGTTGTTCCGGCTCCCCGAATTCCGAAGGGGATTAAGACGGCACAGCTCTTGTCGAACACATCGATGTAGTTCCGGCTCCCCGAATTCCGAAGGGGATTAAGACACGGAAGGCCCGAAGCGGGCGTTTGATCGATGTTCCGGCTCCCCGAATTCCGAAGGGGATTAAGACCTTTCTTGCTGTTCGCAATACATGTTGAAGAGTTCCGGCTCCCCGAATTCCGAAGGGGATTAAGACCTTGTGCTGCGCGGTTCGCGTAGGACTGACGTTCCGGCTCCCCGAATTCCGAAGGGGATTAAGACGCTTCATCGAGTATGTAGGGGTAGCCGTACTTTCCGCCCCCCCGAATTCCGAAGGGAATTAAGACCGGTGTTCGGTATCGACGCGAGCCGGCACAGTTCGCGCACCCCGAATACCGGAATGTATTTAGCCATGAATACGATAAAGGGGTTATGCAAACCGTTCTGATTCCCCCGAGTACCGAGCAGCCTTGACGCGTCGAGTCAAATTTTCAACCGTTGAATCGCTTACAAAGCCGCTTGTTCGGCTCTGCTTGATTTGCCCGAAGCGAGGAGGGTTGTGAATGCCAATTCACAAGCCAGGGCCAAAAGCCCAGCTTTAGGCTGAGCAGTGGCCGCTTGTGCGGCTAGGGGTGGCAGCTTGGGTTCGGGGCCCGAGGGGCGCCCCAGGGAACTGGGGTTAGCGCGCGCGGCTTGCTGGGGGGCTAGAGCCCGTCGCGGCGGGCCTGGGCTTCGCGCTGCTGCGCCGCCTGCTGGTTCGTCTGAGCTTGCTGGTAAACGGCCCGGGTGAAGTAGCTGAGCTCGAACGAGAAACTCAGGTGCGGTGCGCGCAGTTCGATCACGGTGTCGCCCCCTTCAAAGCGGGCGTAGCCGTCGCCAACGCCGGGGGGTGGGCCACCCGCCACACGGCGGTACTTGGCCTGGAGGTTGGCATAGGCCTCGCGGCTGGCGGGGTTGCCGAGCCCGCCTTTGTCGACGCTTAGCGTGAGCAACACCACTGGTGCCGTGGGGGCGCTGCACCAAGCTTGAATGGACTCAGCGCCCGGGTAGTGCGCAGCCGGGTTGGGCAACGGCACGCGCGCCAGGCTGGCGTGCGCGGGGTCGCGGCCCACCGCAACGCCAAACCGCTCGGCGACCGCTTGGCAGGTGCTGCTGCCAATTTCGATGCCCAGTGGGGCGGCGCGAGCACGCTCGGCTTTCGGCTCGACTTTCGGCTCGGCTTTCGGCTTGGCTTGGGCCAGCGCAGGTGCCGGCCCGGCGAGCAGCAGCAAGCCGCTGAGCATGGGGGCTGCCAGCACGGCGGCGAGGTTGAAGGGCTGGGCGGTGATGCGGGGGGTGTGGTTTGAGTTCATGGCCGCAGTTTGGCGAGCCGCCTGCCGGCCTGCTTGCTTTGCCAAGCTTGGCAGGCGGTGGCACCCGCAACGGCGCTGATGTGCCCAAGGCCATGGAGCCGGCGACCTTGGGCCGGTTCAGGTCGGCCCGTGCGCAAACACGCTGCGGCCTTGGGGGGTGCGCTCTTGGCGGCCTTGCAGCCAGCGCTGCAGTTGCTCGGCCAGCTCGGCTTGGGCGGGTGTCCAGCTCAGTTGAAGCAAGCGCTGCAGTTGGCTGGGGAGCTGGGTGAAGCCTTGGCGGTCGAGCAGCAGCACGCGCATGTCGCTCGCGGTGTCACGCAGTGTGGTGGCAGCGGGCCAGTTGGGTCGCAACACGCCGCACGTGGCCGAGAGCCCGCCGAGCCGCCGCGTGGTCTCTAGCGCCACGCGCAACTGCGCGCTCTTGCCAGCGACGTCTGGGCGGTCAATCTTGACGTCCAGGCAAAGCAGTCGGCTGCCGTGACAGGCGGCGATGTCGAACTCCAGCTCAGCCTGGCCATTTGGGCGGCGCAGCTCCACCCCCCAGCGCACCGTGTGCACACCCAGTGCCAGCAGCAGGTGGGCAATCCAGCATTCAAAGGCATCGCCTTCGCTGGCCACTGGCGGCAGCCGGGCCGCGTTCGGGGCGCTGGCCCGGAAGCTGCTGCGCTGCTGGCTGGCTTTGCGAAGCCAGCCCATCACATCAACGCCGGGGTGGGCGGCGTTGCTGTGGAAAGCGCTTTTGGCTTCGTCCAGTTGGTAGCGGCCGAGCTGGCTTTGCAGCAGGGTGTGAATGGGGACGCTGTCGAGCTGCGCCTTGGCCAGCCAGGCAGCCAGCTCCGGGTGGCTGTGGGCCAGCGGCTGGTCACGCGGGCGCAGCTCGGGGTCGATGCCGAGCGACCGCCATTGACCCAGATCCAAGTCAAGGTAAATCACCGCCTCCACCTGGGGGTGACGGGCCAGCAGCACCAAGCCCAGCGACATTGGCTTGGTGGCGCCGGTGGCATTGAGCACCCAGCGCGTGCCGGCTGGGCTTTCAGCGATGCAGGCCTGGGCCATGGCATAGCTGGCCTCGGCGTGGTTGTCCACCGGCTCTTTCACAAACTGCGGTAGCTCGGCGGGGTCTTGGCTTGCGGCCACCTCGGCGAGCAGGTGCGTCAGGCTCTCGGCGGCGCTGTCAGAGGCCGGCGTTTCGGTGTGCACAGCCACATGCTGCTCGAGCGCTCCGGCCTGAAGCAGCCCCAGGCCCGCGAGGATGTTGGGGGTGAGTTGTCCCCCGCAAAGCTGCAGCAGCGCGTATCCCATGGGTGTAGTGGGCAAAGTTAAAGCTTTTGATTCTGGCAGCCCCAGAGCCTGGCGTTCCTGAAGCCACTGCCAAGCTTGGCACCGGGCCAGCCCAAGGCCAGGCCGGCTCAAACTCAGCGGCATGACCGCGCCTGCCCTGCCCCAGCACCTGGATCCAAACGCAAACCTGCCCACCACTTACCTCGTGAGCCGGCACCCCGGCGCATTGCAATGGTTGCGCGCACGCCTCGGCCCCGCTGGCCAGCACGCCGTGGTGCTGACGCACCTGCCCGAGGACTTCCTAGCCCCCCCTGGCAGCAAGGTACTTGGCGTGCTGCCCCTGGCTTGGCTGGAACGCCTGCAAGCCCAGGGCGCTCAGCCGTGGGTGCTGGACGTAAGCCTGCCCCCCGAGCTGCGCGGCCAAGAGCTGAGCGCAGCGCAACTGGATGCGCTGGGCGCTCGGTTGGTGCGCTACGGCGTGCGCCGCTTGGGGGAGCGCTGAGCCTCTATGCCAAAGCCGAGCTGCCTCCAGCATGCCCAGCGCTACCCGGCGGACTGGATGCGCCAAGCTCTTCAGCGCGCCGCGATGGCCTCATCACGGTGTATTCGCGAACCCCGCCCTAATGCAAGTTCTGCCACCTCGCTCGCGTTACAAATGCGGCAGCGCCTTGATTCACAAGGACTTTTTGTCGGTTTGAGCGCCGATTCGTTCATGAAGCCAGGCTTTTGTTACAAGTTAGCCACCTCTGTCCGCAAACCCGGGAAAAACATGAGTGCTGACAAGCACTTGGAGAGGTACTGTTCTGGCTCCCCGAATTCCGAAGGGGATTGAGACTAACGCGCACCTGACCAAGCGAGCTCAAGGTTCTGGCTCCCCGAATTCCGAAGGGGATTGAGACCCAAAGAGACTTGCAAGAGCTTAGAGCGCATGTTCTGGCTCCCCGAATTCCGAAGGGGATTGAGACCTCGTTCCCATATAGGGATTCGCGATTTGCGTTCTGGCTCCCCGAATTCCGAAGGGGATTGAGACAAACGCTTCGCGCTCTTGTTGCTCGTTCATGTTCTGGCTCCCCGAATTCCGAAGGGGATTGAGACTTCCTGGATCGTTTGTCAGACAGCGTTGACGTTCTGGTTCCCCGAATTCCGAAGGGGATTAAGACCCATCGACGCTGCCTTTGAAGAGGCTCTTCGTTCTGGTTCCCCGAATTCCGCAGGGGATTAAGACGTCGCGTTGGCGGCGAAGCTTTGCCTCTTGGTTCTGGCTCCCTGAATTCCCAAGGGGATTAGGACTTCCAAGTCTTGGCCAGATCCAGCATGAGCGTTCTGGCTTACCGACTTTCGAAGGGGCTTGAGAAAAGACTTGTTTGCCATAGTTCGTTCCGTTGAGTTCTAGCCCTCGAATACCGAAAAGGTCTAAAAACTCAATAGAACAGAGTTCAATAAACTGAATACACCCTCTGTACGAAGGTGGATGGTTAGCCCGCCAAGACCTTGGCCGTTTGATATATCGGTGGCTTTTCAGCACCGATTTGACGCTGCCCACCCGTCTGACCGGTTTAAACCCCGCGGCGCTGAAACGGCGGTGCCCCCGGCTCTAGGCAGCGTGAGGAGGAGCCGCCAGGGATGCTGGGTGCGTTGCTCAGGCGCTAACGGCAATCACGCCGCAGCCCCAGCTGGCTTTGCTGCCGAGTTGAAGCCAGTCGGCCAGCTCAAACCAGGGCCGCAATGCGCCGGCGGGAGCCGGGTAGTGCAGCGTGCCCACAAGACCCGCCAGCGGCATGTCGTGCCCACTGCGGCGGCTGTGGCGTTGGGCTTCGATCCACTGCAGGGTGTGGCTGCTTGGGGTGGCGGCGGCTTCGGCCAAGGCCAGCCAAAGCGCGCGCTCGCCGGGCGCGAAGAGGCGGCCGGCTGCGGGTTGCTGGCCCGGCTCGCTGGGCTCGGGTGCCTGGGGCGGCGGCGGCAACAGCTGCACCAATCGGCCCCAAATGCGCTGAAGCAGGAGTGGCAGCGGAGGAACAGCGGGGCCGGCCAGTGCGCCGTCGTGCTTGAAAACGAGAGGCGAGCGCAAATGCAGGCGCAGCGGGCGTTCGGGCTCGGCCGGGCTGGCCAGCAGCAACTGGGCAGCGCTCAGCACGGGCAGGTCAACCGGCTCGGTCTGCGCGTTAGCCCTGCCAGCGGCGGCTGGCCGGGGGTCTTCTTGCAGCAGGTCTTCGCACTGAACGCGGGCACGCTGCGAAGGGGCGCCACCGCCGGGCTGGCGGGCGGGGCCTAGGCCGTGCTGGCCCACGCCCGCCAGTGCGTTTGCAGCCGCGCTGAGATGGGTAAGCGCTGCCTCGCCGATGAGGGTGAGGCGGCTTTCCAGTACGGCGCCGGCGGGTACCCAGTCGGCATCGGCCCAAGGAGCGTGCAGCGCCCAGTGGGCCGGAGCGCGAGCGGTGGAGGCACTGCCCATGAAAGCCGCAAAAGCCTCGGGGGCTTGCTCTGCGAGCCGGGCTCCGAACTCACCTCGCCAGAGGTTGCCCATGAAACGCTCGGGGAGTGCGAGGTCGTCGATCAGCCGATGGCGGGCGTGCAGGCGCACGAGCGGCAGGCGCTGCAAGGCTTGGCGCAAGATGAGGCTGGGCAGGGGTGGGCTCATGAGGACTTGTGATGCTCAGATGCTGGCAAAGGGCTTGCGGGTGTCGGCTTCTTGCCAGTCTTTGGGTGCACGGTCCCATTGGCTTGGGCGCAAGCTGGGCGCGGCATTGAGGTGATGCTCGCGGACCCAGTCTTGCAGTGCGGCAGGCAGTTCGGCCAGGCTCTCAACAGTGTTGGGGTGGCTCGGATGCTCGTGATGGTTCGGGCGCTTGGCGGTGGCCTCAAGGCCCATGAAAACACGGATGCCAAGTTGGCGGGCGCGTTCAAGGTCTGCGGGGTCTAGCGGCTGGGCACTGACGTACCAGCGGTCGCGAAACTCCCGGGCGAGTTGGTTGGACACGGCTTCGAACTTGTAGAGCGCGCCCTCAGCAACTCGAGAGCCCGCGAGCTTTTTGTCAGCGCGCTGTTGAAGGCCCGTCTTGGCCTCGATAAGGAGGAGTTGGTTGCCGCATGCAGCGACGAGGTCAAGCTCGTTCACCGCGCGTTCACGGCGCACTTCAACGCCGAGCGCCCAGTCGTCAACGCCGGCGTCTTCCAACAACTGGCCGAGGTAAATCTCCAACCAGCCGCCTTGCAAAAAGCGTAGCTCGCTGCGGTGGCGCAAGAGCAGCACCTGTTCGCCACTCGGCAGTGTCTCCACCGGCGAGCGCAGCACGCCAGCCGCGTGAAGTGCTCTACCCAATTCACGGCGCAGTGCGTTGCTCAGCACACGCTGCGGCGCGGCCTGCTGGCGCAGGATGAAGCGCCCCTGGGCCGGCTCGCTGTCCAGGCTCAACAGCCTGAGCGACGGGGGTGGCGTGCTTCCGACTTGCTGGGCTTGCAGCAGGGCTTCGGCTTCGATGGCGAATTGGTTGAGCTGGGGGATGAGCACAGAGGCACTGGCTTGGGTGAGCAACTCCACCAGTTCACGGCGCGCCAGTTGTTGGGCCAGGGTGGGCGAGGCTTGGGCAGCGCCCATCACCTGGAGGCCGGCGGCCTCCAGGCGCTGGCGGACATTGGCCACGGCACGCAGAGGGCGCGGCCGCTCACCGACCCGCATGGGATCGACCTGGCGGCGTGCGGCGTCGATGTAGAAGGGCTGTAGGCGCACAGCGAGCGCGCCGGTGGTGGCGGCTTGCGACAGGGCCAGGGCCATGGGCTTGGTGCCGTTGGTGAGGTTGAGCCAAAGCTGACGGTGCCCACGGGCCAGCCGCTCTTCAAACAACTGCTGGGCAAAGGCTACGGTCTCCGCAAAACCATAGACCGGAAGCTCGCGGGTGCTGACCTTGACGGGCGCGCCCTCGAAGCTGAAGTCGCGCTGCAGGAGGCGCTTGAGCTGGGCCGCCTTGGGTTTCATTTCCTCGGTGACAAGCAGTAGCACCTCGGCCGTGGGCAGCACACCGCAGCCGATGAGCACGGGCATGAGCTCTTGGCCGACCACGCTGACCATGAGCGGCGGGCGCTCCTCTGCACTGCGTGGACGGAGCCGCGCGGCTGCTAGGTTCAGTTGCTGGACGGTTTTGACTTGGTACTGCGTGAGCGTGGCCCCCAGCGCCACCATTTGGGTGCCACTGAGGTCCTTGCCGCGCAACTCGAGCGGGATGGTCATGTCAAGCGACCAGTAGCGCACACCCCGGCGATGCAGCTCCGCCACGAGGTGGATGGGCAGCGTGCCCATGACGACGTCGCCACGCTGCAGTTGCGAGGGGTCCAGGTGCTCTACGACGTGATGCACCGGCTCCGGCAGCAGGCCCTTGGCAGCGAAATGGCGAGCCCAGAAGCGAGCGCCTTCATGGCGGGTAACGAAGTAGGTTGGCATGGCGCTTGTCGATCGGGCTAGGAAGACCGCAAGTGTTTCGCAAACCGCAAGCCACACCACCGCCTGCCAAGCTTGGCAAAGCCAGACGGGGCGGCGTGAACAGGCGAAGCTACATGGTGATGCGACACAGATGGAAAAGATTACGAAGCGGCTCGAGCCCTGCCGGCCGGGCCGAGCAGGACCATAAGTTGAACCGCCCCAAGGCGACGAGTGGAACTGAACTTGCCGACGCAGAACAAGCCAATGGCCTTAACGACATGACACCAAACCACATGAACATCGTGATCGTGACCCTGGCGCTGATTTCTGCACTCTTTGCGCTGTGGGCGTTTCGCAAGCTTATGCAGAAGACTGAACAGAGCCGTCTGGCTTGGGAGACATTCTTTCGACCGCTGCGTTGGGTTGGCGAGCTCGCTCTACGCGCTGTTGCTGCAATCTTCAACTCGAGAGCAGAGCTGGAATCGAACGTAAAGGTACTGGAGACCTTGCTGCCATACCCAGTGATCGTGTTGAGACTGTCGGCATACGGCATGCACATCCCAGAGGTCAGTCCTATCTCGGAAGGCTGGGCTACCGCTTGGCTATGCGCTTGCTTGGTCGGCATCGTGCTGTGCAAGCGACGCCTGAGATTGCTCAAGCGAAAGGAGACCGAAGCCTTGATTGCCGCGGCCAAGGGGAGAACCGAACCAGAAGCGCCTCGACAGTGAGCGGTGCACCAGCATCGCTTCGCTCAGCGGCAATGCTTTAGCGAGCTAGAACTCGAAGCCCCGGTAGCCATGCTGCCGGGGCTTGTTTTCATTGGGAGCTTGAATGTCGCGAAATGGAGTCGCCGAGAACCGATGTGTCGCAGAAGCCCTTGTTGGCGTCGCGCTGGTTGCAGGCGCTAAGGCAGCTAGAGCGCCTCGGGCGCCAGAAGCACGCTGCATTCTGTTGCCCATTCTGTTGCCCGACGGCTGATTTGAAGCCAGAAAGGCCAACGGGTTAACTTCCGTGAAGAAGCTAACCCGTTGAATTTACTGCTTTAACTTTGGTCGGGGCGAGAGGATTCGAACCTCCGACCCCTTGCACCCCATGCAAGTGCGCTACCAGGCTGCGCTACGCCCCGACGAAGCCTGCTAGTATAGCCACTTCCCGGGCACTTCATGAATCTTGAGCACAAGTCGCGTGGCCTGCGTTCAGTCGTCACCAAGGCTGTCGCGAAGGCGGAGCAACTCAATCCTCAGCTCTTCCATGCCCATTGGCTCGCCACTCGGTAGGGTGATCGGATGCAAGCTCGAAGGAAGCGAAAGCCCCTCCGACAACTGATTTCGCGCGCCACTGATCGTGAAACCTTGGTCGTACAGCAAGTCACGAATGCGACGAATCAAAAGCACCTCGTGGTGCTGGTAGTAGCGCCTGTTGCCCCGCCGTTTTTGAGGGCGCAGCTGGGTGAATTCCTGCTCCCAATAACGCAGCACATACGGCTTCACGCCGCACAGGGTGCTCACCTCACCAATGGTGAAGTAGCGCTTGGCCGGGATTGAGGGGAGGATGTCCATAGGTAGCCGATCATGCTAGCTGGGCTTCAGGACTCTTCATCCCCTTGAACGGTGGCCTTGAGCTTCTGGCTTGCGTGAAAAACCACCACTTGGCGAGCTTCGATGGGGATCAGCTCGCCCGTGCGGGGGTTTCGCCCCGGGCGTGCAGCTTTCATGCGCAGGCTGAAGTTACCGAAGCCGCTGAGCTTGACCTCACGCCCCCGCACCAGCGTGCTCCCCGTGAGCTCAAAGAAGGCCTCGACCATGTCTTTGGCTTCGCGCTTGTTCAGGCCGAGCTTTTCGAACATCAACTCCGACAGCTCTGCCTTGGTCAATGTCGGCGTCTCGATCGAGGCGATCAGCACCGAAGGCTTGAGGTTCTCGTCCATGAGTGGGAGCTCCCGTTCAGGCGCGAAGGCGCGCCGAGACCTTGCTTTGCAAACTGGCCAACACGGCTTGAATGGCCGCATCAATGCGCGCATCCGTCAGCGTTGCCGCATCGTCCTGAAGCGTCAACCGAACCGCGAGGCTGCGCTCTTTAGCCCCTGCCGGCCGGTAAACATCGAAGAGTCGCGCTTCGCGCACGATCTCATCTCCTGCAGCATGAATGGCAGCCATCAATGCTTCATGACTCACACTGTCCTGCACGACCACAGCTAAATCACGTTGTGCTGCTGGGTGCTTAGGCAGGCTTTGACCCACAGGCACAGGCCGCTTCAGGAGCGCATCCAGATCCAGCTCGAACAACAGCGGCGACTGGGGCAACTCGTAGGCTTGGCGCCAGCGCGGATGCAACTCGCCCACGAAACCAATCGGATGTCCGTCGAGCTCAACTTGGGCACTTCGCCCGGGATGCAGCGCTGGATGCTGAGCCGGAACAAACCGAAGCTGCAAAGGCGCGAGTAACGCTTCAACCTCACCCTTGATATCGAAGAAATCCGCCAGGCGCTCTTTGACACCCCATTGCTGCGCGTCCACACTGCCGTAGACCAGCCCTGCCAGGCGCCGCGGTTGGCGCAGGCCGGCTACCGCCAAGGGCCCATCCGCTTGAGCTAAGTCCTTGATGAAGACCCGTCCGGTCTCGAAGATCCGGACACGTGATTGCCGGCGAGCCAGGTTGTGCTTCAGGATGTCGACCAGGCTCCCCATCAGCGAAGAGCGCATCACGGAAAGCGGGGCCGCAATGGGGTTGAGCACACGAATCGGGTCGGTGTTGCCCGCCAACTCCTGCTCCCACCGGGCTTCAACAAAGCTGAAGTTGATGGTTTCTTGGTAACCCAAACCCACCAACTCCCGGCGCAGACGACTCAAAGGGCGCTGTCCTTCCGGCAGCACTCGGGGCACGACAGGGCCAAGTGGCGCCTCATCATTCAACCGATGCAAGCCCACGACGCGAATCACCTCTTCAATGAGGTCTTCCTCAATGAGGATGTCATGCCGCCAGCTCGGCGGAGTCACGGTCAGCTGACCTTCGGTGGCGGTATAAGCAAAGCCAAGGCGCTGCATGACCTGCTCGCACTCGGTCTGCGTGACGGGGATACCGAGCACTTTGGCAGCGCGCGCCACCCGAAGCGTGACTGGCGCGCTCACCGGTAGCCGCAAAGTTTGATCATCCAGCGGCCCCGCCTGCCCGCCGCAAACCTCCAAAACCAAGGCCGTGATGCGCTCTGCATGCTCGGCGATGGAGACCGGATCTACGCCCCGCTCGAAGCGGTAGCTGGCATCGGTGCTGAAGCCATAACGACGGGCGCGACCTTGCACGCTTTCGGGCCACCAGAAGGCGGCTTCGATGTAGACGTTTTGGGTCTCGTCACCGACTGCAGTGGCGTCACCGCCCATGATGCCCGCGAGCGATTCAAGACCCTGCTCATCGGCAATCACGCCCACCGCTTCATCGACCGTGATGGTGCTGCCATTGAGCAACTTCAGCTGCTCGCCAGGTCGGCCCCATCGGACATTCAGGCTGCCGTGAATCTTGTCCAAATCAAAGATGTGGGACGGGCGACCGAGCTCGAACATCACGTAGTTGGAGATGTCGACCAAGGCCGACACCGAGCGCTGGCCACATGCGGCCAGTCGGTCGACCATCCAGGCGGGCGTTGGCGCCTTGGGATTCACACCGCGCACCACACGACCAACAAACCTGCCGCAAAGATCGGCGGACTGCACCTGCACCGGGAGCTTCGCCTCAATGCGCACCGGCACCGGCGTCATCGTTGGCAAGGTCAATGGCACACCGGTCAAGGCAGACACCTCGCGCGCCACGCCCATCACCGAGGCAGCGTGCCCCAGGTTGGGCGTGAGCTTCAGTGTGAAGCGCATGTCGTCGAGATTCAATTGCTCGCGAATGCTCTTGCCGATTACTGCATCCGGCGCGAGTTCTAGCAAGCCGCCATGGTCGGTGGACAAACCCAACTCGCGAGCCGAACACAGCATCCCGAAGCTTTCCACGCCACGCAGCTTCCCCACCTTGATCATGAAGGGCTTGCCGTCCGACTTCTCGTCCGACGCAGGCGGCAGAGCCGCACCAACCGTTGCGAGCGGTACTTTGATTCCAACCCGTGCATTCGGTGCGCCACAGACGATCTGCAGCAGCTCAGGGCCACCGGCGTTCACCTTGCAAACGCGCAATCGGTCGGCATCCGGATGCTGCACTGCTTCAACGATTTCTGCGACCACGATGCCACTAAAGGGAGGGGCCGCAGCCTGAAGCTCCTCCACCTCAAAGCCAGACAAGGTCAGGAGGTCGGCCAGTTCTTGGGTGCTCAGTGGCGGATTGCAAAAGGATCGCAACCAGGACTCGGGAAATTGCATGTCAGGTACTGCCGAATTATTGGAACTGGGCGAGGAAGCGCAAATCGCCCTCGAAGAACTGGCGCAAGTCGTTCACGCCATAGCGCAGCATCGTCAAGCGGTCGGGGCCCATGCCGAAGGCGAATCCGATGTACTTCTCGGGGTCAAGCCCATAGTTGCGCACCACGTTCGGGTGCACTTGACCCGAGCCTGCCACCTCCAGCCAACGGCCCTTGAGGGGGCCATCGGCGAAGGCGATATCGATTTCGGCCGACGGCTCCGTGAATGGGAAATAGCTTGGGCGGAAGCGGAGTTGCAGCGCGTCGGTCTCAAAGAAGCGGCGGCAGAAATCAGTGAAGACGGCCTTGAGGTCACGGAAACTGACGTTCTCGCCAATCCACAGGCCCTCGCACTGGTGAAACATGGGCGAATGCGTCGCATCGCTGTCCACCCGATAGGTGCGGCCCGGCGCGATCACGCGAATTTCGGGCATTTGCGCAGCCCCCGCATGCTTGGCAGCGTGGGCACGCGCATAGCGAACCTGCATGGGGCTGGTATGCGGACGCAAATTCAACCAAGCGCCGTGGGCGTCTTTGAGATCGACGTAAAAGGTGTCTTGCATTGAACGAGCCGGATGGTTTTCCGGATTGTTCAAGGCGGTGAAACTCATCCAGTCGGTTTCAATCTCCGGGCCATCGGCCACGTCGAAACCCATCGAGCCGAAGATGGCTTCGATGCGCTCAATCGTGCGCGTCACAGGGTGAAGGCCACCTTGACCCCGGGCGCGGCCAGGCAGCGTCACGTCCAGCGCTTCAGCCTTGAGTTGCGCAGCGAGTTCGGCTTCGGCCAACTCAGAGCGGCGCGCATTGAGCAAGCCCTCAATTTGCTGCTTGGCCTGGTTGATCTCGGCACCGCGGCTTTTCTTCTCGTCAACAGGAAGTGCCGCCAAGCCCTTCATCAATTCGGTGACACGCCCGCTCTTACCAACAAAACGCGCTTTGGCGTCTTCGAGTTGGGCTGGGGTCGCGGCCTGCGCAAACGCACCTTTGGCCTCGTCAATCAGTTCAAGCAATCCGGACATGGGCAACACAGAAAAAAGGAAGGCCGAGCACCGCAGGGTGTCCGGCCTTCGCAAGGCGTCCTGGCGGCTTGCGCAGCCAGGGCAAGAGGCAATTACGCCAGCGCGGCCTTCACCTTTGCAAAGATGGAGGCAAAGCCAGCGGGGTCACGAACAGCCAGATCGGCCAGGACCTTGCGGTCGATGTCGATCTCGGCCTTCTTCAAGCCAGCAACGAACTTGCTGTAGGACAGGCCCAGACCGCGCGAAGCGGCGTTGATACGGGCAATCCAAAGCTGACGGAAGACGCGCTTCTTGGCACGACGGTCACGGTAGGCGTACTGACCCGCCTTCATCACCGCCTGTTTGGCGATGCGGAAAACGTTCTTACGACGACCGCGATAGCCCTTGGCCAGAGCCAGGACCTTTTTGTGACGGGCACGAGCGGTTACACCACGTTTGACGCGAGGCATGTTGTTTCTCCTTAATGTTCTGGATTACAGACCGGCCATCGGCAACATCTGTGCGATGTGGCCCATGTTGGTCTCATGCACAGTCGCAGTCCCACGGAGCTGACGCTTGTTCTTCGTGGTCTTCTTCGTCAGGATGTGACGCTTGAACGCGTGACCGCGTTTCACCGTACCACCCGGACGCACGCGAAAACGCTTCTTCGCGCTGCTCTTGGTCTTCATCTTGGGCATTGCTGCTCCTTCTATGTATGCCGGCCTGGGCGGCTGGAGAGACTCCAGCACTTGATGGCCTGACCGGCTTATGCAGTCGGGACACTGACCAAAGCGTCTCGACTGAATCTCAAAACTGACTTACGACTTCTTCTTTGGCGCCAAGATCATGATCATTTGGCGCCCTTCCAGCTTGGGCATGTGTTCCACCATCGCGACATCAGACAACTCATCGCGAATCTTTTCCAAGAGGCGCAGACCAATGTCTTGGTGCGTGATTTCGCGACCGCGGTAGCGCAGCGTGACCTTGCCCTTGTCGCCGTCTTCAGCGATGAAGCGGCGCAGGTTGCGCATCTTCACGTTGTAGTCGGCGTCATCGGTACCGGGCCGGAACTTCACTTCCTTGACGTCGATGACTTTCTGCTTGGACTTCGCCTCGGCCGCCTTCTTCTGCTCTTGGTATTTGAACTTTCCGTAGTCCATCAGTCGGCACACGGGCGGACTGGCGGTCGCGGCGATCTCAACCAAATCAACATCAGCCTCACCTGCCAGTCGCAACGCCTCCATGATGGAAACGATGCCCAAAGGCTCGTTCTCTACCCCGTTGAGGCGAACCTCTGAGGCCATGATTTCGCGGTTAAGCCGGTGTTTGCGCTCGACGTTGGGCGTGCGGCGGTCCATGAAGGTAGCGATGGTGGAATCCTTGTTCAAACGGGGTCTAAGCCCCAAAAACGCAATGCGCGCCGGCGGGGGGCCTAAACCTTGGCGGTGATGTCGGCCGTGACCTTGGACAAGAAGTCGACGACTGTCATCACCCCGAGGTCTTGGTTGCCACGGGCGCGCACCGCAACGCTATGGGCTTCCTTCTCTTTGTCGCCTACGACGCAGATGAAAGGGAGCTTTTGCAGGGAATGCGATCGAATTTTATAGGTGATCTTGTCGCCACGGACATCGGCCACGGCCCTAAGCCCTTGTTTCTGCAGCATTTTTGCCACTTCTTGCGCGTAATCCTGCTGCGCCTCACTGATCGAGGCCACCACCACCTGCACCGGAGCCAGCCAAGCGGGCAGTGCGCCAGCGTGCTGTTCGATGAGGATGCCGATAAAGCGCTCCAGGCTGCCGAGGATGGCGCGATGCAGCACCACGGGGTGGCGGTGCGAGCTGTCTTCGGCCACGTACTCGCCATCAAGGCGAGCCGCTAGGTTGAAGTCGACCTGCATGGTGCCGCACTGCCATTCACGGCCCAAGGCGTCTTTGAGCGTGTACTCGATCTTGGGGCCGTAAAACGCACCGTCACCGGGCGCGACCACGAACTCGCAGCCCGATGCGCGCAGCGACTCCATCAGCGCGTGCTCGGCCTTGTCCCAGAGCTCGTCAGCGCCAATGCGGGCCGCCGGGCGCGTAGCGACTTTGTAGAGGATGTCGGTGAAGCCGAAGTCTTTGTAGACGCGCTGCAGGAGCGCCGTGAAGTCCTCGCACTCGGGCAGGATCTGGTCTTCGGTGCAGAAGATGTGACCGTTGTCCTGCGTGAAGGCGCGCACGCGCATGATGCCGTGCAGGCCACCCGTGGGCT
>JBKCVH010000299.1:0-12935 GCA_046317675.1 Burkholderiales bacterium
ACGTTCTGACCTTGTTCGAACGCCTGAGCGCCGAGCAGCTTCCGTTCTACCTGGGCTTGATGCAGCACTTGGCCCTCAAAGGCCTGCCCGTGCCAGCGCCGCAGGCGGACGAAACCGGCCAGACCCTGTTCAGCGTGGCCGGCAAGCCGGCGGCGCTGGTGAGCCGACTGCGTGGTGGGCACCAGTTGGCGCCTGACGTGTTCCAGTGCGAGCAACTCGGCCACACCCTGGCGCGCTTGCACTTGGCCGTGGCCGACTTTCCGCTGCATCAGCCCAACCTGCGGGGATTGCCCTGGTGGCAACAGGCCAGCAGCGAGGTACTGCCCCACCTGGCGCCGGAGCTGGCCGACTTGCTTCGCGACGAGCTCCAATTCCAAACCGAGCTGGCCGCCAGCTCGGCCGCGCAAGATTTGCCGAAAGGCGCCATTCACGCCGACCTGTTCCGCGACAACGCCATGTTCGAGGGCTTGCCCGGCCGCGAGCAGTTGTGCGGCGTCTTCGACTTCTACTTCGCCGGCGTCGACAGCTTCTTGTTCGACCTCGCCGTTTGCCTCAACGACTGGTGCATTGACTTGAACACCGGCCGCCTCGTGGAGGAGCGCGCCCAAGCCCTGGTGCGCGCTTATGAAAGCGAGCGGCCCTTGAGCGGCAGCGAGCACCGCCTGCTTCCCGCCCTGCTGCGAGCCGCCGCGTTGCGTTTTTGGCTGAGTCGCCTGCACGACTGGCACTTGCCGCGCGATGCGAGCTTGCTCAAGCCGCACGACCCCACCCATTTCGAACGCGTGCTGCGCCAACGCCGCGCCAACGCCTTCCACGCTGCTTAATCGCCTGAACGCCCTTATGCGCCTCATCCTGAACCCCGTCCCCGCCCGCCAGGGTCAGCGCTGGGTGGCGCAAGGCTGGGAGGTGTTCCGCCACTCGCCGCTTTCTTACTCGGCCCTGCTCGCCACCTACCTCGTGGCCTGGATGGTGTTCAGCCTCGTCGGTGTGATTGGCTCTGCCCTGATGCTGGCGGCGCTCCCGCTGCTGTCGCTGGTCTTCATGATTGCCGCGCACAACGGTTTGCAAAAGCGCCCCGTGGGTTTGTCAGTTTGGGCGCAGCCCTTCAAGCTGAACCGCCAGCGCACCCAGGCGCAGATTCAGCTCGCCCTGCTCTACCTGCTGGCCACCGTGCTGCTCATGCTGCTGGCCCACGCGGTGGATGGTGGCGCGCTGGACCAACTGCAAGACGCCATGGCCGCTGCCGGCAAGGGCGGCGAAGAATCCAGCCGCGCCGCCGAGGCCGCCATGCAAGCGGCCATCAGCGATCCAGCCTTCCTTTGGGGCGTGGCGTTCCGCCTGATTGGCGCCACCCTCATCTCCATCCCCTTTTGGCATGCGCCCGCCCTGGTGCACTGGGGTGGTCACGGACCTTTGAAGGCCTTGTTTTCCAGCGTGATGGGCATCTGGACCAATCGCGCCGCCTTCGTCGTCAACGGCTTGGTGTGGATTGCGGTCTTGCTGGCCGCTTCCATGGTGCTGGCCATTCTCATGATGCTGCTCGGCGTACCGGCCATTGGCTCTGCGCTCTTGATGCCTTTTGTGCTCTTGATGAGCACTGTGTTCTATTGCGGGCTCTACTTCACCTTTGTGGACTGCTTCCGCTTCGTGGCCGATGACCCAAAACCTAGCTCCAACCCTGACGCCACTGACGAACGCGGACCTGCACTGCCACTCGACGGTCAGTGACGGCGGGCTCAGCCCCGAAGCCGTTGCGGCCCGTGCCGCCGCTGGCGGCGTGCAGCTCTGGGCGCTGACCGACCACGACGAGCTGGGCGGCATTGCCAAGGCCCGTGCCGCTGCGCATGCGCTCGGCATGGCCTTCCTGAGCGGCGTGGAAATCTCTGTGACCTTTGCCGGCCAAGTCGTGCACATCGTCGGCCTGGGCTTTGACGAGACCGACCCCGCATTGCAAGCCGGCCTACGCAGCACCCGCGGCGGCCGTGGCGCGCGCGCCTTGGAAATGGCGGCTGGCTTGGCCAAGGTCGGCATTCACGGCGCTTACGAAGGCGCATTGACCTTTGTCGGCAACCCGGAACTCATCTCCCGCACCCACTTCGCCCGCTGGCTCGTCGAGGCCGGCCACTGCCGCGACGTGCCCGAGGTGTTTCGCCGCTTCCTGACCGAAGGCAAGCCCGGCTTTGTGCCGCACCGCTGGGCGGCCCTCGGCGACGCCGTGCGCTGGATCAGCGAGGCCGGCGGCATCGCCGTCATTGCCCACCCGGCCCGCTACAAGTTCACGCCGAACGAGGAGTACGCGCTGTTCTCCGAGTTCAAGCAGCACGGCGGGCGTGGCGTGGAAGTCGTCACCGGCAGCCACTCGGCGGCCGAAGCCGTTCGCTATGCCGAAATGGCGCTGGAATTCGGCCTGCTCGCCTCGCGCGGTAGCGACTTCCATGCGCCCGAGGAGAGCCGTACTGAGTTGGGTTCGCTGCCGGATTTGCCCGGCACTCTGACGCCCGTTTGGATGGCGCTGGAGTCGCGCGTGCAGTGGGCGTCCAACTTGAACTGAGAGCCGCCATGGAGTTCGACACCACCAAGTACAAAGTCTGGAAGCTGCCTCACCCGCTCCTGCTTCACTGGGTGATCAACCCGGGTTTGGCCGTCAACGAATTGCTGTTCGGTCAGCGAATTCCTAAGGTGACGGTGATCGACAAGACCAGCAGCGCACCGCTGATGGAGAGGCAATACGTGCCATGCCCGCATTGCCACGCGATGAATGACGGGCGACTCTGGTCCAAGAACAATGCCTTTGGCCATTGGTTTGGCTACGTCTGCCCCGAGTGCCATGGCCGGATTCCCTGCCTCTGGAACATCTCGAGCCTGCTCATCTTGGCGTTAACCGCTCCGGTCTGGATCTGGTTCAAGCCGTACGCCGAGGAAAAATGGCTTGCCCGGCAAAAGAGCCGACTTGCGCTGGCCAAGGCCGGCGACCTGCCCGAGGCCAAAACGACCTCTTGGCTGAAGCTGGGGCTCGGCTTCGGCGCTGCCATGTTCTGCATGACGATGCTGATAAAGCTCTTCTTGCAGACACCCCCCACGCTCACCGAACTCGGCATTCAGGCCGTGGTTTGGCTGGGTGCTGGCTTGGCGTTCGGTGGGGTTATGAAGCTGTTGCTAGGACGCGGCAAGTAGCCGCCTGGATCGCCCAGCCGCATCCTGCGTCTGCGGCTTCTATTCGTCAGCTTTCGCAGACCATTGGGCAAGCGGCACACACCAAGCCGCTTGCCCAAGGTCCAGTCGAAGTGCTTAAACGAGGTTGCGCAACTCCCGCATGGCCACCGAGAGCATCGCCAAGTCAGCGCCCTTGGTGTCGGCCAAGTCGGCGAGCAAGCGCTGGGCGCGTTCTAGCGTGCCGCTATTGCGCTGCTGCCACTGCGCGAGCAGTGCCTCGGGCTCTCCTGCGCCTTGAGCCAGAACCTCTTGCGAGAGCTGGCGTTGCAGGCTGGCCAAGTCGTCCGACAGCGCGCTCTTGGCCCGGCTTTGCCAGTAGCTGCTGGCGGGCAGTTGCTCCACCAGGGGGGCGAGCCGTGCCAAGCCGAGTTGCTGGGCCAGGGCCACGTGCACGCTACTGACTTCATCGAACCCGCGCTGAACGCTCTCGGCCACTTCGGCCACGTCGAGTGCGGCCATGAGTTGGTCGGCCGAAGCCACGCGCGCGGCAAGTTCGGCTGGCACGCCGCTGGCAATCCAAGCCTGGGCCCGCTCGCTGTGCTGCGCTTCAGGCGACAGGCGCCCCGCTAGCGCTGCCACGGCTGGGCGCAGGCGGTCGATGGTGGCCTGCAGCGGCTCGGCCAAGCGGCGCGAGCGCAGGAACCAGGTGGTGGCGCGGGCGGTGAGTTGGCCTTCTTCGATCAGCAGCGCAGCTTGCGTGGCATCGGGCACCAGGTTGTCGAGCGCTTCCACTTGCTGCCAGAGCGCCACATGGCCAAACACCTCGCGGGCCAATAGGTAGGCGCGCACCACCAAGGCAGGCTTGGCGCCGCTGAGTTCGCTCAGGCGGTGCACGTAGGTAGCGCCCACTCGGTTCACCATGCTGTTGAGCACATGGGTGGCGATGATTTCGCGCTTGAGCGGGTGGCGGGGGATGTAGCTGCCCAGTTGCTCGCGCAGCGGCGCTGGGAAGTAGCGCTGCAAGGCGGTGGCCACCCAGGGGTCCTCGGGCAGGTCGCTGTTCATGATTTCGTCGAACAGCCACATCTTGCTGTAGGCCAAGACCACGGCGCGCTCGGGCGTGGTGAGCTGGCCGCCAGCGGCCTTGCGGGCGGCGATTTCCTCGTCGTCCGGCAGGTACTCAATGCCACGGTTCAAGCGGCCGGCCTTTTCCAAGAAGCGCATGAAGCGGGCTTCTTCTTCGAGCAGGCTCTTGCCCAGGCGGTTGGTGACCGACAAGACTTGGGTTTGGAAGATGTTGTCGCGCAGCACGAGCTGGCCGACCTCATCGGTCATTTGCGCCAAGAGCGTGTTGCGCTGCTTCTCGGTCATCTCGCCATCGGCCAGGGCCAGGCCCAGCAAGATCTTGATGTTGACTTCATGGTCCGAGGTGTCCACGCCGGCCGAGTTGTCGATGGCGTCGGTGTTCAGGCGCACGCCGGCTTGGGAAGCTTCGATACGGCCCAGCTGGGTGAAGCCGAGGTTGCCGCCTTCGCCGATGACCTTGCAGCGCAGCTCTTTGCCGTTGACGCGCAGGCCGTCGTTGGCGCGGTCGCCCACTTGGGCGTGGCTTTCGCTGCTGGCCTTCACGTAGGTGCCGATGCCGCCGTTGTAGAGCAGATCCACCGGCGCCTTCAAGAGCGCGTGCATGAGCTCCATGGGCGTCAGGCGCTCGGCCTCAATGCCCAGGCGCGCGCGCACTTGCGGCGACAGCGGAATGGACTTCTCGCTGCGCGACCACACGCCGCCGCCTTCGCTGATCAGCTTGCTGTCGTAGTCGGCCCAGCTGGAGCGGGGCAACGCGAACAGGCGCTGGCGCTCGGCAAACGAGATGGCGCAATCGGGGTTCGGGTCCAGGAAGATGTGGCGATGGTCAAAGGCGGCCAGGAGCTGGATTTGCGTGGACAGCAACATGCCGTTGCCAAACACGTCGCCCGACATGTCGCCCACGCCCACCACGGTGAAGGGCTGGGTTTGGCAGTCGTGGCCCATTTCGCGGAAGGCGCGCTTGACGCTCTCCCAAGCGCCGCGGGCGGTGATGCCCATGGCCTTGTGGTCGTAGCCCACGCTGCCGCCGCTGGCAAAGGCGTCGCCCAGCCAGTGGCCGTATTCCAAGCTCACGGCGTTGGCGAAGTCGCTGAAGGTGGCCGTGCCTTTGTCGGCGGCCACCACGAGGTAGGCGTCGTCCGGGTCGTGGCGGTGGATGTGCGGCGGCGCCACGATCTTGCCGCCGACGAGGTTGTCGGTCAGGTCCAAGAGGCCGCGCAGGTAGTCCTGGTAGCAGGCCACGCCCTCTTTCATGAAGGCTTCGCGGTCTGAGCTCGGGGGTGCCTTCTTCAGCACAAAGCCACCCTTGGAGCCCACGGGCACGATGACGGTGTTCTTCACCATCTGCGCCTTCACCAGGCCCAGCACTTCGGTGCGGAAGTCCTCTTGGCGGTCGCTCCAGCGCAAGCCCCCACGGGCCACTTTGCCGCCGCGCAGGTGCACGCCTTCAAAGCGCGGTGCGTACACAAAGATTTCATACAGCGGGCGCGGCTCGGGCAGGCCGGGCACGCGGGCGCAGTCGAACTTGAAGCTCACGAAGGAACGGCGTGGGCCGGCTTCGCCGCTGTGGCCCTTGCCGGTGCGCCAGAAGTTGGTGCGGAGCGTGCATTGGATGAGCGCCAAGAGCTGGCGCAGCACGCGGTCTTCCGACAGGCCGCTGACCTTCTCTAGCGCCAGCTCGATGGCGCGCACTTGCGAGGCTTCGCCTTCGGCATTGGCGCTACTCGGGTCAAAGCGCAGCTTGAAGAGCTGGACCAGCATGCGCGCAATGGGTGCATGCGTGGCCAGCGTGGCCTCGATGGTGGCCTGGCTCAGTGCAAAGCCAATCTGTTTGCAGTACTTGGCATAGGCACGCAGGATGACGACATCCTCGGCCGGCAGCCCGGCGCGCAGCACCAGCTTGTTGAAGTAGTCGTTCTCCACCTGGCCGGCGAAGACCTGGGTGAAGGCCTGCTCAAAGAGCGGCGCCATGGTCTGCACGTCGATGTGGTCGGGCACTTGGGCACGCAGATCGAAGTCGTGCACCGCCACTTGGCCGTTCTGGATGCGGTGGTTGTGCTCGCCCATCACGCGCACGCCCATGTGTTCGAGCATGGGCAGGCTGTCGGACAACACCACGGCACCGCCTTGGCGGTAGACCTTGAAGCCCCATTGGTCGGGCTCGGCACCCAGTGGGCGGTAGAGCGCAACGGCCACGGGCTGTTCGCTGCTGAGCTGCGCGAACTTGCGCACATCGGCCACGGCGGCGCGGGCCGGCACGCGGGCACGGTAGTCGGCAGGAATGCGGTCTTCCCAGGCCTTGAAGAGGGCCAGGCCACGGGCCTCGCCTTCGGCTTCCACCAGCGCGTCGCGCAGCTGGTCGCTCCAGCGGCGAGCGGCTGCCGCCAGCTTGCCTTCCAGGTCTTTGCGCTCGTAAGCGGGAATGGCGCCCGGCGTGGTGCGCACGTAGAAGTGGATGCGTGCCAAGCCGGCTTCGCCCAGCATCACCTCGAACTCGGCACTGGTGCCCGCAAAGGCGGCCATCAGGATGTCGTGGATGCGGATGCGCAGCTCGGTGCCGAAGTTCTCGCGCGGCACGTAGACGAGGCAGGAGATGAACCGGTCGAACGGATCGCGGCGCAGGAACAGGCGCAGGCGTTGGCGGTCGCCCAGGGCCAAGATGCCCATGGCGGTGTCGTAGAGCTCGTCTTCGCTGCCTTGCAGCAGTTCGTCGCGCGGGTAGGTTTCCAGGATGTGCGCCAGCGCCTTGGCGCGGTGCGAGCCTTTGGGATAGCCAGCCCGGCGGGCTATGGCCTCGACCTTGCCGCGAATCAAAGGCGTTTCGGCCACGCGGGCCATGTAGGCGGTGGAGGTGTAGAGGCCCAGGAAGCGGTGCTCTCCCACCACCTCGCCCGCAGCGTTGTAGCGCTTCACGCCCAGGTAGTCGGTGTAGCCGGGGCGGTGCACGGTGCTGCGCTTGTTCGCCTTGGTGACCACCAAGAGCGGCAGCGGCGCACGCGCCAGGGCCTTGGCTTCGCGGGGCAGCACGGAGAAGCTGGCCGAGCGGCTCTCCTCGGCGCTTTCGCGCAGCACGCCGAGGCCCGAGCCGGGCACCAGGTGAAGCACCTCTTCGCCGTTCTCGCTGCGCAGCTCATGCTGGCGGTAGCCCTGCAGGGTGAAGTGGTCTTCAGCGAGCCAATTCAAAAAGTCGCGACTTTCCGCCACGGTGGCCGGGTCGACCGATGCGGGCACTTGGTCCAGTTCGGCAATGGCGTCGGCCAAACGAGCCAGCATGGCCTTCCAATCGGTCACCGAGGCGCGCACATCGGCCAGCACGGCTTCAATGCCCTGCACCAGGGCCTGACGGCGCTCCACTTCCACGATGCGATCCACCTGAATCTGCATCCAGCTCTCGCGCCGCAACTCGGCGGCCTGCGAAGGACGGGCGAATTGCGTCAGGTTGCCAGCACCGTCGCGCGCCACGGCAAAAAGCGGGTGCACGATGAAGTGCAGGGTCAGCCCCTGGCGGTTGATCTCGGCCGTGGTCGAGTCGACCAGGAACGGCATGTCGTCATTGACGATTTCCAGCACCGAGTGGCGCGAGGCCCAGCCATCCTCACCCACATTGGGGTTGATCAAGCGCACCTTGGGGCTGCCCGCCGGCCGGTGCTGACCAAAATGCCAGTGTGAAAAGAGCGCGCCGGCGAGGTCGTCAGCGCTTTCCTGTGCAAGGTCGTCGCTGTCGGCCTGGCTCAGGCAGTCTGCGGCAAAGAGGCTGAACGCCGCGCGCCGTTCCGCACTTAACTTTGCCGTGGCAATCGTGTCGATTTGGGAAAGGCGCTCTGCACGCAGGCCGTCGCTGGTTGCTTCCATGGGTTGTCTCCGTCTCTCGAAGTGTCATCCTAGTCGCGCTGTGACCTAGCCCCATGCCAGAGCCGATGCAGGTGATGCATCAGACGTTTCACTCCCAGTGCAGCGGTCCGTACCAAGTGCGGGCGCTGCCGCCGGTGTTGTCGCTGTCGGTCATCAAAGCGATGGAACGCTAGGCGCCGGGAGCTTCGCCATAGGCGCGTTCAAAGTCAGCAGCGATGCTTCGCTGGTGGTCGCGCCAGCGGCCCAGCATGGAGGGGCCGCTGTCGACCACGATCTTTCGGATGCGATCACTGCGGGGGTTGACGATGACCGACTCCAAGGGGGCCGAGCCTTCCCACA
This sequence comes from Burkholderiales bacterium, assembly GCA_046317675.1. Classification (GTDB taxonomy): domain Bacteria; phylum Pseudomonadota; class Gammaproteobacteria; order Burkholderiales; family Burkholderiaceae_C; genus Inhella. Next base: position 8,431 of record JBKCVH010000299.1, read on the forward strand.
CGTACATCAGCGTGGCGAAGGGGGGCGGCTCGCCGGTGAGCAGCTCGGCCAGTTCGAACATGGCGCGGGTCTTGGCACTGAGCCGGCTGCTGTCGCCCTCGAAGCCCAAGATGATGCGGGCCACGGCGTCTTCCTGCTCGATGTCGGCCACGCTGGCGCGCGGCAAGAGTCGATCGACCCACCAGCTGAAATGCAGTTGGCCCAGGCGATCGGCAGGCACATCCACTCGGCGGCGCAGCATGCTGGCGGAGCGCTCGGCCCGCGCCTCAAAGGCCAGGCGGCCGGCCTTCTCCACGCGCTGGTAGCGGCTGCGTGTTTTGCCGGGCAAAGGGAGGTCGTGCCAGCCTTCTTCGTCGGCAATCGGAGGGCGGCTGGCGCATCCAGCCAAGGCGGCGGCAGCCAGCAAAAGGCTGCGTCGGTGAAGTGTGGGGGAGTGCATGGGCGCGCAGCCTACGAGAATCTGGCCCATGGCGCAGTTTTTTGAAGTTCACCCCGACAACCCGCAGGCCCGTCTTCTGAAGCAGGCGGCGGCCATCTTGCACAAGGGCGGCTTGGCGGCCATTCCCACCGACAGCAGCTATGCCCTGGTGTGCCACCTGGACGACAAAGCCGCCGCAGAGAACCTTCGCCGCGTGCGCGGTGTGGACGACAAGCACCACCTGACCCTGCTCTGCCGCGACCTCTCTGAGCTGGCCCAGTACGCCATGGTGGACAACCGCCAGTACCGGCTCCTGAAGAGCTGCACACCGGGCAGCTACACCTTCATCCTGCCGGCCACCAAAGAAGTGCCGCGGCGGCTCTCGCACCCCAGCCGGCGCACCATCGGCCTGCGCGTGCCCAGCAGCCGGGTGGCGCAGGCGCTGCTGGAGGAGTTCGGCCAGCCGCTGCTGGCCACCACGCTCATTCCCCCAGGCGAAACCGAACCGCTGAACGATGCGGCCGATATTCGTGAACGCTTTGAGAAGCAGTTGCAAGCCATCGTGTGTGCGGGTGCCTGCCCGCTGGAGCCCACCACGGTGGTGGACCTGACCGAGGGCGAGCCGCGCCTGGTGCGAGCTGGCCGTGGGCCGCTGGCCGCGCTAGGCCTTTAGCCGCCGGTTAGGGCTTCTCGGACAGGATTTGCAGCAAGCGGGGCGCATCCAAGCCCAGCACCGCCTTCTGACCAATCACAAAGGTGGGCGTGGCCCGGCCACCGGTTTGCTGGAAGCGCTGCCGGCAGGCGCTGCTGGTTTCCACAAAGCATTCGTCAAAGGGAACTTGCTGCGCGGTCAGCCATTCCCGAGCGATGGTGCAGTAGCGACAGCTGGTGGAGCTGATCATCTGCAGTTGCCCCGGCTTGACGAGGGAGCGCAGTTGCGCGCCCTGTTCGTCTGTAGCGGGGGCTTGGGTGCTGCGCAGCCATTGACCGAGCCCCATCGACACGGCCATGACGATGGCCAGGCCGATGATCTCGCTGCGCCGCATCGCCATCAGGCTTGGGCGGCCGTCACCACGATCTCTACGCGATAGGCCTGGCGTGCCAGTTTTGCCTCCACGGTGGCACGCGGTGGCGCGCTGCCAGCAACCACCCAGGCGTCCCAGACCTTGTTCATGCCGTCGTAGTCGGCCAGGTCTGCCAAGAAGATTTGCACGCGCAGCAGGCGCGATTTGTCGGAGCCGCAGTTGGCGAGCACGCGGTCGATCATGGTCAGCACTTCGGCGGTTTGCGCCTCAATGCCTTGGTCCAAGGTGTTCTCAGGCACTTGGCCGGCGATGTAGATAACGCCGTTGTGGATCGCAGCCTCGCTGTAGCGCTTTGCCATGCCGATGCGGGTGATTTCAGCCATTTTTCTTTGCTCCTAGTTTGGATTCAGTACCGGCCAACAGCCGTTCGATGTTCAGCTTGTGGCGCCAGACGAGCAAGCCCGCCATCGCCAGCAAGCACCAGACGATGGGGCCGATGCCCCAGATCAATGCTTGGTAGAAGGCGGCGAACACCGCCGCCACCATGGAAGCGAGCGACACATAGCGGCTGAAGGCCACAACGATCGCAAAGCTGGCGAGCACAGCCAAACCCAGCACGGGGTTCAAACCGAACACCACGCCCGCCGCCGTGGCCACGCCTTTGCCGCCTTCAAAGCGGAAAAACACCGGCCACAAGTGCCCGATAAAGGCCGCAAGCCCCACGGCAGCCGCTGCCTCCACACCAAGGCCCAGCGGCGCGCCCCAGAGGTAAACCGCCAGCACCGGCAGGTAGCCCTTGAGCGCATCGAACACCAAAGTCAGCAAGGCGGCCGCCTTGTTGCCACTGCGCAGCACATTGGTGGCGCCCGGGTTGCCAGAGCCATAAGAGCGCGGGTCAGCAAGGCCCATCAAGCGGCTCGTGATGACGGCGAAGGACAGCGAACCCAGCAGGTAGGCCGCAAGGAGAGCAAGGAAGAGGTTCATGCGGGAGAGGCGCAGTCAACGGGCTTGGCGCCCAGGGGGTCTAAGAGAACGGAGGGCGCTATGCCCACCAGGTAACCACGGCGGCCACCATTGATGCAAATGCGTTCCAGCGGCAGGATGCTTTGCTGCACAAACACAGGCATGGCCTTGCGCAGTCCAAAGGGCGAGGTACCGCCCACTTGGTAGCCGGAGTGGCGCTGGGCCACCTCGGGCTTGCAGGGCTCCACCTTCTTGCAGGGAATTTGCCGCGCCAGCTCTTTGAGGCTGACGGTGCGGTCTCCGTGCATGAGCACCAAGAGGGGCTCGGCCTTTTCGTCTTGCATCACCAGGGTTTTGACCACGGCATGCTCGTCAACGCCCAACTGCTTGCTGGACTCGGACGTGCCGCCGTGCTCGACGTAGTCGTACACATGCTCGGTGAATGCAATGCCATGAGCGCGCAGCCAATCGGTGGCTGGGGTGGCGCTGACGTGGGGGGTCTTTTTGCTCATCGGAGCGCATTCTCGGTGCCTACACTGCGCCGCCAACAGGCTGCTTGCCACCCAACGTCTTCGTCTTGCGATTCACCGCCTCTTCCCGCCTGCCCGCCGCTCTGGCGGTGCTGTTGTTGCACTTGGTTTTGGGCTCGCTCCTGGTCCAGCAACAAGTCTTGAAGCGCTCCGAACCGCCACGCAGTGAGCTGCGCTGGATCGAACTCCCGGCCCTGCCGCCGCCCGCCGACAAGCCCGCAGACAAGTCCACCCCACGGACGCCCCCAACGGCCCGTGCGCTGCCCGAACTGGCGCGGCCGCCCTCGCCCCTGGCGATCACGATGCCCGCCGTGCAGCCGTCTGATTTCCCCTCGGCGCTGCCCGCCAAAACCGAGAGCAGCACGGCCGCCGCCCCGGCCCCACCGGCCTCGGCACCCCCACGGGCCTTGAACCTGAACCTACCCACCGCCGTCGCCCGGCGCAACACCCCGCTCACGCCGGCCGAGCTGGCCAACCTGGACAGCCGTGCCAACAGCCCCCGGGAGAGCGCCGAGGAGCGCATGGCCAACGCCATGGGCGCCAAAGGGTGGACGGTGATCGAAGGCGTGCAAGGCGGAACGATGATGCGCGGCCCGCACGGCGAGTGTTTGCTGAGCCGCCCTTCGATGCTCAATGAGATCCCCGGTCACCCCCATGCGGGCATGGTTCCCAACAAAGTCAGCGGCTGCGGCGGGCTGCAAAAAGGCGCGCGCGTTCACAAAAGGCCCGGTTCATGAGCTACACCCCCCGTCGCATCGCCAGCTCCCGCTTTGAAACACTGCGTGGCCTTCGCCAACATGCCTTGGTGTGGGAGGGCGACCCCGCACAGCCGCTGCGCGTGCTGGTGCACGGCTGGATGGACCTCGCCGATTCCTTCCAGTTTTTGGTGGATGCCTTCCAAAGCGATGCGCCTGTGGTGGCGCTCGACTGGCGCGGCGTCGGACACAGCCAAGCCACACCCCTCGACGCCTACTGGTTTGCCGACTACCTGGGCGACCTGGACGCTTGGCTGCGCCTCTTGAGCCCCGAAGCCCCGGTGGACTTGATTGCCCACAGCATGGGCGGCAATGTGGCCATGATTTACAGCGGCGTCCGCCCCGATCGCGTGCGGCGCCTCGTCAACCTTGAGGGCTACGGCCTGCCCGACAGCAACCCGGCGGCTGCACCCGAGCGCATGAAGCTCTGGCTGGACGAACTGCAGACCCCCGCCACCCTCAAGCCCTATGAAAGCTTGGCGGCAGTGGCCGCGCGCCTGCGCAAGACCAACCCCCGCCTGAGCGCCGACAAAGCCGAGTGGCTGGCCTCGCGCTGGGCCGAGCCCCAGAGCGATGGCAGCTTCCAACTGCGCGCAGACCCGCTCCACAAACACAGCCACGCACTGCTCTACCGCAAGGCCGAGGCCCTGGCCTGCTGGGCACGCATTGCCGCCCCGGTACTCTTGGTCGAAGGCAGCGACGACGGCTTGGCCATGTTCTGGGGCAAGCGCTACCCGAGGGCTGACTTTGAGGAACGGCTGACGGTTGTGCCGAACCTCCGCCAGGAGCGGCTGGCGGACGCGGGGCACATGCT
>JBKCVH010000300.1:0-3371 GCA_046317675.1 Burkholderiales bacterium
GCCGCCCCCTCGGCATTTTGAAGATGGAAGACGAAGCCGGCGGCGACAGCAAACTCCTCGCTGAGCCCATCGACAAAGTTCTGCCGATCTACTCCCAGTGGAAGACCCATGAGGATCTGAACCCCATTCGCCTCAAGACCATCCAGCATTTCTTTGAGCACTACAAAGATCTGGAGCCGGGCAAATGGGTCAAGGTGCAAGGCTGGGAAGGCCCCGAGAGCGCCGTGGCCGAGGTGCTCGACGGCATGAAGGCTTGGGCCGACCGTAAGAAGTAAGCTGCACTTCCCGCAGCATGATGTGCGGCAGTCTTCGGACTGCCGTGTTCGTTTCTGGAGACCTGTTTCATGAGCTTGCGCGTGGCGTTAGGGCAAATCAATGTGACCGTGGGCGATTTGGTAGGCAATGCATTGCGCATTGCCGAAGCCGCACGGGAGGCTGCTGACCAAGGCGCGCAACTGTTGTTGACGCCTGAGTTGAGCCTTTGCGGCTACCCGCCTGAAGACCTGCTGTTGCGGCCCGCATTCATTGAGGCTTGCCAGCACCAGTTGCAGGCGCTAGCGCTCGAGCTTGCAGCCTGCCCCATTGCCGTGGTGGTTGGGCTGCCCTTGCCGCTGCCATCGGCCCCGAGCCAGAGCCGTTCACAGCAGGCGCCGCGGGGTTTCAATGGCGCCGCTCTGCTGCAGGGCGGCAGGGTGCTGGGGCGCTATGCCAAGCGCGAGTTGCCGAATTACCAAGTCTTTGATGAGCGGCGTTATTTCGTATCCGGCCGAGAGGCAGGGGAAGGCGCCTTGGTGTTTGAGGTCGCAGGGTGCAAGCTGGGCTTGCTGATTTGCGAGGATGCTTGGTTCGATGAGCCCGCTCAGGCAGCGAAGGCCGCCGGGGCCGAGGTCTTGGCGGTCATCAATGCCAGCCCCTTTCACGTGGGCAAGCCGGCAGAGCGGGAAGCCCGTATGGCAGCTACGGCGCGCAATGCGGGCCTCCCGCTGATCTACGCCCATTTAAGCGGCGGGCAAGACGAGGTGGTGTTCGACGGGGGCTCGTTCGCGATGGACGCACAGGGCACCCTGACCGCACGCGCGCCCATGTTTGCCGAGCATTTGCTCATCCTGGACGACGGGCACGGCGACATTGCGCCGATGCCAGAGATGGAGGCCCAGGTTTGGGGCGCATTGACCGTGGGCGTGCGCGATTACCTGGGCAAGAGTGGCTTCCCCGGCGCCATCATTGGTTTGTCGGGCGGCATTGACTCTGCGCTCGTGCTGGCCATTGCGGTCGACGCGATCGGCGCCGACAAGGTCCGCGCCGTGATGATGCCCTCTCCCTACACCGCAGACATCAGTTGGATTGATGCACGTGACATGGCCGAGCGCTTGGGCGTGCAGTACGACGAAGTGGGCATCAGTGGCCTGTTCGAGGGCTTCAATACGAGCCTCGCGCCCTTGTTCGCAGGCCGTGCTGCCGACACCACCGAAGAAAATTTGCAAGCTCGCATTCGCGGCACGCTCTTGATGGCGCTCTCCAACAAGTTCGGCAGCTTGGTTCTGACGACGGGTAACAAGAGCGAGATGGCGACCGGCTACTGCACGCTCTACGGTGACATGGCCGGAGGCTTCGCCGTCATCAAAGATGTGGCCAAGACGCTGGTGTTTCGTTTGGCCCGTTGGCGCAACCAACAAGGCGACAGCCCGGTGATTCCTGAGCGCATCATTGAACGCCCACCATCGGCCGAACTTCGACCCGATCAGAAAGACGAAGACAGCCTTCCGCCCTATTCGATCCTCGACGCCATCCTTGCTCGATATATGGAGGAAGATGCGTCGCTGGAGCAGTTGCTTGCCGAAGGCTTTGAACCGGTCCACGTTGAACGGGTGACGCGGCTGATCAAAGGCAGCGAGTACAAACGTAGACAGGCGCCGATTGGCATTCGCATCACCCACCGCAGCTTTGGCCGCGACTGGCGCTATCCCATCACCAACCGTTTCCGGGCCTGAACACCATGAAGCAGATCACCGCCGTTATCAAACCCTTCAAACTCGACGAAGTACGTGAAGCACTGGCCGAGGTGGGCGTGTCTGGCCTTACGGTGACGGAAGTGAAAGGCTTCGGTCGCCAGAAGGGACACACGGAGCTTTACCGAGGCGCGGAGTACGTGGTGGACTTCCTGCCCAAAGTCAAGGTTGAGGTGGTGGTCAAGGATGCCGATGTGGAGCGCTGCATCGACGCCATCTTGCGCGCCGCCAAGACCGGCAAGATCGGTGACGGAAAAATCTTCGTCACGCCCGTCGAGCAAGTGGTGCGCATCCGCACCGGCGAGCAGGACGACGCGGCTATTTAGCCTTCTTTTGCGAGACGCGCTGCACCCGAAGCATTTCGGTGCCAGCCAGCAAGTCATGCAAGTACTGACGGCTGGGGTGCAGCCGTGTCAATGCCGCGTACACAAGGATGTTGGCACCGAGTGCGGTCCACCAAGCGCCGCGCACATGGTCCAGACCGAACAAGTGCACTGTGGTGAGCCCCGGCAGAAACCACAACAAGCTCAGCGCAAAACGCAGCAAGGCGCGGGGCTTGCTGGGTGGCTGGTCGCGACCCTTGCAATGAATGCGCAGATGCCACGTGGCCATGGCCAGCGTTTCACCTTTGCTCCAAAACCAAGTGAAGTACCCGGCCATGACCACCAACATGAAGCCGGAGAACCAAGGCCCCCAGTTCTCGGAGCCATCCGGGCGTAGCAGAACGCCATACAAGAGGCCTGCGCAGGCGAGCACGCCAAAGAGAAGCAGGCCTTCATAAACGCCACAGGCCATTCGCACCGATAGGCGCGGTGTTTTCGAGGCTTCAGACTTCACGGCGGGCTGGGCTTGCGCGGTAGCAGCGTTTGGGCGTCGAGCGCTTTGGTCGCGCCTGCCAGAGGGCGCAAGGCACGCGGGTCGGCAAAGCCAACGGTCGGAGGTGTTATCGGAGTTGCCACAACCAGCTTCAAAGGAGTTGCAGGCGCGTCCATGAGTCGCTTTGCGCCGCGCTCCTGCAGCGCCTGCTTTGCCTCGGATGGCAACGCTTGGTACTGGTCCCACTTGTGCTGGCGCTCAGTCGAAGCAACACGTTGGGCGGCCATGAAGCCTTGGTGAACGCGCTGACGCTCTGCGGGTGTCAGGGCGGCCCAGTGGCTCATGCGCTCTTTGAGGCGTTGCTGCTCTGCCGGGCCGAGTTGCGGATACCTGACAGCCAGGGCCACCCAGGTATCCCGCGAAGCCGCGTCCATTTGAGGCCACTGCGCTGCGAGTGGCGCCAAGATTTGCTGCTGCGGGCCGCTCAAACTTGACCATGACTTTCCGGCCAGTACAGGGACTTGGGCAGAGCAATTCCCGATCAAA
>JBKCVH010000301.1:0-5905 GCA_046317675.1 Burkholderiales bacterium
GCGCCTCGACCCGGGCCAGGGTGTCGACCTGGCGGCTGGAGTTCGCGCTCAGAGCTGGATCACCCGCGTGTCGGCGATCGAGTCATGAAGACACTTGCGCGAGTCGCGAAAGATCAGCAGCGAGTCGACCAGGCTGTAGACCGTGACAGCAACCCAATTCACGGCCGCCAAGTAGCCGATGCCATAGCGCAGTCCGAGCAAACGCCAGGCATCGGGCTTGCTGCCGTCGCTGCGCTCGATGCGCAGCTTGAAACACATCTTGCCCACCGTCTGGCCGCGTGCCACCAAAAGCCAGCCCTGCACGATCAGGAAGAGGGCGAAACTGAAGAGCGTTGACAGCGGTGCAAAGCCAAGCACGCTCGTGCTGCTCGCCGCCGTTTCGGCTTCAACCCAAGTGCCTATCGCCGGGATCTGCTTCACTGCCCAATAGACCGCGAACAGCGCGATGCCGTCCAAGATGGCGGCCAGTAGGCGGATGCCCCGCTCGGCCAGCGCACTCTCGGTGGCCGGTACATCGGCCACCTGCGCAGAAGGCGGTGCGTAACGCGGGTCGGCACTGTTCGACATACAAAGAATCCCCCTGTTTTTTGTGGCCCGGATTCTGCCGGTGCACTTGTGGGGTTTGGCCGGGCTCGCGCTTCGAGCCCCAAGCTTTGGGGTCAGGCAAACCCTAGGTTTCCCGAAGGGGTCAAGGCTTGAAAGGTTTTCGAGCGCTTGTGTGAACAGCTCTCGCTGCTGGGTGCGCAAGTCCTCGAGGACCTGAACGGGTGATCGGTGCACCAGCGCGCGTTGCGCTGCCGAGGTTCACAGGACGAGGGTCAGCCTTCCAGGCGCCGCTCAACCGTCGTGCGAGGCTAACCACTTCCCACTTCCCACTTCCCACTTCTGATTCTTAGCGCTGGGCCGGACTGGGGTTGGCGGCTTGGTACAAGCGCCCGCTGTCGCGCAGTGAGCGACCTTCGGCGATGAGTTGGCTTGCATCGCCCTGTGCGGCAGATGCAAGGCCCCAGAGCAAAAGCCCAATTCCCAAGAGCCAGCGCATGGGGCATCTCCATTCGGCGAAGGAAATGCAGCGTAGGGCCAATGACCTTGCTTGGGGATAGGGAAAGGCCTGCCCCCAGTTTCACCAAGCGCCGCAGTTTGAACGGACTATCCTGCGGCGGCTCAACCCATCGCCACCAAGCTGGAACCCGCCATGCCTTTTTCCATGCCCGCGCCGAGAGCGCTCTGCGGCCTTGCCCTGTGCGCCGCATTGCTCATGGCCTGCTCCTCGATCGAAGACACCCAGCCGGCGCAGACCATCGCGCCCATGCCGGGCCTGGGCACTTCCAGCTTCAAGGTCACCGCGCAAGACGAGCAGGCCCGGGCTTGGTTTGCCCAAGGCCTGTTGCTGACCTACGCCTTTGAGCACGAAGAGGCTGTGCGCGTCTTCCGTGCGGCGCTGGCGCGCGACCCCAGCTGCGCCATGTGCGCTTGGGGTGTGGCCTACGCGCTGGGGCCCAACATCAACAACAGCGACCGTGGCCCCGAGCGTGACATTCGCCGTTTCATTGCGCGTGCGCAAGCCGCCGCCGGGGGCGCCACGCCCATGGAGCGCGCGCTCATTCAGGCCATGGCCGTTCGCTATGGCCGCGCCGATTCGCGCTCACAGAAAACCTACGAAGCGCAGGGCAGCGCCCTGTGCAGCACCCGCAAGACCGACCGAAAGGTGGACCCGCAAGAGCTCGCCTATGCCGCTGCCATGACCGATGTGGTGGCCCAGTACCCCGACGACCCCGACGTGGTGACCCTCTACGCCGACGCCGTCATGAGCACCATGCCCTGGAACTGGTGGGACCCCAAAACCGGCCAGGCCAACGGCGCCGTGGGTGACGTGATCACGCGCCTAGCGGCCACCACCCAAAAGCACCCCCAGCACACCGGCGCGCTGCACTTTTATGTTCACGTGGCCGAGCACTCCCCCAACCCGCGCGACGCCGAGCCCGCCGCTGACGCACTCGGCACCGTCGCGCCCGAGGCGCCGCACCTCGTGCACATGGGCAGCCACATCTACAAGAACATTGGCCGCTTCGCCGATGGCAGCCTGGCCAACGAACAAGCCTTGGCTGTGCAAAAGCGCTTTGACGCCACGCTCAAAGCCCAGGGCGTGCAGCGCAGTGCCCGCTGGGACGCACACCACCTGCACTTCCTCTGGTACTCGGCCCTGATGGAAGGGCGCACCGAGCTGTCGCTGCGCACCGCCCGGACTTACGCCGAGCGCTTTGGCCAAAAGGCCACGGCCTCCGGTGAGTACGCCAAGCTGCTGCCCTTGGTCACCCTGGTGCGCCTGGAGCGCTGGGATGCCGTGCTGGCCGAGCCCGTGCCCGTGCCCACAACTTCATCCAACCCGGGCATCGGCCTCCTGGAGGGCTACGGCCACTTCGCGCGCGGCATGGCCTATGCGCGCACCGGCCGCATCGAGCAAGCCCAAGCCGAGTTGGCCCGCGTCGCGCAAATCCGAAAGCAGCCCAGTTTGCAGAACGCCATGATGTACGGCGAGGCCCTGCCCGCCAAACTCATGACGCAGGCCCACGACACCCTGGCCGGCAGCATCGCGCGCAGCGAGCGCCGGCACGACGACGCGGTCGCGCTGCTGCGCAATGCCGCCGAGCTGGACGACGAATTTGGCAACGACCCGCCCCTCCTGGGCGGTGGCGCCCGCCTGGCCCTGGCCGGCGCGCTGCTACAAAGCGGCAAGCTGGATGAAGCCAACAAGGAACTCGCCGAAGCCCTGCGCCTGAACGGCCCCAGCGCCTGGACCCACCAAGTCCAAGCGCAAGCCGCCGAGCTGCGCGGCGCGCGCGATGAGAGCCAGCGCCATGCCGAACTGGCACGCGCTGCCTGGAAGAACGCTGAAGGGGCGAGCTTGCCCAGGCCATGAGCCGCCCCGGCGTGGAAAAGCCTCACGGCGTGCAGGCCTCCGCCAAAAAGCCTTTCGAGTGCGGAAATTCAGGCAAACTGCCGACATTGAACTGTGGAGTTTGAAATGCGACTGATCGTTCTAATCCTGGCCCTGGCGGGTGCCGCCCAAGCCCAGCAAGCCCCTTCCGAGGCGCGGCCGGCCAAGCCCAAGTGGGAGCTGGGGGTGGCCACCCTGGGCATCAGCCAGCAGGCCTATCCGGGTAGTGACCAGCAAGTCAACCGCGCTGCGGCAGTGCCCTATTTCATTTACCGAGGCGAGTGGCTGCGTGCCGACGAAGACGGCACCGGCCTGCGCGCCTTGCGCACCGAAAACTTCGAGCTGGACCTGAGCGTGGCCGGTTCCCTGGGCGCCGACCGCGGCGGCCTGCGGGCTCGTGAAGGCATGCCCCGCCTGGGCACCTTGGTCGAACTCGGCCCGCTGGCCGTTTGGAAGCTTGGCGAAGCACCCGGCAATGGCAAGCTCAAGTTCGAGTTGCCCGTGCGCGCGGTGTTTGACCTCAGCGATGGCGGCAGCCACAAAGGCTGGGCGGCTGAGCCCGAGCTCATCTACCAGCGCCGCAGCGCGGGTGGCTGGCGCACGAGTTTTTCCGGCTCCCTGGTGTTTGGTGACCGGGAACTCGGCGACACCTTCTACGGCGTAGCCCCCCGCTACGCCCGGGCCAACCGCCCTGCCTACGCGGCCAAAGCGGGCTTTTTGACCACCCGCCTGAGCGCCAGCTTCAGCAAGAGCCTGGGCCGCGACTGGCAAATGTTCGGCTTCACCCGCTTCGACAGCGTGGCCGGTGCCGCCAACAAGGCGAGCCCTTTGGTGCGCGACACCAATGGCTTCAGTTTTGGGCTGGGGGTCTCGTACACCTGGCTGCGCAGCAGCGAGGCCGGTAGCGACTGAGGCTTGGGCCCAGCAGCGGCCGCCGCCTCTTCAGGCGGTGACTGCTGGGCTTCACATGGGCAGGCGGCGGGCCTAGTTCCCGCTCGCGCAAGCCAGCTCCCGCACCGGACTGGGGTTGCCTCACCACCGCGCCTGCCAAACGCCCGCTGCCGAACTCCCGTGCGGACACAATGCCGCCCGCCACCGCCCAAGCCAGAGGCGGCGCAAGGGAGAGTTCATGATTCCAAAACGTATCCAAGCCAAGCCGTCTCGCTGGCTGTTTTCATTGCTTCTCTGCAGCGGGCTTGCCGTGGCCCAGCCGACGCCATGGGCCACGCCGTCGGCCGCCGCGGTGGACGTCATGCTTAACAAGGCCAATGAGGCCATCGTGAAGGGCGACTGGGCCAGCGCGGCTGGGTTCCATCGCTGGTACCACGAGCACGGCACCACCTTTGCCCCGAGTCACGGCGGCGTTCGGCTCTCCTTTGCCTTGGTCGCATGGCGCGCCTTGGCCGAGAAGTACCCCCCGGCGCTCGCCGACCTGCGCGATGCCCGCGACCGCGCTGCCTCCAAGGTGCGTGCCGGTGGTCACGGACTGCACAGGCCCATGTCGGACCTGACGGCCATCGACGAGGTGCTGGGCGACCCGCGCGTCACGGTCGATACCTTCACTTGGCTGCGGGATCGTCGCCCGGCCGATGCACGTGAGTTTGCGTCCTTGGCCCTGCCCGCCCTGCTGGCGGCCGACCAAGCTGCGATGGCGCTGCCTTACATCGACCCCGACGAGGTGCTCCGCTCTGCGCAAAGCACGATGAACACATTCACTCAAGCACGCTTTGCCCCTCCTAACCAGAGCGCGGAAGACCGTTTGCGCACCGCACACGGAATCGTTGACGGGAATGCAGCGCCCAGCGTGGCGGCTCTGGCCAACGGCGGCGAGCGCGAACGCGCAGAAGCCTTAGTGGCTGGACTCCGGGCGATGCTGGGCCCGGACGCAGCCCTGCCCGCCACCGTTGAGGCCCTTGGTGGCAAGGCCCCGCGCTTCGGCCGCTTCGGTGCCGCACCACCCTTGGCAACTCCGCCAGTTTGGACGCCGCCTGAGCAGCCCGATCTCGACGCCTTGCGCGATCAAGCCCGTGCCGACAAGGCCGCCGGCCGCTTTGCCCAGGCCGCCGCCTACCACCGCTGGTACCACGCCAACGCACTGAACATCCGCCCGTCGCATCGCGGTGTGCGCCTTTCCTTCGCACTGTCGGACTGGCGTGCCCTGGCCGAGGTGTATCCACCAGCCTTGCAGGACCTGCGTGAGGCCAGGGACCACGCAGCTGCCCAGGTTCGCGCCGGCGGCCCCGCCACAAGGCAGGCCACCCGCGACTTGGTGGCCCTGGAGTACACCTTGGCCGATCCATCGGCCAGTGCCGCCATCGCCCTGTGGCTGCAAGCCCATCGCCCGGCTGACTTGCCCGCGTTCGTGTCGGAAGCCTTGCCCGCCCTGGTGGCGGCGGGCAACGCTGCGCTGGCTATCCAGCATTTCGATGCCAAGCAAATGCTGGCTGCCATCGACGAGACCTTCAAGCGCCTGTCAGTGCCTTCGAGCAGCGACCGGACTCCTGCTGAGGCCCTCCGTTCGGCCCAGTCCTTTGCCGACAGGGAGGCTGCATCTGCCGTGGCGGCGATGGTGCAAACCGGTCAGGCCGAGCGCGCGCGGGCCTTCTTGGCGCAGTTGAAGGCGCTGATCGGCGCCGACGCCAAGCTGCACGCCTGCAATGATGCACTGCGCGGCTTTGCGCCGCCGTTCCGCCGCTGATGGCTTCGAAGCCCTGTGAGCTGAGGCCGCCGAAGGGCCTGCGTGCTGCCTGGGTAGCGCCCTTCAACGGTGGCCCTTAGCCCGCGTCATCAAGCGGCGCGGGCCGAAGCACGGGGTCACCCATTGCGAAGCACGGGGTCAGATACCGTCTTGAATGTCAACCCTTGGCACCGCAATTCGCGGGTCAAACGGCAAGCCTGAGCGCAGCACCCCGAAGATCAGCATCGCCAGTTTGTGCATGCAGGCTCCAATCACCGCCTTGGGCGCCA
>JBKCVH010000302.1:0-2626 GCA_046317675.1 Burkholderiales bacterium
AATGCCCTTCTTGCGCATTTCCACAATCGGCGGCAGGGACTCGACCACCTTCGGCCTCGGGATATCAACCCCCGCCTCACGGGCTCGGGCCTCGCTGCCGTGCTGGACGATGGCGCGAATCAGGTCCGGCCGGTAGAAGGCCTTGAAGCGGTCGGCCGGGAAGAAGAGCGCCTCCTTGTCCAGGCCCCGGTTGACGTGGTACCCGGCGCGTTTGGCGCCGCCGGGGCTGGCGTCGTAATAGCCGCTCGGGCTCCAAAGAACCCATTCATCATCGGCGCCCACAAAGAGGGTGAGGTCGGCCCACTTGGCTTGCTCGCCATAGGCGTCGGGGGCGTAGCGCAGTTCCAGGGTCTGGGTTTGCTGGTCCACGATGAACCACTTGTCGGTCTCAAAGTCGTCGGCTTGCACGTCCGAAGGGCAGGTGGTCTTGAGCTGCATGCTGCGCAGGTCAAAACTCTGTTGGCGCTCGGCATGGTTGGGCGGCAGCAGGCGAAGCGGCAAGACGCCAAACAGCAGCTTTTCATCCAGGCTGATGCCCGGCGCATAGCAGGTGCGGCCCAGTCCTCGCAGCGCCCATTTGAAGACGCCCACGCGGTGCTCGGCGCTCCAGGCATGGATGGCGTGGTTGTCGCCGCCGCTGCTGAGCACCGTGCCATCGCTGAGCAGGGCGAGCGCCGTGAGATTGCCGTCGTGGCCAAAGTAGCTGCAGTGCAGGTCGAAGGCGCTGGCGCCAGCGGCATACACATTGACTTGGACGATTTGGGCGCCCACGGCATCCAGCGTTTCCGTGGCGTCGAGCGGCGGGCTGTCGTAGGTGTTCAGCGGCTCGTTGATGGCCTGCGGGGCTTCCTCCAACTCGGGGCTCGGGGCCGGCTGGCCGTAGCTGCTCAGGGCCGGCTGCGTGTCGTCTGGCGGCAGGGCGTCGCTCGGGCCGGTGTCGATGGAAAGCCCCACCACCAGTTGCCGCCCCGAGTCGGAGAAGCTGATGCTGCAGGGCCGAGACTCGGTGAGCGTTTGGCCGAGCGCATCGCCACCGTGGTTGAAGTGCAGAAACTGGCCGTAGCGCCCGTCGGCTCGGGGGCTGCCGCGCCCGGCCACCACGGCGTGGGTGGCGCTGCAAGCCAGCGTGCCGGGCTCAATGGCGGTGTGGGGCACGGCGCTGCACACGGCGGCCAGGCCCTTTTGGCGCTGGAAGCTGAACCACGCCAATTCACCCGGCTGGCCTTGGGCCTGCACTGCCACGGCCCACAGGCTGGCCCTGCTACTCGCCCCGTCGGCCGGCACCCGGCGCAGTGCCACGCGCAGGTCGGCGCCAGCCGCTGCCTTGTGCCAAACCTGCTCGGCCACAGGGGTGGGCGCTTCGCCAAACCGCGCATTGAGCACGTCTCGGGCCCGCAGCACTTGCAGCAGGGCTTGGCGCTTGCGCCCTTGGCGGCGGTTTCCCACCCAGGCCAGGCTTTGGCCGTCGGCGCTGAAGCCGAGGTCATGCAGCAGTCCAGGGTGCCGAAAGGCGGCCTGCAGGTTGCCGGTGGCCAGCTCAAAAACTTGCACGTCGGTCACCCGCCCTGCATCGCCTTCTGAGCGCGTTGGCAAGGTCCAGTCCTTGAGGGCAACCAACCAGCGGCTGTCGGGGCTCACAGCAAAGCGGCGCACCTTGCCGTTGCCCCGGTCATCGATGGGGCCCAGCAACTGGCGCAGCATCTGCCGCGTGCTGGGGTCCCACACGCGAAGGGTGGTTTCGCCGGCGCTGATCAAACACCTGCCGTTGGGCGTGGGCTCCAGCTGCCGAATGGGCGCCGTGTGGGTGCCGGTGTCGAGTCGGAAGAAGGCTTCGTAGCTTGCGGCTTCGCGCATGGCGCTT
Organism: Burkholderiales bacterium; assembly: GCA_046317675.1. Taxonomy (GTDB): domain Bacteria; phylum Pseudomonadota; class Gammaproteobacteria; order Burkholderiales; family Burkholderiaceae_C; genus Inhella. The sequence continues at coordinate 1,862 of JBKCVH010000302.1, forward strand.
TAACCCTTCAAGATGGACTGGTGCTCGGCGATGTTCAAAAAGCTCTGGCGCACGCCTGGGTCGGCAATGCGTTCGCTCCGCTGGCGCAATTCATCTCGGGCGCGCTTGAGCAAGGCGGCGGCTTCTGGGCTGCCGCACGCCACGAGCACGCGGTGGGCCAGGGCATACAGCCACATGGGAAGCGGCAAGGTGGCGCCGCTTGGGGCATGCGCCAAGCGAGCGAGCAAGTCTTGCGGCGAGCGCAGCAAGGCTTGGGCTTGCGCGGCATCGCCGGCCGCCAGGGCCGCTTGCGCGCGGGTGGCTTGAAGCTCCAGTTGCGGCAATTCGGCACCCAGGTCGGCCACCAAGGGGGTCGCCGCATTCAGGGCCTCATGGGCCTCTTCAAGCCGATTCGCCGCAATGAGAATTTGCGCCAAGTGTTGCAAGAGGCTTGCCTCCATGGCGCGGCGCTTCAGCTCACGCGCCAGGATCAGTGCTTCGTTGGTGTAGCGCTCAGCCAGGGCTTCATTTCCTTGGCTGAGTGCGATGAGCCCCAGATTCTCAAGAACACCGACCTCGTGATGTTTAGAGCCTTGGGCGCGCAGTAGGGCGAGGGTTTGCAAGGCTCCGCTCTGCGCCAACGCGAGTTGGCCAAGTTCGCGATGCGCTTCTGCCAGGTTCAAAAGCGCAGCGGCTTCCCCAGGCTCTTGCAACTCGGCATGAAGCGTTGCTGCCTTGGCTGAATGCTCGCCGGCGGCAACGAAGTCGCCCGCCAAGAGGCTGGTG
>JBKCVH010000303.1:0-10077 GCA_046317675.1 Burkholderiales bacterium
CGAGACTGCCAACGCAGCCGGCGAGTCGGATCGAGGAGCTGCTGCCGCATCGCTGGGGACCGCCGACCGCATCGGACTGAGCAGGCAGCCCGCTGTCAAGGTGGGTTGGCCGGACGCTTCCGTCACAGTGACCTGCTGAGCATGAGCAACTGCTAGATGTCTCGGCCGAAGAAAGAAGGCCAATGGAGAAAGCAGTGGAATCAGCACCGCCAGGCCCAAGACTCGCTTCCAGCGCGGCGGGTCAAGGCGCAGGCTCCGCCTAGACGTCATCGTTCCATACGGCCGTCCACCGATCCCAAGCGGGCGGCTGCTGCAGCGCATCCATTTGCCGCCGGTCACGCTTGGTGGGGCGGCCTTGTTCGATGCTGCTGGCGGGCTCGGGGCTCAGGCGGCGTTGTTCGGCTGCAGTTGCGCTGGCGTGCAGGCTCTCGGGGGTGTCGCGGTACAGAAGCTGGGCCACTGGGGCCGGTCCACGCTGCAAACTCAAGCCCAGAAGTTCCACCTCGCGCCACCAACCGGGTTGCTGCAGGCGGATGCGGTCGCCAGGCCGCACTTCACGGCTCGGCTTGCAGGGCTGACCATTGACTTCGACGCGGTGCCGTTCAATGGCTTCGACCGACACCTGCCGTGTCTTGTAGAAGCGTGCTGCCCACAACCACTTGTCCAACCGCATGGCGGTTGGGCTGTTGCTCACTGCCCAGCCCCGAGCGCCTTGGCGCGCTCGGCTTGCAGCGCCAACTCGGCGCGATCGGGCTCCGCTTGGGTGGGCCACCCTTGAAGATGCCGCTCGGCCAAGTCGGCCAGCATTCGCATGCCTTCGGGGCTATCGTTCAAGCAGGGGATGTAGCGCAGCGCCTTACCGCCCGCATGCTGGAAGGTCTCCGCGCCTTCCATGGCAATTTCCTCAAGCGTCTCGAGGCAGTCCGCCGAGAAGCCAGGACAGATCACATCAACGGTTTCAGTTCCAGCGGCGCCCAGTTCCTTCAACACGTTCTCGGTTGACGGGCCCAGCCACTTTGCACGACCAAAGCGGCTCTGGAAGGCCACGCGGATTTGGGTGTGGTCGAGTCCCAGTTGGTTGGCCAGCAAGCGGGCTGTCTTGTGGCATTCGCAGTGGTACGGATCGCCCAGGTGGAGCGTGCGCTCTGGCATGCCATGAAAGCTCAATACCAACACTTGGCCACGGCCCTCGCGTTGCCAGTGCGCTTTCACACTGTGGGCCAGGGCTCTGATGTAGCCCGCGTCGTCCGGGTAATGGGTGATGACGCGAAGCTCGGGCAGCCAGCGCTGGCGCAATTGCCAGCGGTTCACCTCGTCCATCACGCTGGCGACGGTGGCCGCGCAGTACTGCGGGTAGGCATTGAATACAAGAACTCGGCGGACCCCGTTGGCCTGCAGCGCGTCGAGTTGTGCGGCGATGCCCGGGTTCCCGTAGCGCATGGCCCAGGCCACTTGCACCTTGTGGCCCCGCTCGCCCAAATGGCCGTGCAACAGCTTGGCCTGACGCTCAGTGTGGACCTTGAGGGGGGCGCCCTCCTTCATCCACACACTGGCGTACTTGGCCGCACTCTTGGCGGGTCGCACTCGCAAGATGATGCCGTGCAGGATGGGCCACCAAACCAAGCGTGGGATTTCAACCACCCGCCGGTCGGACAGGAACTGCGCGAGGTAACGGCGCACGGCGGATGCTGTGGGTTCGTCGGGGCTGCCGAGGTTGCAAAAGAGAACGGCAGTGGTAGGGCCTTTGACAAGGCCGTGCTGGAATTCATTTGCCATGCGGCTGGGTATCTGCGAAGTGAAGAACTTCAAAACGAACGACGGGGGCATCAAGGTCGGCTGGCGAACTGCCAAGGCCAATGGCGCCTGTCCCATGCAGGGTGCAGGAGTTTCGGCGCAGGGCGAGCACTTCGCCACTGCCGGAGAAGCGCACAAAGCTGCCGTTGAAGCTGAGATCGGTCAGCGTGAAGCTGCCAGCGTGCCAGTCGATTCGGGCGTGCGAGCGACTGACTCGCCCGTCCGTGATGCAAAAGGCCGCTTGGGCATTGCGGCCCAACACGACAGGCAACTGACCGATGTCGAAAACTCGGTCCAGATCCAGCCAAATGAGCCGAATTCCGTCGGCCTCCGGTGGGGTAAAGCCACCGTCTCCAAACTGGGTTGCGGCAGAGTCGAAGCCATGGCCGGTGGCTTCGAGCACGTGCACGTGGACGGGCTCTGCGCGTCCACGCAAGTTGATGAGGTCAAGGCTTCTGAATTTGGCGCGCTGCGCTGCGGCCAGAGCAGCGCGGAACTCATCGGTCACCAAGATTTCGTTATCGCCGGCGTGGTCGAGCAGGCGCGCCGCTACGTTCACCGCGTCGCCAAAGCAATCGCCGGACATCTCTACGATTTCGCCGAATGAGATAGCGACTTGAAGTCGCAAGGCTTTCAGGCCAGGGGAGGCGCCGCGCTGCCGACCCATCGCAACCAAACGCTCCAGCGCCTCGTGCATCCTGGTCGCGGCATCCAGCGCGGCGCTGGCGCTTTCGAAAGTGGCCATCAAGCCATCGCCCAGTGTCTTTACCGTGCGGCCGCCAACGGCCGCCACTGCTCGGCTCATTTGGCCGATGGTGTAAGTGACCACGGACGTGGCCTCGGCATTCCCAAGCGTCTCGAACAGCGCGGTGCTGCCGCGTAAATCAGCGAAGAGGACGGAGTGCTGCCGGATCTGCGTCATGACGTCTGGGTGAGAGGAGGCGACAGTGTAGGGGCGTGAACAAGTCACGCTGTAGGAACAAAAAAGCCGGGCATAGCCCGGCTTTGAGAGAGTTCGTGCGCGACTTCGAGGTTTTCTAGGTAGGTGCGCAATTTGTGTCGCTGCGCGACCGAATCGCTTCCGTTGCCTGACGGCACCGGCCGGGCTGCACCCGGACCTACTTGGCCAACCTTTACAGGTTTTCCAAGTAAGTGCGCAATTTGTCCGAGCGGCTCGGGTGCTTGAGTTTGCGAATGGCCTTCGCTTCGATTTGGCGAATGCGCTCGCGCGTGACGTCGAACTGCTTGCCAACTTCTTCCAGCGTGTGGTCGCTCTGCATTTCGATACCGAAACGCATGCGCAGCACTTTGGCTTCACGCGGCGTGAGGCTGTCGAGAATGTCTTTGACGACATCGCGCAAACCGGCCTGCATCGCGGCTTCAATGGGCGCCGTGTTGTTGGTGTCTTCGATGAAGTCGCCCAGGTGGCTGTCATCGTCGTCACCAATCGGCGTTTCCATGGAGATCGGCTCTTTGGCGATCTTCATGATCTTGCGCACCTTGTCTTCCGGCATTTCCATCTTCTCGGCCAGCGTCGGAGCGTCCGGCTCAAAGCCGAATTCCTGCAAGTGCTGGCGCGACAGGCGGTTCATCTTGTTGATCGTTTCGATCATGTGAACCGGAATGCGGATGGTGCGAGCCTGGTCGGCGATCGAACGCGTGATGGCCTGACGAATCCACCAAGTGGCGTACGTGGAGAACTTGTAGCCACGGCGGTACTCGAACTTGTCCACGGCCTTCATCAAGCCGATGTTGCCTTCTTGGATCAAGTCCAGGAACTGCAAGCCCCGGTTGGTGTACTTCTTGGCGATGGAGATCACGAGGCGCAGGTTGGCCTCGATCATTTCCTTCTTCGCATCGCGGCTCGCGCGTTCGCCTTCGCTCATCTTTTTGTTGATGAGTTTCAGGTCTTCCAGCGGCACCACGGCGCGTGAATGGATGTCGATCAGCTTCTGCTGCAACTCCTGCACCGGTGGCAGGTGACGGACCAAGGTGGCGCCGTAAGGCTTGCCGCTCTTGCTCTCGTTGATGGCCCACTGCAAATTCAGGATGTTGGTCGGGAACACCTTGATGAAGTGCTCCTGGGGCATGCCGCACTTGTCGACGACGATCTTGCGGATCTCGCGCTCGCAACGGCGCACATCGTCCACTTGGCTGCGCAGGATCAGGCACAGGCGCTCGATGGTCTTGACCGTGAAGCGCATGGTCATCATCTCGGCGGTGATGGCCGCCTGCGCCTTGTTGTAAGTCGGGCTCTTGTAGCCGTCCTTCTCGAAGGCTTTGCGCATCTTGTCGAAGTTGCTCGACAGGTTGTCAAACTTGACGAGCGCGGCGTTCTTCAGCTCTTCGAGTTTCTTGGTCAGCGCTTTGCTGCCGCCGTTGCCGTCGTCGTCGTCTTCTTCGTCGAATTCGTCGAAGTCTTCTTCGGCCACATAGTCGTCGGCTTCGTCGTCGGAGATGAAGCCGTCCACCACGTCAGAAATTTGCGATTCGCCTGCGCGGATCTTGGCGGCCATCGCGATGATTTCAGCGACCGTGGTCGGGCTGGCCGAGATGGCGATCATCATGGCCTGCAGACCGCCTTCGATGCGCTTGGCGATCTCGATTTCGCCTTCACGGGTTAGCAGTTCCACCGTGCCCATTTCGCGCATGTACATGCGGACGGGGTCGGTAGTGCGGCCGAACTCGGAGTCCACCGTCGACAGCGCGGCTTCCGCAGCTTCTTCGGCTTCTTCTTCGGTGGCGGCCGCCGTGCTCTGGCCCTGAATCAGCAACGTGGCTGCGTCAGGCGCTTGCTCATAGACGGCGATGCCCATGTCGTTGAGCATGGACACGATGGCTTCGAGGATTTCCTCGTTGATCAACTTCTCGGGCAAGTGATCGTTGATTTCCTGGTGCGTCAGGAAACCCCGCGTCTTGCCCATCTTGATCAGGGTCTTGAGCTCGTGGCGGCGCTTGGCAACTTCCTCTTCGGAGAGTTGCGTGTCGTCCAGGCCGAACTCCCGCATCAGGGCGCGCTCTTTGGCGCGGCTGACCTTCATGCGCAGCGGCTTGGCCTTTTCTTCCTCAACCACTTCGTCCGTCTCTGCGACGGCTTCAACTTCGCCTTCGAGCTCTTCTTCGATGTCAGCGAGCAACTCGTCGTCTTCAGCAAGCGCAGGCTTTTTTGCCTTGGGGGTCTCGGTTTCGGCCTTGGGCTTACGGCCCCGCTTGGGCTTGTCGTCGGCTTCTACGTCAGAGACCTTTTTGCTCGCTGCAGCCGCCTTGGCTTTGGGTTTCGGGTCAATCACGGCCTCTTCGACCTTGGCAGCGGCTTTCTTGGCGGGCATGGGTGTTCGGTTCCTGGTGCATAGCCGACTCGGGGTTTGGTCGGCGAACCGTATATTTTACCCAGCTCGCTGTGCCTGATCGCTGGCTTGTTCGTGTGCTGTCGCTTCAATGACTCAGGTGCGGAAGCGCAGGCCAGCGCGACCCAGCAGCTGGCTGATGTCCTCGGTGCCAGACAGCCGCGGCATCAGGCGGCGCAGGTCTTCCAGGCTGGCTTCCAGCGGAGGCAGCGCATCAAGCGCCTGCTCGGTCAGAGGACCGTGGTCAGGGAGCAGGGGATGTGGCAAGGCCGCCAGCCGCTCACGGAGGGCTGGCCAATGCAGCGCCCCCTCCTCGGCGAGAGTGCGGTCGAGCCATGCGCTCAAAGGTCCGTGAGGGGCTTCGAGTGCCAGCAGTTGCTCGTGCTCGGTTGGGCTGAGTTGCTCCCACCAACTGGAATGGGTGAGCAAGAGCCGCAGCGCTTGGTCGGCAGCGGTCGGGGTGCTGAGGGGGCCGCGCGGCGCCTCAGGCTTGGGCTTGCGTGGCCTTCGGGCGGGGCTTCGCTCGGTGTCCCAGCCGGCTGGATCGGGGGTGTGCTGCGCGCCGCGCTGCGGGGCATCGCTCCAGGCGCGGAGTAGCTCAGGCTCGGGCAGGCGTGCGAGTTGAGCAAACTCGCCGAGCAGTTGGCGCTTGAACAAACCGTCGGGCACCAGAGCCCACAAGGGGCGTCCCTGCGCGAGCATGCGGGTGCGGCCTTCGGGGCTGTCCAAACGGCAGCCCTCACTGGCCACCGCGACCAACTGCCGTGAGAGCGGCCACGCCGCTTCCACCTGCCGCTCAAAGCCTTCAGCGCCATGCTCGCGGACATAGCTGTCGGGATCGTGCTCGCTCGGCAAGAATAAAAACCGAACCGCGCGGCGTTCATTCAAGTGGGGCAGGGCGGCTTGCAATGCCCGTCCCGCAGCACGCCGCCCCGCAGCGTCACCATCAAAGCTGAAAACAATGAGCTCAGTGAAGCGAAACAGCTTGGCCACATGCTCCGCCGTGCAGGCTGTGCCGAGCGTCGCAACGGCCTGTCCGATGCCGTGCTGCGCCAGAGCGACGACATCCATGTACCCCTCAACCACCAAGGCGTATCCCTTTTGGCGAATGGGTGCTCGGGCCTCAAAAAGGCCGTATAGCTCTTGGCCCTTGATGAATACCGGCGTTTCGGGGGAGTTGAGGTATTTGGGCTCGCCTTGGTCGAGCACGCGACCTCCAAATCCAATCACTTCGCCGACGACATTTCGGATGGGAAACATGATGCGGTCGCGAAAGCGGTCGTACCGCTTTTGCTCTCCAGCCTCTGCCCCTTCTTGGGCAATTACAAGCCCGCAGGTTTCTAAGTCTTCAAGGCCGTATTCCGGGAAGCAGCGCGCGAGTCCGCGCCAACCTGCAGGGGCATAGCCGAGTCCGAAATCGGCGGCAATTCGACCCGTGAGGCCGCGACGCTTTAAGTAGTCCACAGCCCGGTCGCTGTCGCGTAACTGCAGGCGATAAAAATCACTCGCTTGTTGAAGCAATTCACTGAGGCCCTTGCGTTGTTCTTTGACTGCAGCGGCTTGTTCGCGCTCCGCAGCGCTTCGTGTGTCGCTGGGTACTTCCATGCCAACGCGCCGAGCCAATTCTTGAATGGCGTCAATAAAGCCGAGGCCCTGATACTCGATCACAAACTTGAGTGCGTCGCCGTGAACTCCGCAGCCAAAACAATGGTAGGTCTGTCGAGTTGGGCTGACGTTGAAGCTTGGGCTTTTCTCGCCGTGAAAGGGGCAAAGTCCTTTCAGATTGGCGCCAGCCTTTTTCAGTTCGACGTACTGCCCCACCACATCAACGATGTCGAGGCGGCCGATCAGTTGCTGAATGAATTCGGGAGGGATCACGCTGCCAGTCTAGGGGCTAGAGGGCAGGCAAGAACGCCGATGGCCCACCGCCCCTATCGGGACAGTGGGCCATCGGCCAGTTGGGCTTCGTTAGACCGCGAAGTCTTCGATCTTTGCGCCGCTATTGATGGCGGCCGCAAGCCAGCGGGGCTTCAGGCCCCGGCCGCTCCAAGTTTCGCCAGTGGCCTTGTTGCGGTACTTTGCCGCGACTTTTGAACCGCCTTCAGGAGTGCCCTTGGCGCGGACGTTCAGGTCGGCGATGGTCAAACCATATTCGGCCATCATGGACTTGACCTTCAAGATGGCTGAAGCGCGATCGCGCTGCAGGGTTTCCTTGATTTGGCGGTCCAGCGCGTCGCGTTGGTCTTTCAGTTCTTGGAGCGTTGACATTGCAGCTGCCTCGTTATGCATGGTTGGCGAACGGCCGCATGATAACCATAAGCAGGTAAGTTCAATTACTTGTATTCAGCGCGGTCAAGCATTTGTTGTACTTTGGCAATATTGCTTGCGACAGCCGACACCGGAATGGTTTCACGTTTGAAGTTGCCCAGCGAATCGAGTGCTTTGTTTTGCAACTTGACGCTTGCGAGCACGGGCCATTCATTGTTGCCATTGGCAAAGTAAGCCTGTGCGGAGTCGCTTGCCAGGTACTCCAAAAAGCGCTGGGCTGCAGGCAGGTTCTTACTGTGGCGCGCCACGGCACCGCCTGCAATATTCATGTGCGTGCCGGTGCTGGATTGGTTCGGCATCACGATGCCAATCCGCTCCACAACCGCTTGATCTTCCGGTTTGCTCGATAACATCAAGCGCGCCAAGTAGTAAGAGTTGCTCAGCGCGACTTGGCATTCGCCGCTTGCCACGGCCTTGATTTGATCGGTATCGCCGCCCTTGGGTGCGCGGGCCATATTGGCCACCACGCCTTTGAGCCAAGCCTCGGTGGCGGCCGCACCTAAATGCACATTCAGGGCGCCAAACAGGCTGAGGTTGTAGGGGTGCGAGCCAGAGCGTGTGCAGACTTTGCCTTTGTTCTTGGGGTCGGCCAAGTCCTCATAGGTGTCGACGTCAGCGCGCTTGACGCTGGCTTTGTTGAACACGATGACGCGGGCTCGGGTGGAGAAGCCATACCAAGCCGTCCCCTCGGGGGTGGCTGCTGCGCGGTACTGCGCCGGCACGCGCCGGTCCAGTTCCGCCGACTTGATGGGCAAGAAGAGCCCGTCCTTCTCCGCCAGCGAGAGGCGAGCGGCGTCCACCAACAGAATCACATCGGCGGGGCTCGCGGCCCCTTCGGTCTTGAGTCGGTTCAGGATGCCTGCGTCGTCGGCATCGACGCGGTTGATTCGGATGCCCGTCGCCTTGGTGAAGTTGGCGTAGAGCGCCTCGTCAGTTTGGTAGTGGCGAGCCGAGTAGAGGTTCAGCACCTGCTCTTGTGCAAAAGCGGGGATGCACAGAACGAGGGCGGTGGCTGCAGCGGCGAAACGGGTGAGTGTCATGGGAACTCCGGACTGGGCGCGACGTGCGCCGATGTCCGAAGTCTATCAAATACGAACGATTCGCGTTTGCGTTAAGTCAGGTCGTTGGTGGCACATAGCCCACCGGTTGGTCGCCGCCGTCGCCAAAAAAGAACTGCTCCATCTGCCGCGCCAGGTACTGGCGTGCACGCAAATCGGCGAGGTTGAGGCGGTTTTCGTTGACCAGCATGGTCTGGTGCTTGAGCCAAGCTTGCCAAGCCTCTTTGCTCACCTCATTCCAAATGCGTTGGCCTAGCGGCGTGTGACCCGGGTAGGTGGGGGCGTCGAGGCCCTCGGCTTCTTTCTTCAGGTAGGCGCATTGAACGGTGCGGGCCATCGGGAACTCCAAACACTTTTAAGAGGCGCGGACTGTAGTCAAAGAGGCTTGACCAGTACTTGCGAGCGGCGATCCCAGTTGTACTTGCGTTTGCGTTCCTCGGGTAGCCATTCCGGGTCCACTTGCTGGAAGCCGCGCTTGATGAACCAGTGCATGGTGCGCGTGGTGAGCACGAAGATGCTCTTCAGGCCCATCGCTTTGGCGCGCTGTTCAATGCGCTTGAGCAGTCGCTCGCCATCGCCCTGGCCTTGGCTGAGGGGGCTCACCGTCAAGGCGGCCATCTCTGCGGTGCCGGCCTCCACATACGGGTAAAGCGCAGCGCAACCGAAGATCACGCCGTCGTGCTCGACGATGGTGTACAGGTCGATGTCGCGTTCGATCTCCGTGCGGTCGCGTTTCACCAGGGCACCTTCGCGCTCAAACGGCTCGATGAGTGCAATGAGGCTGGAAACATCGTCGCTGGTGGCTTCGCGCAGGGCTTCGAGCTTCTCATCGACCAACATGGTGCCGATGCCGTCGTGGGTGTAGACCTCCTGCAGCAAGGCGCCGTCTACCGAAAAGGGCAGGATGTGGGAGCGGTCGACGCCGGCGCGGCAGGCCTTCACGCAGTAGCGAAGGTAGAAGCCTTGATCGCTCGGCATCACGGGCTCGGGCCACTGGCGCAGGTAGCGCTCGGCGTCTGCTAGCGCCAATTCGGTGTCGATCGGGCTGGTCGGGTCGTTGGGGTCTTCGTGCACCCCGTCAATCTCGGTGACGAAGATCAGCTTGTCCGCTTGCAATGCAATGGCGGTCTCGGTGGCCACGTCTTCCATCATCAAGTTGAAGGCCTCTCCCGTGGGCGAAAAGCCAAAGGGGGAGAGGAGCACCACGGCGCCGGCATTCAGTGCGTTTTGGATGCCTACACCATCCACCCGGCGGACGTAGCCGCTGTGCTCGTGGTCCACGCCGTCAATGATGCCGACCGGTTTGGCGGTCAGGAAGTTGCCCGACACCACGCGCAGCGTTGCATTGGCCATGGGCGTGTTGGGCAGGCCTTGGCTGAGTGGGCTCACCGTCAAGGCGGCCATCTCTGCGGTGCCTGCCTCGACGTAGGGGTAGAGCGCAGCGCAGCCGAAGATCACACCGTCGTGCTCGACGATTGTGTACAGGTCGATGTAGCGTTAAATCTCCGTGCTGTCGCGTTTCACCAGGGCACCTTCGCGCTCAAACGGCT
>JBKCVH010000304.1:0-2991 GCA_046317675.1 Burkholderiales bacterium
CCCACGAAGAGCGCTGCAACCGGGAACACCAGCGCGTGCATCAGGTACTGAGCGCCCAAGTGCTCCGTGTGTGTGCTGGGGAGCGACAACCAGAACTCGATGGAACGATCCTGCACATCGCGGCGCGCCAAGTTGGTCGCCATGAAGAGCACGGCTGCCCAAGCCAACATAGCACTGGACAGCATGCCAAGCGCAATGGCGATGCCAGCAATCCTCTTGGGCGGTGGCTGCGCCGTGTCGAAGTCCACCGTGCCAAACGGCAGGGTCACCAACACCAGCACCGGCAGCAGCAACACCACCACGGCCCAGGTCCAGCGGTTCTGCATCCACTCCCGGAGCATCAAAGTCTTGAAACGTGTCAGATTGAAGTTCATTTGAATCTCCCGTTCAGTTGCGGGGTGCCAGCTCAGGCTTGCGCGTGAGGGCCACAAAAAGATCGACCAGGCTGGGGCGGAAGCGCTGCCCGCCTTCGGCCAAGTGCGCGGGCGGCGGCCCGTCGAACAAAGCCGCTGGCATGCCGCCGTTGGCGCGGTAGCGCAGCAGCGGGTGGGCGGCGGCCACGGCATCGGCCGCTTCGGGGTGGTGGCTCAGGGCGTGGAAGCGGCTTTCAATCGCCTCTAGGCTCAAGTTCAGCACCAGCTTGCCCTCGTCCAGCATCAGCACGTCCGTCAGCAGCGCCTCGATCTCTTCCACTTGGTGGGTGGAGATCAGCACGCTGCGCTCGCCGTCGCACCACTCGTCAATCAGCATCTCGTAGAAGCCCTTGCGGGAGATCACATCGAGGCCCAGCGTCGGCTCGTCCAAGATCATCAGCTTGGCATCAATGGAGGCGATCAGCGCCAAATGCGCCTGCACCACCATGCCCTTGGAGAGGCTCTTGACCTTGTCGTTCAGCCCCACCGAGGTGCGGCGCAGCAACTGCCGCGCCCGCTCGGCACTGAACTTCGGCTGCAAGCCGCTCATCAAGGTGATCAGCTCATGCACCCGCGCCCAGCGCGGCAGCACGGCCACGTCGGGGATGTAGCTCAGCTCGGTCAGCAAATCGGCGCGGTCCTTCATCGGGTCGCGGCCCAGCACCGTCAGGCTGCCCTCGCCCGCCTTCAGGCCCACCAGCGCCTTCATCAGCGAGGTCTTGCCGGCGCCGTTGTGGCCCAGCAAGCCCACCACGCGGCCCTTGGGCAGCTCAAAAGAAACGCTGTCGAGCGCGGTCTTGCTGCGGCCATAGCGCAGCGTCAGGTTGTTGGCTTGAATCAGGCTCATTGACGGTTCTCCCAGTTCAGATCGGCGGCACTCAGGCCCAAGCGCTTGAGGCGGTCGCGCAGCACCGGCCATTCTTCGCGCAAAAAGGCTTCTCGCTCGCTGTTGAGAAGGCGCTTGCGAGCGCCCTCGGTCACGTACATCCCCAAGCCCCGGCGCGGTTCCAAGAAGCCTTCATCCACCAGAGACTGCAGCGCACGGCTCACCGTCAGCGGGTTGATCAAGTACTGCTGCGCCAGCACCCGCACCGAGGGCATCGGCGCGCCTTCTGGCGGGTCACCCTCAATCAGCTGACCGGCCAGTTGCTGGGCCAGTTGTCGGTAGATCGGGGCAGTGTCGTTCCAAGCGGTTTGCATGGGCTCGGCTCCGTGGTGTGTTGGTGATGTAGCACACTATGCCGGAGCACTTTGGAGCCGGCTCCCCGCCTGTGACAGGCCGTCGCGGCGGGGCGATGAACTGCAGATTGGGGATATGAGCCGTTGGTCGGGCCGCCTGCGCCCGCTCGCGCCCGGGCCGGCAAAAGGCGGTTCACCCCCAGAAGGCGGACCGCCCCACCCGATGAACCATCTCTACTTCTCAGAAAGGGCCACGTAGCGGCTCGCTCACCTTGAACACAAGCCAAAGCAGCCTGAGCACACCCCGCGGTGCTGCGGCAAACTCGGTCCCGGGGCCGGGCAGGACGGTCGGCATGATGGCCTCCAGCGGTCGGTGCGGGGCTTGCAGTGCGCTCGCTAGGCCGGCCGATTTAGGGCTCAGTTTTGACCTGGGTGAAACAACAGTTAAATGAAGGGGGAACGCATGACAGATCAGGCACTTGCACGCGCCACGAGCAGCGTTTTTATGCAGCACGGTCCGGTCTTATGCAGTCTCCCGAAAGCACGTTATGGGGGCTTAAGGTTTTTGTTTGGTGCGAGCTGAAAGATCGCAAAAGCAAAACCGGTAATTTTCTGAGTTGGTTCGGTGTTGGTTATCGGTCACCCCACTGGCCGCCGCTACTTCCTTTTTCGTTATAGGTTTCCTCCAAGAAGAGATGTAACGGTTAGAGACTACCAAATAGGTCCTCACGGCAAGAATCCGGGCGAGTGGAGCTTGAAGAATGCCAGAGTTGAGCGCGACCGCTTAAGAGAAATTCTTCGGGCCGCGTCCCTTCGCGTGGTGTAAAATCCAAGGCCCGAATGCCCTGATCAGAGGGTGAACGGGGTGGAATGACCAGCTGCCATTCCGGAGGTGCAGATGCGCCTCATGCGGCCACGATGAATCTGGACGATTGTCTTGTCAAGTCTTTCGTCCGATCGCGGATGTGTTGTGAGCTGGAATGATCTCTGCAGCCAAGGGGTACTGCGGCCGGCCCCGGGCGGTGATCAAGGCCGCTGCGCCCAGTGGGGGCGCTGCTGCCTCGATCACCTGGGGCCTGCGTGCTGCCCTTCTCAGGCGCCGAGGGCCTGCAGGGTGGGGATGTCGCCGAGCTCCGGGCTGGCGGCCATGCTCTCAGCGGAGACCATGCGGCGGCCCTCCAGCTGCCAGTGCTCGTGTTGCTCCAGCAGCACCGCCCCCACCAGGCGAGTGATGGCGGGGTCATTGGGGAAGATGCCGACGACCCTGGTACGGCGCTTGATCTCCTCGTTGACCCGCTCCAGGAGGTTGGTGCTCCAGATCTTTTTCCAGTGCTCCTTGGGGAAGTGGCGGAAGGCCAGCACGTCCTCCTTGGCCTCATGCATGAGCCCAGCGGCCTTG